>NZ_JBYSXC010000042.1:0-720 GCF_058781795.1 Cupriavidus sp. FW306-1B-F12B
AGCCGGCGCCGACGCTTCGGCAGCGGCTGCGGCGGGGGCGGCGGAGGCGGCCGGGGCAGATGCCTCGGCGGCCGGCTTGTCCTGTGCGGCGGCCGGCGTGGAGATGCCCACGCCCGCCGTGCCGATGGCCAGCGCCATCGCGCCGGCCGTCAGGAATCGCTTGAACCAGGTTTTCATGTGCTTAACCTCTTGTGATGTGCTGTCTCGGGTCACAGGGCATCGCCGCCGGTCTCGCCGGTGCGGATGCGGATGACCTGCTCGATCGGTGCCACGAAGATCTTGCCGTCGCCGATCTTGCCGGTGCGGGCCGATTTCTCGACCGCCTCGATGGCGCGCTCGACCACGTCGTCGGGCACCGCCACCTCGATCTTCACCTTGGGCAGGAAGTCGACGATGTATTCGGCGCCGCGGTACAGCTCGGTGTGGCCCTTCTGGCGGCCGAAGCCTTTCACTTCGGTCACGGTAATGCCGGACACGCCCACGTCCGACAGCGCTTCGCGCACTTCGTCGAGCTTGAACGGCTTGATGACTGCGATGATGAGTTTCATCCGATTTCTCCTCGGGGCAGGCCGGCGCTGCCCGCCCGGCCTGCGGCAATGATTAGAAAGTCTTGGTGATCGAGGCCCAGGCCGTGGCCTTGCCCAGGTAGCGGCCGCGGTTGGCGCTGGTGTAGGCCACTTCCTTGGCGTTGGTATCGACATAGGCAACCGCCAGCGCGAA
>NZ_JBYSXC010000005.1:0-403651 GCF_058781795.1 Cupriavidus sp. FW306-1B-F12B
CAGGTCCGTGAAACAGCTCCGCGCCGATGATAGTGCGGATTCCCGTGTGAAAGTAGGTCATCGCCAGGCTCTTATACTGCAGAACCCCCAGCCCCAAAAGGCTGGGGGTTTTTGCTTTGGCGCGGCGCAAGATGGAATGGCTCGCCGCCGCCGCTCCGGCGTAATACCATTACCGCTGAATCCCCATTACCCATCCATGTCGGCTGACAGCGCCTGGTACCTTTATCTGCTCGAATGCACCGGCGATTCCATCTACACCGGGATCACGACCGATGTTGCCCGCCGCTTCGCCGAGCATCTGTCCGGAAAAGGCGCTAAATACACGCGATCGCGAAAGCCGATACGCGTCCTGGGCCAACTGCGCTTCGACACGAAATCCGAAGCGTTGAAGGCGGAAATCGAGATCAAACGCCTGAGTTCGAAGCAGAAGCGCGCATTTTGCGCGCAACTGCCAACAGGCGAGCCGGCCCAGTAGCCGCAGGGCGACAAAACAAAAAGGCCGGTATCGCCTTCGCGATACCGGCCTTTTCCATGCCTGCAGAATCAGACCACAGTCAGCGTCACGTCGATATTGCCGCGCGTCGCGTTCGAGTACGGGCACACCTGGTGCGCCTGTTCGACCAGCTTTTCGGCAGCCTCGCGCTCGAAGCCCGGCAGCGAGATCTTCAGTTCGACCTGGATACCGAAGCCTTGAGGGATCGGGCCGATGCCGACCGCGCCTTCGATCGTGGCATCGGCGGGCACGGTGATCTTCTGCTGGCCGGCCACGTAGCGCATGGCGCCCAGGAAGCAGGCCGAATAGCCGGCAGCAAAAAGCTGTTCCGGATTCAGGCCATTGCCGGCGCCACCCATTTCCTTGGGCACGGCCAGCTTGGCGTCGAGCTGGCCGTCGGACGTGGTGGCACGGCCGTCACGGCCGCCGGTGGCGGTGGCATGGGCGGTATAAACGACTTTTTCGAGTTTCATCTAAGGCTCCGGTTTGTTGCCCGAGAGGGGCGTATCAATGCTTGCCGTCAGTCCGGCAGGCTGGAATCGGTCCGCGCCTGTTCAAGCGTCGACCGCAGTGCATGCAGGCGCTGCGTCAGGGCCTGGATCTCTTCGACCGGGCACTGCGTGGCGCACAACATCTGTTCAGGAATACGCGCTGCGCGCTGGCGCAATGCGTGGCCGGAGTCGGTCAGGCTGACCAGCACCCGCCGTTCGTCGGCTGCGTCACGTGTGCGCGTGACCAGCCGCGCCGTCTCCAGCCGCTTCAAAAGCGGCGTCAGCGTCCCCGAGTCCAGCGCCAGCCGCGCGCCGAGTTCCGAGACCGTCAGCGTTTCTGCCTCCCACAACACTAGCATCACCAAGTATTGCGGATAAGTAAGTCCAAGCTCACTTAACAGCGGCTTGTACAACTTGGTCATGGCCAGTGAGCTCGAATACAGCGCAAAGCACAGCTGGCGATCCAGTAACAGCAAATCTGGGGAGGGGTCCGTGTTGCGTTCCATGATGATATATTAGACGCAATTAGATTGTGCGCAATATAAATTTTCATTTCCCGAAATGTGCTCGATACGCCCGTGCATGGCCAGGTGCTGACCCTTAAGTCTGTTTTAAGTCTGGGTCGCTAGCATGACCGTGTTGCGTCGCAAAATGCCGACGCCTGATGCACAAGGAAAGGAACCACACATGATGCGCCAGACCATTGCTCGCACGGCCGTTGGTATCGCGGCCCTTGCCGCCCTTGGCGGCGGCTATGCCTATCTGCAGAAGGAAGTCATCACGCCGGGGTACGCGGCACCTGCGCCAGCCGCCGCGCCTGCGCAGCCGGTGGCCGCCGTGGCCGCACCGACGGATTTCTCCGGCATCGTGGCACAGTACGGGCCCGCCGTGGTCAATATCAGCGTCACCGCGCGCGCCCAGCGCACCTCGGCGCAGATGCCGCCGGGCATCGATCCGGACGATCCCCTGTTCCAGTTCTTCAAGCGTTTCGGGCCGCAGCTCCAGGGTCCGCAGGGCGGCCAGCAGCAATTGGTGCGCGGACTGGGCTCGGGCTTTATCGTGAGCCCGGACGGGCTGATCCTGACCAATGCGCACGTCGTCGACGGCGCGCAGGAGGTCACCGTCAAGCTGACCGACCGCCGCGAGTTCAAGGCCAAGGTGCTCGGCAGCGATCCGCAGACCGACGTGGCCGTGATCCGCATCGATGCCAGGAACCTGCCGGCCGTGCGCCTGGGCGATCCTTCGCGGGTGCGCGTGGGCGAGCCGGTGCTGGCGATCGGTTCTCCCTATGGCTTCGAGAACACGGTGACCGCGGGCATCGTCAGCGCCAAGTCGCGCTCGCTGCCGGACGATACCTATGTGCCGTTCATCCAGACCGACGTTGCCGTCAATCCCGGCAACTCGGGCGGGCCGCTGTTCAACCAGCGCGGCGAGGTGGTCGGCATCAACGCGCAGATCTACAGCCAGACCGGCGGCTACCAGGGCCTGTCGTTCGCGATCCCGATCGACGTGGCCACCAAGGTACAGCAGCAGCTGGTGGCGCATGGCAAGGTCACGCGCGGGCGCCTCGGCATCAGCGTGCAGGAGGTGAACCAGGCGCTGGCGCAATCGTTCGGGCTGCCCAAGCCCACCGGTGCGCTGGTCAACTCGGTCGAGCCCGACAGCCCGGCCGCGCGCGCTGGCCTGAAGCCCGGCGACGTCATCATGCAGCTGGACAATGACGTGATCGACCATTCGGGCGACCTGCCCGAGCACGTGGCCGATATCAAGCCGGGCACGCAGACTTCGCTGAAGATCATCCGCAAGGGCCAGCCGATGACGCTGTCGGTGACGGTGGGCACGGCCAAGGACCGGGCCGTCGCACAGAAGGGCGGCAGCAGCGAGGCTGGCGGCCGGCTGGGGCTGGCGGTGCGCCCGCTCACGCCGGCAGAGAAGCGTGACAGCGGCATCGACGGCGGCCTGGTGGTCGAGGACGTGGCCGGTCCCGCTGCGCGCGTCGGCATCCAGCCGGGTGACGTGATCCTGTCGCTCAACGGCACGCCCATCAGTTCGGCCGAGCAGCTCAAGTCGCTGGTATCGAAATCGGGCAAGCAGGTGGCACTGCTGGTGCAGCGCGACGAGGCGCGCATCTTCATTCCGCTCGACCTGGGCTGATTGCCGCGGGCACGCCAGACTGCCCGCAAGCCGTTAACTGGCAAGGCTTTGTTGCCCGCGCGGGCCGTATACCCCGACGTATACCGACACGTATACGAAGCCGGTATACGGCCCGCTAAGCCTTGCCGGAGGCGGGATTCAGCGCAACGAACTGCTTACAGAAAGCGCGCCAGCAGGTATTATCTCGACTGCGATGCACGAAGCATGCGGCGGCAGCCCCCGCCGACCCTGGTTCTGCTGAATCGACAAAGAGGAAGTCTATGCAGTTGGATTTCACCCGCGCCATCACGCCGGGTACCGATAGAGCGCGGCGACTGACGTCCACGACGTCCACCGCCGGCTCCGCGCCGAAGCCCCGGCGGCGCAAGAAGGTTGTCGCCCCCCACTGGGAGCGCGGCTATCGCTCACACTTCTACCGCAACGAACGCGGCGACAAGCTTGGCGAAGTGCGCCTGTCCGAGCGCGGCGATATCCCCGTGGTCTACCACTGGGCCGCCGGCAATTACTCTGGCGCAGAAGGCTCGCTGGCCCATGCCCGTGCGCGCGTGGAAGAGACCATCGGTTTCGGCATGCGCCAGCTGTCGCTGTTCTGAGCAGGTACTTCGCCGGTGCCGCATCCGCCGGCACTGCGACCCGTCCGCGCCATCGCCTCGTGCGCGGTGCCTTCGCTTCTCCCCAAGATTCCGCGTCTGTTCCGCAGTAGTTCCAGTCGTCGCACCGCTTGCGCATAGCCGCTCGCGCGGGCTTCAGGGCAGCCGCCGCTGCAGCAGCATGTACGCCGCCGCGCCCAGCGCCAGCACCGCAATCAGCCGATAGATATCCTCGCAGGCAATCAGCCTGGCCTGCTGCTCGATCAGCGCGCTCAGTTGCGCGAGCGCGCCCAGGTGGGCCTGCGCCGCATCGAAGCCGCGCGCGGCCAATGCCGCCTGCATGGCAGCCATCCAGTGTTCGGTTTCGGCGGGGCGCTGGCCCACCGCGTGCAGCAGGCTGTCGTGCACCGCGAACTGGCGGTTCTGCAGCAGCACCGCACCCAGCGCCGAGGCAAAGGAGCTGGCGACCTGCCGCATCAGGTTCTTGCTGCGGTAGCCATGGGCGAATTCATCGGGATCCAGCGCCCGGAACGTCAGCCCGGCAATGGGGATGATCACCAGCACGCCGAACAGGCCCTTGCCGACCAGCCCCCATGCCAGCGCCGGCGGGCCGGCGTCGGGCGGCATCTGCGAGAACCACCATGCCGTGGCGGCCATCAGCACCAGGCCGGCGACCATCAGCGGCTTCTTGCGCGTCAGGCGCGGCGCCACCTGCAGGTAGACGAAGATGCCGGCCAGGCTGACCAGCGCGGCAAAGGTGTTGAGCCAGCCGGTGGCCGCCAGCGGGATCTTGAGCGCCTGCTCGGCGTAGATCGGGAACAGGTAGCCGCTCAGGTTGCTGATCATGTAGTACACGAAGTACATCGCCAGGCCGGTCAGGTACACCGGGTGGCGCAGGGCGCGCAGGTGCAGCACGGGTTCGCTGTGGTGCCACTGGTGCCACAGGAACACGGCCAGCAGCGCCAGGCCCGCGGCGGCCACCAGCGCGAGCCGCAGCGGGTGCGAGAACACGTCGAAGCGCGCCTCGGTCAGCGCCGCCTGCAAGGTCACGATGGCGGCGCCGAACAGCAGCAGCGGCCCGAGCGCGGGGCCGCCGGTATCGGTGCGCGGCTCCGCATCCGGCAGCAGCAGCCAGGCACCCAGCGTGGCCAGCGCGGCGAACGGCAGCACGCCGTAGAACACGTCCTGCCATACGCCATGGTCGATCAGCTCGGCGGCGAAGGCCGGGCCCAGCGCCGACGCCGAGAAGATGCCGATCATGAAAATGCGGGTGGCGCGCGGGCGCGCCGTCGGGCCGAACAGCACGTTGACCAGGATGCGACAGCTGGTGAACAGCGCGCCGCCGCCCACACCCTGGATAAAGCGCGCCACCACCATCTGCGGCAGCGCATGGCTGGTTGCGGCCACGACCGTGCCCGCCATGAACAGCAGCAGCGCCCCCGTCAGGTAGTAGCGGTAGCCGAACCGGCGCGACAGCCATTGCTGCTTCAGGATCATCAGCATGCTGCCCACGGCGTAGGCCGCCTGCACCAGCGCGAAGCTGCGCGGGTCGGCGTCGAGGCCGCCGACGATATGGCTGGAGGCAAACACGAACATGATGTTCTCGAGGAACTCTACGCCGGTGGCCAGCGCCAGCAGCATCATCAGCAGGGTCTGGCGCTGCCTGTGGCTCAGCCAGCGCAGCCACCGCATGCTGACGCGCAATCGCCACAGAGGCTGCCAGGGTGAGCCGGGATTCATGGCTGGAGCCCCTCCAGGGTCTGGTGCAATTGGGTCAGCGCACGCGTGGCGCCGGCCAGGCCACCTGCGCCGAGCGGCGCCCAGGCCTCGCCGTAGGCGCCATGCACCGCCGGCGCGGCGCGCTCCAGCAGCCGGCGGCCGGCCGGGGTCAGGGTCAGCTCCAGGCTGCGCCGGTCGCTGGCCGACGCCCGCCGGCGCAGCAGCCCGCGCGCTTCCAGGCCGTCCAGCAACCGCGTCATCTGCGTGCGCGTGGCGTCCAGCGTGGCGCCCAGCTCGGACGGCATGCTGGGCCGGTTTTCGTCGACGGCAAGCATGCTCAGCAGCAGGTACTGGCTCATGTCCAGTTCGAACGGGGCCAGCGCCTGGTCGATATGGCCGCGCAGCAGGCGCGCGGTGCGCAGCAGCAGCCTGGAGGCCAGGATCAGGTCGCGCGGGGCCTCGGGATGGCTGGCGCAGAAGCGGTCGATGCGTTGTTCGAAAGACATGGCGGGAGGCGTTGCGATCCACGCGAGCGGCGGATCGGTTACATTCGATATAGTTACATATGTAATTATATCAAACGAAGCTAATCCCGACAGGGCGTGTCGGCCGGCGTGGTTGGCGGGGGCTTAATGCCGCAACGCCGCGGCGATATGGCGAATGCCTGCCCGCATCGCTGCCAGCGCCTGCGCATGGCCCGCGGCCGGCAGGTTGCCGTAGCGCAAGCCGACATAGGCGGCGCTGACGGCAGCGATCGCGTCGGCCGCGCGCGGCAGCCGCGCACTGGCGCGCGCGGCGAAGTCTTGCGGTCCTTCGGCCTGGGCGCGCTCGCAGCCGTGGCGGGCCAGCAGGGCGCAGAAGCGGGCATAGGCCGCATCGACCGGGTCTGCCGGCCCGCGGCGCCGCCACAGCGGCACCAGCGCCAGCAGGCACAGTGCGCCCAGCACGCCGGCCAGCAACTGCCCGGCGCCCACGCCGGCGCCGAGTGCCAGCAGCAGCCGCTGCTGCTGCGCATGGTCGTACTGCAGCACCCAGCGCTGCCAGGTGTAGACGACGCCTTCATAGGCCCAGCGCAGGTCCTTCAGCCATGCCGGTTGCTGCGACGGCCGCCAGTCCGCGGCTTCGCTGCCCACCACCGCATCCAGCCCCTGTTCGATGCGGCCCGGGGCAACGGCGCTGGTCGGGTCCACGCGCACCCAGCCGCGGCCGTCGAGCCAGACCTCGGCCCAGGCATGCGCATCGGACTGGCGCACCACGTAGTGGTTGCCGATGGGGTTGTACTCGCCACCCTGGTAGCCCGTGACCACGCGCGCGGGCACGCCGGCGGCTCGCATCAGGAAGACGAAGCTGCTGGCGTAGTGCTCGCAGAAGCCGCGCCGGGTGTCGAACACGAAGCTGTCGACCTGTTCGCTGCCCAGCGGCGGCGGGCTCAGCGTATAGGCAAAAGGCGCCGCCGCGAACAGCCGCAGCGCGGCCTGCACGCGCGCGGCGGGATCGGCATGGCGGTCGGCCCATTGGGCGGCCAGCGCACGGGCGCGCGGATTGCCGTCTGGCAGGCTCAGGGCCAGCCGGCGCGTGGCGGGTGTCAGCGCTTCGGGCGCGGGGGACAGCGTGGAATGCGTGCGATAGCGCATGCGCTGGTCCACCGGTCGGCGCACCATGAATTCGCCGTCGGGTGTGGCGGCGGCGTCCACGCCGGCGGACAGCGCCTGGCCGCGGTCCAGCGCGAACAGCCAGCGCTGCTGGCTGGGCTCGAGCGTAATGCTGATGTCGATGCCTTCCGTGTTGCCACCGGCGGGCGCGGGCGCCAGTTGCTGCCGGCGCTGCCGCGACGGGTGCCAGGTGGTGCCGTCGTATTCCCACAGCACCAGCGCACGCCAGTACAGCGCTGCGGCGGGCAGCGGCGGGCCGGCGACCTCGGCACGCAGGGCGACTTCGGGCGAACGGATCAGTTGCCCGACGCTGCCCGGCCGCATGGTGTCGCTGATGCCGGTAGTGCCGCGCGGCGCCGATTGCGGCAGTTGCCACAGCGGATGCTCCAGCCGCGGGAACAGCACGAACAGCGCCAGCGCCCAGGGCAGGCCCAGCAGCGCCATGCGTCCCAGCAGCGGCCAGATCGCCAGCCGGCTGCGCGCCTCGGGGTGGTGCAGCAACAGCCAGTTGCGCAGCACCCAGGCGCCGATTGCCAGGCTGTACAGCGCCAGCCAGAACGGCTGGTCGGACAGGTACAGCGTCAGCAGCAGGTAGAACGACAGCTGCGTGACCAGCGTCGCGTCCGACAGCGCGCGGCATTCCAGCAGCTTGAGGATGACAAAGGCGCCCAGCAGCGCCACGGCGAGCTCGCGCCCCATGCCGCCGCCGTCCTGCCACACCAGCGCGCTGGCCACCAGCAGCACCATGACCGCGGTGATGCCGAGCATCCAGCGCGAGGGCAGCGGCGCCCGCCGCCGCCACAGCAGCCAGCGCCAGCCCAGCAGCAGCAGCAGCAGCAGGCTGACCGCCACTGGCAGCGTGCGTGCCTGCGGCGCCAGCACCAGCGCCAGCTGGCCCAGCAGCAGCCCATGGTCGTCATGCTGCAGCGGCCGCGCGACGGGTTTCACGCCCGGTCTCCGGCGCGGCAGGCCGCGGGCCGTTGCGGCCATAACGCCAGCGCTTCCAGGCAGGCGCGCCGGTGGCTGGCGCCGCGCGCCGGCGGCAGTTCTACGCCGGGCAGGCGCAGGCCGATCTCGGCATCGTCACCGGCGGCCAGCAGCCACGCGCACAGGCGCGACAGCCGCGCTTCCGCCTCCATGCCGGCCGGGAGTGCGTGCCAGTCCAGCCAGCGCGCCGGCTGCTGCGGCGGATCGCCGGCGCGGCTGAGCCAGCGGCCGGTACGCGCGCTGTGCTTCCAGGCGATGCGGTGCAGCGGGTCGCCGCTGCGGTAGCGGCGCAGCTGGTCGATGCCGTCGTCGCTGCTTGCCGCGCTCGCGGCCGTGTGCACGCCATCGCCAGCGTCGGGCCGATATGCGGCAGGCGGTGGCGGGGCGTCAGGCTCCGGGGCGGGATAGACCAGCGTCGACAGGTCCAGGTCCGCATAGCTCCAGACCCGGAACAGGCCGAACGGAAAGCGGCTGGCGATCGCCACGCGCGGCAGCACCAGCCGGCCCCGGCGCGCAGTCGGCACGTGCAGGGCGAGCATGCCGCCGGAGTTGCCATCGAGCGTCAGCATGGCGGTTGCCACGTTTGGCAGCGTCGGCACGCGCGCCTCGATGCCGATGCGCGCGTCGGCATCGCGGTTGTCGATGCGCAGCTGGAACACGGCATCCTGCCCGGCGTGAGCCGGCGCCGCCGGGCCCGCGGCCACGGCGAGGTCGAGCAGGTTGCGGTAGGCCAGCCACATGCAGGCCATGCCGATGCCGGCCAGCAGGAAGGTCAGCGCAAAGCCCAGGCTGATGTTGTAGTTCAGCGAAGTCAGCAGCATCGCCACCAGCACGACCGCAAAGCCGACGCCGCCGCGGGTGGGCAGGATATAGAGGTGGCGGCGGTCCAGCAGCAGTATGCCGCCGGTAGGGCGCCGGCCCGCCGTGCGGCACTGCGTCATGACCGGCGCGCCGCGGAGCACGCTTTTGCGCGCCGCCATGGCCTTCAGGGAATGGCCACGCCGGCCTGCAGCGCGGCCAGTTCGCCGGCAACGGCGGCGTGGCCGCCCGCGCCGGCCGGCAGCAGCCGGTGCGCGGCCACCGCGGTGAAGACCGCCTGCACGTCTTCCGGCAGCACCATGTTGCGCTGCGCCAGCAGGGCCCAGGCGCGCGCGCAGGCCAGCAGCGCCAGCCCCGCGCGCGGCGACAGTCCCGCGGCAAAGCCACCGTGGCTGCGCGTGGCCTGCACCAGCGCCAGCACGTAGTCCACCAGCGCCGGGCTGGCGTACACCTGTGCGGCAGCTTCCTGCAGCGCCAGCACCTGGCTGCCATCCATCACCGGCGGCAGCTCCGGCGCGCTGGCGCCGCCCAGGTACAGCACGCGCTCGAAGGCGGGGTCGGGATAGCCGAGCGACAGCCGCATGGTGAAGCGGTCCAGCTGCGATTCGGGCAAGGCATGCGTGCCGATCTGCTCCAGCGGATTCTGCGTGGCGATCACAAAAAACGGCGACGGCAGCACGTGCGTGGTGCCGTCATGGGTCACCTGCCCCTCGGCCATGGCCTCGAGCAGCGCGCTCTGGGTCTTGGGCGGCGCGCGGTTGATCTCGTCGGCCAGCACCACCTGCGCGAACACCGGGCCGCGATGGAAGCGGAACTCGCCGGCGTCGCGGACAAAGACCGAAACCCCGATCAGGTCGGCCGGCAGCAGGTCGCTGGTGAACTGCACGCGCTGGTATTGCAGCCCGAGCGTGCGCGCCAGCGCATGGGCCAGCGTGGTCTTGCCGACGCCGGGTACGTCTTCCAGCAGCAGGTGGCCGCGTGCCAGCATGCAGGCCAGCGCCAGCCGCACCTGCTGCGGCTTGCCAAGAACGATGCGGCCCAGCTGGGCCTGGGCCTCGGCCAGCGAAGCGACGATGCGTGGGCGAGCTGTCACGTTGGACCTCGGCGCAAAGGTGGAAATAGCGGGTGGATGCAGGGAATATCGGGTGAAGACCAGCGCATTGTAGCGGCGCGGGCGGCACGCAGCACCGTCTGTTTCCGTACGGAGAGTGGGTGCCCCGGTGCTGTCTGCATGGTTATGGTGCCGCGTCTGCGCCAGATTGCGCCGGTTCTGGCATCATGAGCCTGTCGGGCCACCGGCCCTTCCCATTCCTCTTTCCGCTGCCTGTACCGCGCCTGCTGCAATGACCTCGCTGGACCCCTGCGCCGACCTGCCTTCCTCCGTCCTGTCTGCCGATGCCGGTGCGCTGCCGCGCCTGGTGCAGGCCTTCCACGCCAACGGGTTCGTGATCCTGCGCGGCTTTGCCGACGAGCCGGCGTGCGCGGCGCTGGAGGCGGTGACGCGTGAGCACCTGGCCGCGGCGGTGCCGCCGGTGGAGTTTGAGGCCGACCTGGGCTACCCCGGCGCGCCGGCCGCGCGCGATGCCGCCGGCGGCGGCACGGTCAGGCGGCTGCGCCAGGCCTACGGGCGCGACGAGGTCTTCCGCCGCTGGGCCAGCGACCCGAAGCTGGTGGCGGTGGTGCAGGCGCTGCTGGGCGAGCCCGCCCGCATCACGCTGGCGCACCACAACTGCGTGATGACCAAGCATCCGCACTACGGCAGCCAGACCGGCTGGCACCGCGATACGCGCTACTGGTCGTTTGCCCGGCCGGAACTGGTGACGGTGTGGCTGGCGCTGGGCGACGAGGACGAGCGCAACGGCGTGCTGCGCGTCATCCCGGGGTCGCACCAGGCGAAGCTGGAGCCGGGCCAGCTGGACCCGGCCGAATTCCTGATCGAAGCCCACCCGGCCAGCCAGCCCCTGCTGGATGCCGCGCAGCCGCTGGCGCTGCACCGCGGCGACGTGCTGTTCTTCGACAGCCGGCTGTTCCATGCGGCGGGCCGCAATGTGTCCAACGCGGTCAAGCTGTCCGTGGCGTTTGCGTATTTCGGGGCCAGCAACCGGCCGCTGGATGGCACGCGCTCGGCCGAGTTCGGCAGCGTGGAGCTGCCCGCGGCAGTCTGATCCCCGCGGCTGCGCTCAGGTGCGCAGCCCGACCAGCCCGGAGATCTTCTCCGAAGCTTCCAGCAGCGGCGGCAGGAAACGCTCCAGCATCTCCTGTGCGCTGGTGCGGTTGGCCTGGCCGCTGATATTGATGGCGGCGATGGTGTGGCCGGCGCGGTTGCGGATCGGCGCGGCCAGCGACACCAGCCCTTCTTCCAGCTCCTGGTCGTTGAGCGCCCAGCCGCGCTTGCGGATGTCGGCGACGATGGCCTTGAGCGCGTCCACGTCGGTGACGGTGCGGCTGGTGCGCGCGCGCAGGTCGGTGGCGCGCAGCACGCTGTCGAGCTCGGGCTCGGCCAGGCCGGCCAGCAGCACCCGCCCCATCGACGAGCAATAGGCCGGCAGGCGGCTGCCGATCGACAGGTTGATGGTCATGATCTTGCGCGCCGGCACGCGCAGCACGTAGACGATCTCGGTGCCGTCCAGCACCGAGATCGAGCAGCTTTCATGCACCTGCTGCGACAGCGTCTCCATGATCGGCTCGGCCAGGTTCCAGAACGGCATCGAGGTCAGGTAGGCGAAGCCCAGGTCCAGGATCTTGGGCGTCAGCCGGAACAGGCGGCCGTCGGCCTGCACGTAGCCCAACCCCACCAGCGTCAGCAGGATGCGGCGCGCGCCGGCGCGCGTCAGGCCGCTGGCCTGGGCGATCTCGGTCAGCGTCTGGGCCGGGTGCTGCGCGTTGAAGGCCCGGATGACCGACAGCCCGCGTGCAAAGGACTGCACATAGCTGTCGCTCGGCTTTTCGGGCGTGGCGGCGGCGCTGTCGGCGGTCTGCGGTGCTTGCGGCGGGTTCTGGCGGGAATCGGTGGGGCTGGCCATTTGCGTAGCCCGGCGCGGTTCGCCGGATTGGCACGGAAAGGCCGAAAGGGTAGAGGAAATGGCGGGATTGCGCCAGTACCGGCCCAGGACATGGCCTGGCGCCTGGCGCGTGGGTTCCTTACCGGAAGCTGCGCTGCGCAAGCACGAACACCGCCGCCACCACGCACAACACGGCAAAGCCGTGCAGCATGTCCATGCCGGCCAGCAGCGTGGCCTGGCGGTCGACTTCCAGCGAGATTTTGGCCAGACTCGTTGCCGAGAGCGCATCCGGCGCCTGCAGCACCGGGTTGTAGCGGGTGATGTGCTCCACCAGGTGGGTGCGGTGCTGCGCCAGGCCGTCCTGCATGAACACGCTTGCCAGCCCCGTGCCCATGGCCGAGGCGATCTGCTTGCACACGTTCTTGAACTGGTAGGCGTGCGAGAAATCCTCGACCGGCACTTCCAGGTAAGTCATCGACGCCACCTGCACCATCAGCAGCACCGGCGTCAGCCCTTCAAGCAGCACCACCGGCACCAGCGCGTAGTCCGGCGCGCCCGGCATCAACTGCTGCGACAGCAGCATCGCCGCGCACGCGTAGACCACAAAGCCGATGGCGATCACGCGCCGCTTGCGGAACACCAGCGCCATGCCCAGCGTGATGAGGATGGCGCCGATGGCCGACACCGTGCCGCTGGTCGACAACAGCATGCAGGTGGTGCGGAAGGTCAGCCCCAGGCCGGTCTGCGTGAGCGAGGGCAGCAGGAACGACCAGGCCGACGAGAGCAGGTAGTACAGCGTGTAGAAGCCGAGTCCGTACAGGTACTGGCGCCCGGCCAGGCGCGAGAAGTCGATCCACGGGTCCGGATGGCGATACAGCCGCCAGCCGCTGAAGGCGAACAGTGCCAGCCCGCACAGCGCGGCCAGCGGCATTTCCAGCGAACTGAAGAAGCGCGTGTAGCGCATCTCCTGCAGCGTGTGCAGGAACACCAGCGCGCCCAGCGCGGCGCCGATGGCGGCGGGCCAGTCCAGTGTCGATACCGGCGGATGCGGGTCGCGCGGCGCGCGGGCCGGGTAGGTCAGCGCCACCGACAGCTGCACCGGCAGCGCAATGCCGGCCTGGAACAGGAACACCGCGCGCCAGCCGATATCGTCCAGGAAGATGCTGGTCAGCCAGGGCGTGATCGCCAGCATCGAGAACGCGCCGCCGCCGAAGCGCAGCATCAGCGGGCCGCGCTCTGCCGGCGTCGACACCAGCTGCACCAGGATGCGCGAGGCCGCGAACAGGCCGCCGGCGCCCAGCCCCTGCACCGCCTTGCCGGTGATCAGCCCGGTGGGGCTGGCAAACTCGGCGCAGATCAGCGAGCCCAGGACAAATACCAGCAGCGCCCCCATGGTGAAGCGCTTGTAGGTGATGCGGCGCGCGATCTGGTCCAGCACCATGTTCATCAGCACCGCGGTGGCCGCGTAGGCCGAGATCGCGTACAAGTAGTCTTCCGGCGCGGCACCGACGCCGCCCTGGATATGCTGGCTGGCCACGCCCATCATCAGTGTGGACGAGAAGTCGATGCCGGTCACCAGCCCGAGCGTCAGGCCGAACAATGAAAGACGCCAGTGACCCATTTCCGGGTGACTGGCGAGTTGCATGCGCGGGCGCTGGGGTGTGGGGGCGGCGGGGGCTGGGGCTGCTGGAACTGCGGGGGCTGAGGCGTCCGGTCCAGCCGGGACAGGCTTTTGTTGCATCGCTCAAGCATAATGTAGGCCTGCCGTCGGGAACTACAGCTTGTCAGGGAAACATTGTCCGGTGAACGAAACAATCCAATGGAATGATTGGGAGGCGTTCTGCTGCGTGGTCGAGCAGGGGACGTTCACGGCCGCCGCGGAGCAGCTGGACTGCCCCAAGTCGCGCGTCTCGGCCGCGGTGGCGCGGCTGGAAACCGCCATCGGCGCCAAGCTGCTGGAGCGCACCACGCGGCGCATGCGCCTCACGGATGCTGGCAAGGCGGTCTACCGCGATGTCGCCCCCTTATTTGCGCGGCTGCGCGAAATTCGCCAGGAAACGCTGGCGCGTGAAGAGCGCGTGCAGGGCGTGCTGCGCATCGCCACACCCTATGAGTTCGGCGCCCAGCAGCTGGGTGGCGTGATTTGCCGCACGCTGGCGGCGCACCCGGCGCTGGACGTGGCCGTGGAAATCACCCAGGGCCTGGTCGACCCGATCCGCGACGGGTTTGACGTGGCCTTCGTCGTCGTCGATACCGACCTGCCGGACTCCGGCACGGTGGCGCGCCGCATCTACCATGTCGAACGCGGCCTGTTTGCCGCGCCGGCGCTGGCGGCCAGCCTGCCGGCGCAGTTGCGCCCGGAAGACCTGGCCAATATGCCGACGCTGACCACGCCCGGCGACACCGTCTGGGAATTCACCCGCGACGGCCAGACCGTGTCCGTGCCGATCCGTCCGCGCATGCAGACCCACAACGCCGAACTGCGCCTGCAGGGCGCGCTGGCGGGGCTGGGCATCGCCCGGCTGTCGGTCATTTATTGCGAGGCCGAGATCGCGCAGGGGCGGCTGGTGCGCGTGTTGCCGGACTACCCGCTGCCGCCGCTGCGCGTATTCGCGCTGCTGCCGGACCGGCGCCTGCAGCCGCGCAAGGTGCGGGCCTTCATGGAAGCGATCGAATCGATGATGGTGTCCGAACTGGAGCCCGAGGCGGGCCTGGACGGGGGGATGGGGGCGGAAGCAGCCGCGAGCGGGCAGGCTGAGGGAGAGGCCCGTCCGGCGGGTTGAGGGCGCTGGCGGGCCGCCACGGCCGGGGCCGTGGCAAGGGAAGGGGCAGGACTCAGGCGCCGTCGGTGAACGCGTCGCGGCGGTCGGTGGTCTTGGCGCCATCGGTGTACGGATCGGCCCGGCCGATCCTGGCGCCGTCCAGGAACGGATCAGCCTTGCCGACGTGGGCGATGCTGCCGTCCAGGCGGGCGATGTCGGAAACGGGTTCGGAGGCGTGGGCAGCGGCCGCGGCAAACGACAGGCTGGCGGCGCACAGCAGGGAAAGCGCCAGGCTGCGGCGTTGGGCGATGGTCTTCATGGTGTGAGGTCCTTCTCAGGCAGGGTGCGTGGCGGAAGCGCCACGGTGCCTGTAATGTAGGACTTCACACTGAGCAGAAAAAGGGTCAATTCTCGATACACTGTCCAAGATTTTGGACAATGTGCCGAGCCGCCGCTGGCTCAGTAGTGCATGCCGAAGATGCTGGCGCCCAGCCGCGCGATCACCATCAGCAGGATCTGCGCGATCACGAACAGCACCAGCGGCGAAACATCGAAGCCGCCCAGGCGCGGCACCACGCGCTGGATCGGGCGCAGCACCGGCGCGGTCAGGTGGTCGATGGCCGGGGTGATCGGCGAATGCGGGTTGACCCACGACAGGATCGCCATCAGCAGCGTGACCCACATCACCAGGCTGATCGCCCATTTCAGCACGTAGAGCAGGGCGGTCAGCAGCATGGCCGGCAGGAAGCCGAGCAGGTCGATGCCGCTGAGCAGCGCGACCAGCACCAGGAACACCACCGCGGTCAGCCATGCACCCACTACCGTGGCCCAGTCGATGCCGCCCACCCCGGGGATGACCCGGCGCAGCGGGCGCACCAGCCAGTCGGTGATCTGGAACACCCCCTGGGACACCGCATTGCGCGTAGGCAGCCGCGTGAGCTGCATCCACACGCGCAGCAACAGCGCCATGCCGAACAGGGTGAAGACGGTATCCAGCAGGAAGAGAGCGATTTCCGAGAACATCGGTGCGTTTTCCGGTGACGGGTGAAGGTGTCTGCAACCGCACAGATTCTGCCATAGCCGGACGCCGGCACGATGCAACTGTGCGTCGGGCACGCGACCTGGCGGACAGGTTTGTGCTGGCGGCGCGGTGCGCGGCCCCTATAATTGCGTGCGCCCCGGTTGCGGGACCGGCCGCGTGCCCGTGGTCTTGCGCGTTGTTACAGCGCTTACCTCCTCCTTTGCGCTTTTTCGCCACCTTATGCCCAGCAAGTCCGCCCCGTCCCGGAAATCCACATCGCTTACCAAGGCCGACTTCGAGGCCCTCTCCGATTTCCGCTACCAGTTGCGGCGCTTCCTGCGATTTTCCGAAGATGCGGCGCGCGCGGAAGGGCTGACCGTGCAGCAATACCTGTTGCTGCTGCATATCCGCGGTTGTGCCGACAAGGACTGGGCTTCCATCGGCGAACTGGCGGAGCGGCTGCAGGCAAAGCAGCACGGCGTGGTGGCGCTGGTCAACCGCTGCGAGGCGGCGGGGCTGGTCAGGCGCCGGCTCAACCCCGAGGACCGCCGCGTGGTGCAGGTGCACCTGCTGGCCAAGGGCGAGCGCTACCTGAACCGCCTGGCGATGCTGCACCGGACCGAGCTGGAATCGCTGCGCGGCGCTTTCCGCGTGGCCCGCATCACCCAGTTCAACGACGACGGCGCCGAGCGCGCCTGAGCCCCGGCAGGCCAGCACTGCCAGCCGGTTACAGGCAGTTACCAATCACAAGTTCCGGTGACACCCGCTGGCCGCCGGCGGCCCTAGACTCGCGCGCATTCCCCAACACGCGCAGCGCGCAGGAGTCCTGACATGTCCATCCCCCTTCGTTCGGTTGTGCTTGCGGTGCTTGGCGCCGGTGCGCTGGCCGGGTGTGCCACGCCGTATGGCTACGACAACGGCTATGGCGGAGGGTACGGCGGCAGCTACGGTGGCGGCTATAGCAGCAGCGGCTATAGCAGCAGCGGCTACGGCAGCAGCGGCTACGGCAGCAGCGGCTATGGCGGCAGCACCACCATCAGCGGCTACCCGGCGCAGCAGGGCTACCCGCAGGCATCGGGCTACCCGCAGGGGTATCCGCAGCAAGGGTATCCGCAACAGGGTTACCCGCAGCAAGGCTATCCCCAGCAGCCGTATCCACAGCAGTCATATCCGGACGGCAGCTACGGCAACAACTACGGCAACCAGGCCTACGGCGTGCGCTACGGCTGGGTCGAGGCGATCGAGGTGGTGCCCGGCCAGCCGCCTTCGACCAGCGGCGCGGGCGCCGTGGTCGGCGGTATCGTGGGCGGACTGCTGGGCCACCAGGTCGGCGGCGGCCGCGGCAATACCGTGGCCACCATCGGCGGCGCGGTTGCCGGTGCGGTGGCCGGCAACGAGGTCGAGAAGCGCACCGGATCCTCGGCCGCGGCTTACCGTGTGCGCGTGCGCACCAGCGACAACGCCTACCTGACGCTGACGCAGTCCAACGCCTACCAGATGCGCATCGGCGACCGCGTCAAGGTCGAGAACGGCGTAGCCGTGCCGTACTAAGTGCCGAACAGCTGCGCGTAGTCCTCGCGCAGCTGGCGCTTGAGCAGCTTGCCCGCCGTGTTGCGCGGCAGGTCCGCGACGAACACGATGCGCTTGGGCACCTTGAACGGCGCCAGCGCCTGGCGCGCATGGGCGATCAGCTCTTCCTCGGCGGCGTCTTCATGGCCGCGCTTGCGCACCACGCAGGCGGCCACTGCCTCGACCCACTTCGGGTGCGGCAGCGCGAACACCGCTGCCTCGGCCACCGCGCCGTGGGTGTACAGGTACTCTTCCACCTCGCGGCTCGATACCAGCACGCCGCCTGAATTGATCACGTCCTTGATCCGGTCCACCACGTACAGGTAGCCCTCGGCATCCATATAGCCGAGGTCGCCGGAATGGAACCAGCCGCCGGTGAAGGCTTCAGCGGTCTGTTCGGGCTTGTCCCAGTATTCCGTCAGCAGTTGCGGCGAGCGATGCACGATCTCGCCCAACTCGCCAGGCGGCACGTCCTGCATGGTCTCGTCGACGATGCGGGTCTCGACGTTCAGTACCGGCCGGCCGGCGGAGGCGGGGCGCCCGGCGTGTTCGTCGGGGCCCAGCACCGTGGCCAGCGGCCCGATCTCGCTCTGGCCGTAGCAGTTGTAGAAATGCAGTGCCGGCAGCTTCTGCTGCAGCTCAAGCAGCACCGGCACCGGCATGATCGAGGCCCCGTAGTAGGCCTTGATCAGCGACCCCAGCCGCGCCGGATCGAAGTCCGCATGGCGCAGCAGCGCGATCCACACCGTGGGCGGCGCAAAGAAGCTGGTGATGCCCTCGGCGTGGATGGTGCGCAGGCAATAGCCGGCCTCGGGGCTGTCGGCGATCAGCGTGGTGCCGCCGCACAGCAGCAGCGGCATCAGGAAGACATGCATCTGCGCCGAGTGGTACAGCGGCAGCGCGGCCAGCGAGTAGTCCGATTCGCGGATATCGCAGGCGGCAATGGTGCTGACGTATTCGGCCAGCAGCGCGCGATGGGTCAGCACGGCACCCTTGGGGGCGGAGGTGGTGCCCGAGGTGTACAGGATCTGCGCAGGCGTGGTGTCGGTGAGCGAATCGGACACCGGTGCCGCGGGGCCGCTGGCGGCGGCGGCCAGGACATCGCGCACCTTGCCGCCGTGCAGCGTGCCGCTGACCTTGCAGGGCAGGCCCTCGACGCGGTCGGCCAGCGCCGGATCGGCAAAGATCGCGCTGGCGCCCGATTGCGTGACGATGTACTCGGCTTCCGCGTGCGTCATCGAGAAATTGACCGGCACATGGATCAGGCCGCTGCGCAGGCAGGCCAGCCACAGCAGCACATAGGCGTCTGAGTTCTTGCCGAAGGCGGCCACGCGGTCGCCGGGGCGCAGGCCCCATTGCGCCAGCGCGCCGGCCACGCGGGCCGCGGCCTCATCCAGCTGGCGGTAGGTCCAGGCCCGTTCGCCGAAGCGGATCGCGGTCTTGCCCGGGCTGCGCCGCACGGCGCGGGCAATGGCGTCGGGAATGGTGTTGCGCAGGGCGCGCTGCTGCTCTGACTGCATGGTGGTCTCCATTGTTATGGTTTGGGGTCCAGCAAGTCTTGAAGCCAAGCGCCGAGGATAAAGGCTGCCGCCCGGCCATGGCAAGGCGGCAGCGTCTCGGGGTGGGACTACAGCGCGTCTGGGTGGACTACAGCGCTTCCGACAGGAACACCAGCGCGCGCCCGTGCGCCAGCGCGGCGCTGGGCTGGTGGTAGGAGCCGCGCGCCCAGCAGTTGAAGCCGTGGTCCGCGCCCTGGTAGACGTAGATCTCGCTGCCGGGTTTGCCGGCCATGGCGTCGCGCACGCCTTGCACGGCCTCTGGCGGGATGTGCGCGTCGAGCGCGCCGTAGTGGAACTGCACCGGCACACGGATGTTCGCCGCCTCTTGCAGCTGGTTCTGGATGCCCCCGCCGTAGTAGGGCACGGCCGCATCCACCAGCCCGCGCGCCGCGCTCAGGTACGACAGCAGGCCGCCGAAGCAATAGCCCACCGCCGCCACCTTGCCGGCGCCGGTGTGCTGGCGCAGCACCTGCACCGTGGCGGCAATATCGTCCAGCGCGGCCGTGACATCCACCGCCTTGCGCAGCGCCATGCCGCGCGCCATGTCGTCGCCTTCGTAGCCCAGTTGCACGCGTGGCGCCTGGCGCCAGAACACGTCGGGCGCCAGCACCGCATAGCCGTCGGCGGCGTACTGGTCCGCCACGGCGCGGATATGCTCGTTGACGCCGAAGATCTCCTGCAGCAGCACAATGCCCGGCGCGCCGGGCTGCACGCCTGCCGGCGGCAGGCTCAGGTAGGCATCGAAGCTGCCCGCTGCGGTGTCAACGCGGATCCACTGGCTGTCGGGGATGGCTGTCATGGGGAAAGGCTCTCCGGAAGGGCTCTGAACAGGAAAGCTGCAAGTTTGCCACTGCGCGCCGCTTCGTGCAGGGCAGGGCGCCCTGCTGCTGCCGTCAGTACGCGCGCGACTGCTGGTAGCGCTTGTTCCAGTTGTCGGTGTAGGCCCTGACCACGGCGGCGTCGCCGCGGATCAGCATGCCGTTCTCGGCGTTGCGCTCCTGCGCCGACTTGGTGAAGTTGAACGATCCGGTGAAGACTGCCTGGTCGTCGAACACCATCACCTTGTTGTGCGCAATCGCGGGCTTGTTGTCGATCACCACCGGCACGCCGGCATGCTTGAGGTAGGTGGCACTGGTATAGCGCTCGGACTGCTGGCTCTTGTCCAGGATCACGCGCACGTCCACGCCGCGCCGGTGCGCCTGCGCCACGGCCTCGGCAATCGGTGCGCTGGTGAACGAATAGGCCTGGATCAGCAGGCGCTGGCGCGTGCTGCGGATGGCATTGATCAGCAGCGCCTGGCAACTCGCGCCATCGGGCACGAAGCACAGCGTGTAGCTGCTGCCATCGGCAAACGGCTTGGCCGGCACCGGCTTCGCATCCGGCGGCTGGGCCGGCTTGCCGGTGCGCGTGGGAAAGTGGTTGGCGACGGCCTCGTTGAAGGTCTCGCTGATGCTGTTGGCGATGGTGTCGGTCACCTGGTCGAAGGTGGAAGCCGAGCGGGCATGCGCCAGCAGCGCGAAGGGACTGAACGAGGTGAAGGCCGACACGGCGGCGGCCAGGCCCAGGCCCAGCACGGCCCGGCGAATGAATCTGTAAGTCACGGCGGATCTTTGCGTCGGTGAATGACGGCATGCGCGCGCCGCGCGCCGCATGCCGTCGGGGCGGGTTCGCAGCGTAGCAGCCGCATACGCCACTGGCAAAGCGTGATTGTGTAACAGGATCTGCGGCCGGCTATGCGCTGCAGCATCGGTGCACCGCCGCTGCCCTTGGGACTATCCGCACCCGCGCCTATGATGGATGGAACCCCCGCGGGTCCGCCCGCCAAGGAGAGGGATATGAGCAACCATACCTACAAGCTGGTCGAGATCGTCGGATCTTCACCCGATGGCTGCGACCAGGCCATCCAGAGCGCCATTGCCAAGGCCGGTGAAACCATCAAGAACATCGACTGGTTCGAAGTGGTGGAAACGCGCGGCCACATCACGAACGGCAAGATCGCGCACTACCAGGTCACGCTGAAGATCGGTTTTCGCGTGAGCTGAGTGCGGCGCCGCGCTTGCGCGGCGGTATTGCGTGCCGGCACGGGCTGCGCTGCCTGTGCGGGTTGGTGCGCGTGCTCGCTCCGGACGCAGCCTTCGGGATAAAAAAAATCGGCCGACGCGAGACTGCCGTCGGCCGGGTGCAGGGAAACCTGGTGTCGTCAGCCCAAACGCGACCAGCTCAGTCGAACTGGTACGAATAAGTCATGTTGATCCGCGGCGACCGACGGCTTGCATTGGTCGGCTTGTCACCCACCGGTTGTGCCACCGAAATATCCAGCGTGTAGTAGCGCCGGTCCGAGAAGCGCGCGCCAATGGCTACCGATGATAGGCTGCGGTGCGACAGCGACACGCTGTTGGAGAACACGCGCGCCACGTCGGCCGACACATAGGGCTGGATGGTGCGCAGGTAGTTCATGTCGGGCAGGAACAGGCGGCTGATTTCCGCCGAGGCCCCCCAGCCCTTGTCGCCCGCCACTTCGCCGGCGGGATAGCCCAGCCCGAAGAAGCGTCCGCCGAAGCTGATCTGCTCGCCCGAGGCCAGGCGGTCGCCGCTGTACTGGCCCGCCGCGGCCACGGTGAGGCCGAAGCCCGCCGGCAGGTCTTTCGACTGCGACAGCAGCAGCCGCGTGCGGAAGAAGCTCAGGTCGTTGGTGTTGTTCTGGCGGCTCGCGCCCAGCGCATCGAAACCCTTGTACAGGCCGAGCGTGGCGTTGCGGCTCACGCCTTCGCCGCGCTGAACGTAGGTCAGCTCCGCGGTGCCCACGCGCACGTTGGTGCCCAGCGTCACGCGCGTGCCGGTGGCGGTGTGGGTGTACCGCTCGAACTGGTCGGCGCCGTAGAAGCCGCCGGTCAGCGTGAGCGTATGCGCGTTGGACAGCAGCAGCGGATAGCTGACTGAGCCGCCGATGCGCTTGGTGTCGTTGACGTAGCGCGGGTTGAACCCGATCGCCTCCAGCGTGGCGTTCTGCGGCACGCCTCGGTAGTGCGAGGCATTGAGCCGCGCGATCATGCCCTCGGTGCCGAGCGGCTGCGCGTAGCTGGCGGCGTAGTACTCCTCGTTGTCGCGGCCCTTGGGGAACAGTGCCGAGACCGAAATCTGCTCGCCCAGCGGCGTCAGGCTGTTGGTGGTCGCGGTGGCAATGGCGCGCAGGCCTGGCGACATGTATTCAATGCCGGTGCCGAAGGTGAACGGCTTGCGCTTGACGTCGAGCACCATCTCGCAGGCGCCGTCGGTGGTGGTCGGCGGCTGCACCGTGGCCGCCACCTGCAGCCCGGGCTGCAGGGCCAGTGCATTGACGTAGTGTTCGAATCGGTCCTGGCGCAGCGGGCGGTCCTGCTGCAGCTTCTCGGCAATGGCGCGCAGCCGGCCCTCTGCCGGGCCCGCCTTGCCAGTGACCGTCACCTTGGCCACATAGCCTTCGACCACGGTGATCAGCACATCGCCGTTGGCAAAATCCTGCGCCGGCACAAAGGCAAACGAGAGCGGATAGCCGCGCTCCTTGTACATCTGCGTCACCGTGTTGGCCGCTTCCAGCAGCTGCGCCACCGTGATCTCGCGGTTGGCCAGCGGCTTGAACTGCGCGGCCACTTCCTCGAACGGCAGCGTCTTCGCGCCCTCGATGCGAAAGCGCCGTGGTGTCAGGCGTGTATTGAGCAGGTCCTGCATGGCCGCCTGCGGCCGTTCGACCTGCACGGTCACGCTGCTGTCCGGCCGGGCCGGAGCAATCTTCGGGAGCGTCTGGGTTGGGTCGCCCTGGACCGGGCTGCGCGGATCGGCCTGGACCAGGCCGTGATGGAACGCGCCGACGCCGACCAGCAGCGCGGCAACGCGATGACGTGCACGCATGGCAAAACCCCTGTAAGGAAATACTGCGGCTATTGACGTCGCGTGCCACTGGCGCGGGGATTGCCGCTACCCCCGGGCGCCTGCTGTCCGATGCTGCCGGCTCAGCGCGTGGCCGCTACGTTGAATCTGGTGTGCTCCGCTGCCCGCGATCAGGCGATCGCCAGGGCAGCGGCTGAGGCAGGATTACTTCTGGCCGAGCGCACCGGTCAGGCCGCCCAGCAGGCCGCCAACCAGGCCGCCGATCGGGCCGGTGGCGCCGGTGGTCGAACCCTTGCTGGTGGTGCTGCCCGCGGTGGAGGTGGCGCCACCGGTCACGGCGGCGACAACATTGGTGACGGGAGCCAGCGGGCTGGTGGTGCCGGTGCCCGCCGCGGCGCCGGTGACGCCGCCCACCACGCCATTCACCACGCCGCTGACCGCGGTGGTGACCGGTGCCAGCGGCGAACCCGTGCTGCCGCCGGTGGCACTGCCAAGGCCGCCGGTGGCGGTGCTGACCAGGCTGGTGACCGGTGCCAGCGGCGAACCGGTGCCGCCGCCGGTGGCACCGCCAAGGCCGCCGGTGATGCTGCTCACCAGGCTGGTGACAGGCGCCAGCGGCGAACCCGTACCGCCAGCGCCTGCACCGCCAGTCAGCCCCCCGGCCAGCGCAGTCACCGGTGCCAGGACCGGGCTCAGCGCGCCCAGGCCGCCGCCGCTGGCGGGCCCGTTCACTGCGCCGCCCAGCGAAGCCACGGTCGTGCCGGTGGCGCTCACCACGCCGCCGACGCCCGAGACTACCGGCGTGTTGGTCTGTTGCAGCTTGGTGCCCGCCGTGGCCAGCGCACCGCCCACGGTTGCGAGCAGGTTGTTGGCCGGGGCGCCCAGGCCCGTGGCCGCGCCCAGCGTCTGCGTGGCGCCGGTCAGCTGCGAGGTGATCGGCACGATCAGCTTGCTGGTGGTAATGGTCACCTGCTCGACTGCGCCGGTCGACAGGACCGTGGTCAGCGTGCCGCCGGCGTTGCTTACCGTGTCGCCCAGCTTGTCCACCACCGTGCCCAGCGGCGAGGTCAGTGGCGCCAGCGGCGCGAGCTGGCCGGTGCCCAGGCCGCTGACAGCGGTGCCGGCGCTGGACACTGCCTTGCCGAGTTCGGTGACCACATTGCCGGTGCTGGCGACCGTGGTGCCAACCGGATTGGTCGAATTGGGGATGCTGCCCAGGCCCGCTTGCAGGCCCGTGGCCAGCGCGCCCACGGCATCGCCGGTGGAGGCCACCACGCCGCCGAGGCCGCTTTGCGTCTGCGTCGGCACCAGCGGCAGGTTGGCGCTGCCGAGCTGGTTGCCGAGGTCGGTGACGGTGCTGCCCGTATTGCCCAGCACCGTGCCGGCATTGTTGATGACGGTGGCGGTCGGGGTCAGTGCGGCAGGCGTTTCGCCGCCGCCAGTGTTGCCGCCGTTGCCACCCGTTCCACCGGTACCACCCGTGCCGCCGCCCGTGCCACCGGTACCGCCGCCGGCGACGTCGGTGCTGCCGCCGGAGCCACCCATGCCGCCGGTGCCATCGGTACCCGTGGTCTTGGTGCCGCCATTGGTGCCCGCCGTGTCGCTGGTGCCCATGGAGGTCGATCCGCTGCCGCTGGCGCAGCCACCCAGGGCCAGCAAGGTTGCGAGGAGTGCCGTTACGGCGAGTTGTTGTTTGCGCATGTTCTGTTCCCTCATTCCCGTCGTTTAAATCGCTCGGCCGCGCAACGCGTTCGCATTCTGCGTGCGGCGGTGACGGATATGGCGCAATCGGTATGCCAGCGCTGCGGCGCGTCCTGGAACGGACCCCGCGGAAGTCGGGTGTGGTGCCCGCAAAGCCTTGCCGGGTACGGCTTCCAGGGGAGCCGTGGGAACCGCTTGCGGCGCTGCCGGGGATGGGGTGTCAGGGCGGCCGCGCGTTACGCGTTACGTAACGTGTGTCGTCTGCAGGGAACAAGACAGCCGGAACGGCGGGCTCGCGGCGACGGCGAACCAGCCAGGAAAGCGCGGCGTGCCACGCGCTGCCGACGCCTCCCGTCACGGTCATCCGCGCCGCAGTGTTCCCGTATCCCGGAACACGTTACGTAGCACGTAACACATCAGGCCCGCGCCGCAACGACGTTTGTGCCCGCCCGATTGCTACCCCGCGTCACCCGCTAATCCGCGCCAGGCAAGGCTCGCAGCGCCGTGGCCGATTCCGTGCCGGCACCGCTGGCGCCGCTGGCACGCGCCTTGCCATTGGTTGTCCAGACGCGCCGACGATCTCGCGTTCCACTGTCTTGCGGTTCCGGTTCGGAGCGGTCCGCCAGAGGAACAAAGCGGGACACCGGGGAGGCTCGTCGGCAATCCCATGCGGCGTACATAAGACAAGACGGCCGGCAACACCGTGGCCAACAAGACAGGAGAAGGACAATGAATATCAAGCATCCGTCGCAGCATGGCATGACCTCACTGGCCGCGGCAGGCGTGGCCGCCCTTGCCTTGCTGATGGCAGGCTGTTCGTCGAGCGGTGGCGGCAGCGGCGCCAATCCGCGGCCCAACAGCAACATCGACACGCCGGTCACGCCGGGACCGTCCGCATCGGGCGAGACCACGCCCACCGCCAAGGTGACCGAAGGCGCGGGCAATACCGTGGTGGCCACGGGCAATGCCATCAGTGACATCGGCAAGAGCATCCAGGAAGCGCCGCTGCCGTTGCTGCCCACTCAGGCGCGCGAAGGCGCCGGCGGCGTGGTGATCAAGGCCGGTAGCGCCATTGGCTCGCTCGGTGCCGGCGTGCGCGACGGGCTGGGGCAGATGGGTTCGGTCGACAACCCGGTTGGCGTGACTGTGGCCAGCACCAGCAACGTGGTCCACGACGTGGGCGAGGCGCTGATCAGCGGCGGCGACCTGGTGTACGGCCTGGGCACCGAGAAGCTGGCGCCGCTGGCTCCGGTGACCACCCCGGTGGGTGGCCTGGTCAGGCACGTGGGCATCGCGGTGCACGACAGCAGCGGCAAGCTGCACAGCGTGCTGTCCGAAGGCCCGGTCGCGCAGGTCACGAATACGGTCAGCAAGGTCATCGTGCCGCTGACCAGCAAGGTCACCGACGGCACGCAGACACTGGGCGCAGCCACGCACCTGGGCGAGCCGGGCAACGGCCTGCTCTACAAGGTCGGCAATACGGTGGCGGCCGGCGGCAGCATGATCAGCAACACCCACGCACCGGTGGTCTCGCCGCTGGGTGGCGTGGTGACTGAGGCCGGCAAGACGGTAGCGGCCGCTGGCGCGATCCTCAACGGCAATGGTCAGGGCGGCGGCAACCCGCTTGGTGGCCTGCTGAGCAACCTGCCGCTGGCAGGCGCGGGCGGCGGGTACGGTGGCGATGGCGGCCATGGCGGCAACCTGCTCGGCGGCGTGTTGAACAACCTGCCGCTGGCCAAGGTCGGTGGCGGCGGTGAGGGCGGTTCCGCGGGCGGCGCGCTTGGTCCCGTGACCTCGCTGCTGGCGCCGGTGACCGGGCTGGTCGGCGGGCTGAAGCAAGGCGCACACGATAGCCAGGGTGGCAGCGGTGACCACAAGACGTTGCAACTGCCGCTGGTGGGAGGCCTGCTGCACTGAAATGTCTCATCCCGGCTAGGTGTTTTCACGGTGCGCTGTCGCTCATCACCCCGTCGCAGCGCATCTTTTTATTTTGGCTGGCATTGCGGCCTATGACCGCAATGCCAAGTTGCAGGCCGGTTCCCGGCCGGTCTGCCTGCTCTTTAACAACCTGTGACCCGGGCGTGCCGGGTCGTTTCAAACGCGCGTCTTAACCCCTTTGGGTCATTGCTATCACCCGTAGGAGGGGTATGGTTGAGACATTCCATGTCTTAAAAAGAAAGCGCAGCAAGCGTGAAAAGTCGATAAAAGAGCGGGCCACAGAGCACCGTGATAATCGAACGGGGGAAGCGTGATCGCGGCATCAGATCACTTCGGGAGTGGAAATCATGAAACGACTCATTGCACGCTTTATTAACGATGAGCGCGGGGCGACGGCTATCGAGTATGGCCTGATCGTCGGGCTTGTCGCTCTGGCGATTGCCGTCGGCGCTGGCAAACTCGGCACGGAGCTTAACGCCAGCTTCGATCGGCTTTCGGTCACGGTTTCGGGATGGTTCAAGTAAACAAGCCGAAACCATAAGACCGGCGTGATTGCCGCGCTCCTCTGCGCGGCGACCCTCTACACAGACTTCCTCCATCGGCGCGTTCCCAACGCCTTACTGGCGGCTGCCGTGCTGGCCCTCGGGCTGTCACTGCTCGCCGGACAGGGCATGGAACTGCCGCAGACCACGCGCCTGATCGGCGCCGGGCTGGGCCTTGCGGTCACGCTGCCGGTATATGCCCTCGGGCAGATGGCGGCGGGTGACGTCAAGTTCCTGGCGGTGGCGGGGTTGTTCACCGGGCCGCAAGGACTGGTAGTGGCATGGGTCGTCGGCAACCTGCTCGGGCTGGTGCACGCGCTGCTGGCGCTTGCACGGGGCGGTCGCGCGCCGGCTACAAGTCAAGCCATCGATCACCAGGAAAGCGGACCTATTCCAACGGCGCAGTTTTCGCGGTCGCGCGGCATTCCGTATGCCGCGTACCTGGCCGTGGGCGTGCTGGCCTGGATGGCTGCGGGCCTTTAGCCGGACAGGCTAGTGGCAAGCAGGCTGCGCCGCCGGTCGGCGCGAAAGAACACCAAGGGACCGGGGTTTCAGATGTTGCTGCACGCAAGGGTCAACAGGGGGATCAACCGGCGCCGCCACGGCGCCGGCAGCGCTGCGATCGAGTTTGCGATCGTGGCGCCGGTGCTGCTCGCCATCGTGATCGGCATCGTCTACTACGGCGTGATGCTGGCGCTGCAGCAGGTGCTGACGCTGGCCGCCGAAGAGGGCGCGCGCGCTGCGCTGCGCTATCCAGCGGGCGTTTCCGGCTCAGGCCTCGCGGCCACGCAAGGCGCTCGCGTCGATGCAGCGGCTGCGATGGCGCGCGGCACGCTTCCCACATCCATCAGGAATTTGCTGTCCACCGGCAACGTTGCGCAGGCGGTGCCCTGCGCATCCGGCTCCACCGATGTCTGCGTGCAGGTCACGCTGAGCCTTCCCACCACCAACATCCTTCCCGCCGTGCCGATGGTCCCGGTCCCCGCAACGCTGTCGGGCTCGGCAATGGTCCAGCTTTCTCCTGATATCTGAGCCGCCATGCCCATCCAAAGGAAATCCGCATGACCAGCAAGCAGATCCGACTCCTGGCGGTGGCGCTGCTTGGCCTGGCGCTGCTGCTTGCGCTACTGGCGTGGCAAGTGGGCCGCCAGCCGGCACAGGCGCCCGCGGCATCGACATCCGCCAAACCGCTGCACGCAGTGGTGGTGACCACGCAAGCGGTGGAAGCGGGCAAGCCCCTTGCCGCCGAGTCGCTCAAGGTCGAGATGCTCCCGATCGATCCCACCGGCGCCTACAGCGAGGTGGCGCGCGTGACGGGGCAGGTGCCGCTGGTGGCGCTTGGCGCCAACGTGCCGGTGCTCGAAAGCCAGTTGCTGGCTGGCCTGGCCACGCAGGTACGGGAGGGCGAACGCGCGGTGGCCGTGTCGGTCGATGAAGTCATCGGCGTCGGCAACCAGGTGCAGCCGGGCGACTATGTCGATGTCTTCCTGGTGCTGCGCCGCGACCAGCAGGAGATCCCGGAAAGCCAGGCGCGCATGCTGCTGTCGCGCCTGCGCGTGCTGGCCTACGGCGTCGCCTCGGTCAACCGGCCGCAGAACGCCAAGCCGGAACAGATGATGGCGCGCCAGGAAGGCGCCAAGACCGCGGTGCTGTCGGTGCCGCTGGAGCAGGTCAGCCGGCTGGCGATGGCGCAGCAGTCCGGGCGCCTGCTGCTGGCGCTGCGCAATCCGCAGGACGAAGCCATGCCCAGCGACGGCATGTTTGCCGAACCCCCGCCCGCACTGGCCGCGCGCGCCGGCGTTCCCGCCGACGCGCCGCGCGCCGCCCCCGACAAGGCCATGGCCGGCGTGGTGCTGTCCGGCCTGGCCGCCCCCGCCGGTGCCTCCGCCCCCCGCGCGCCGGTGGCAGCGCCGGCGCCGCGGCCGTTGCAGGTTGCCGTGCCGCCCGCGCCAGCCCAGGCAAGACAAAGCGCAGGCGTGGAAGTCATCCGCGCGGGCAAGCGCGAGATCGAATAAGAACGTGGGCGCCGACTTTATGCATATCCAGAAGAAACCAGCCCATTCGACGGCCCTGCGCCGCAGGCTGATGCAGCTCGCGCTGGCCGCGATGCTGGCCACTACCGGGTGGTGCGCACTGGCGCCGCGCGCACAGGCGCAGGAAGTCGTGACCGCGCGCCAGTTGCGCCTGCTGGCCGGCGCGCAGAAGGAGATCCGCAGCGCGCAACCGGTGGAGCGCGTCGCGGTGGGCAACCCCGCGGTGGCCGACGCGCTGGTGCTGCGCACGCGCGGTGCCCCCAGCGTGCTGCTGGTGGCCAAGCAACCTGGCGTGACCGACGTGATGGTGTGGACGCGCGGCGGCGCCGAGCCGCTGACCTACAACGTGCAGGTCGACGCCATCGCGCCCGATGCCGATGGCGCGAAGCTTGGCTATTCCGCGGCCGCTGCCACCATCACCGGCCAGTCGCCCGACGCCTATGCCGCGGCGCGCGCGCAGGCAGCGGCGCGCGCGGCCACCAACGGCAAGAGCGATGGCAAGCCCGGCCTGGTGGTGGACCGCTCGACCGTGCCGCTCTCCGGCACCGTGCAGGTCGACGTCAAGGTGGTGGAGATCAGCAAGACCGTGCTCAAGGAAGTCGGCATCAACTTCTTCCGCAACAACTCCGGCTTTGCCTTCGGCACGTTCTCGCCATCGACGCTGAACAAGTTCACCTTTACGCCCGGCAGCGGCGGCGCGCCGGGCAGTTTCAGTGCCGACATCGCGTCGCCGATGAGCAATGCCTTCAACCTGGTGGCCGCGTCGCTGACCCACGGCATCTTCGCCAATATCAGCCTGCTGGAGGCCAACGGCCTGGCGCGCGTGCTGGCCGAGCCCAGCCTGGTGGCGCTGTCCGGCCAGAGCGCCAGCTTCCTGGCCGGCGGCGAGATCCCGATCCCGGTGCCGCAGGCGCTGGGCACCACTACGATCCAGTTCAAGCCATTCGGCATCGGGCTGACGGTGTCGCCCACGGTGCTGTCGGCCGACCGCATCGCGCTGAAGGTGGCACCGGAGGCGAGCGATCTCGACCCATCGCGCGGCATCTCGATCAATGGCGCGGTGGTGCCCGCCATCGTCACGCGGCGCGCCGACACCACGGTGGAACTGGGTGACGGCGAGAGCTTCGTGATCGGCGGGCTGGTCAGCCGCAACACCGTCAGCAACGTCAACAAGGTCCCGGTGCTGGGCGACCTGCCGGTGATCGGCGCCTTCTTCAAGAACCTGAATTTCCACCAGGAAGACCGTGAGCTGATGATCGTGGTCACGCCGCGCCTGGTGAAGCCGCTGGCCAAGGGCGCGCCGGCGGCGCAAGCTGTTGGTGCCGATGGCCGCACCAACGGCAACCCCAATGTATGGGGCTGGTATGTGCTGGGCGAATACGCGGACCCGACTTTGCCGGGTTTCTCAAAATAGCCGCCGGCCGTGCCGGCAGGCATGGCCAACGGCTTGAGGCAGAGAGATGGACTATTTTCTGTTGCATGCAACACAGGGCGAAGTGAAGGACTGGCTGGGCAAGGTCCTGGGCGGGCTGGGCACGCTGGTGGCAGAAGGCGGCGCCCAGGAAGCCTTTCTCGAGCGCGCGGCCCAGCTGCGCCCGGGGCTGGTGTTCCTGCATTTCTCGACGGAGCTGGCCGGCGCGTCGGCGCGGCTGGGCGAGCAGCTGCTGCGGCTCTTCCCAGGCCTGCCGCTGGTCGCGGTGGGCCACGCCGACGAGCCCGGCATCATGCTCGCGGCGCTGCGCGTGGGTGTGAAGGACTTTATCGACCTGCGCGACGCGCCTGCCGATGCCGAGGCCGTGGTCAAGCGCCTGGCCGTGCCGGGCGAGCAGGTGCGCCCGGCCGAGTCGGCGCGCGAGGGCAAGATCGTGGCGCTGCTGGGCGCACGCCCCGGCGTGGGCGTGACCAGCCTGGCCGTGAACCTGGCCGCGGCGGCACGCCGCCACCTGCCGCTGAACGAAAAGACCGACGCGCGCGCCGAAGTGCTGCTGCTGGACCTGGGCCTGCCGGCGCGCGACGGCGCGCTGTACCTGAACCTGAGCCCGGGCTTCCACTTTGTCGAGGCGGTGCGCAACCTGCGCCGCTTCGACCAGGTCTTCGTGCAGACCGCGCTTACGCGCCACGGCAACGGCTTATGCGTGCTGCCGCTGCCCGCGGCGCTGGGCGAGCTGCGCGACATCTCCTACTCCGAAGCCATCAGTCTGCTGGAGCGGCTGCGCGCGTTTTTCGACATGCAGATCATCGACCTGGGCGGCTTCGGCAATGCCGAGTTCACCGCGCAGATTGTCAAGGCCGCCGACAGCGTGGTGCTGGTGGCCGACCAGAGCGTGGGCGCGATCGTCTCGGCGGCGGAGCTGGTGCATGAACTGCGCGCGCGCGAGGTGGAGCGCGACGACCTGCACCTGCTGGTGTCGCGCTTCGATGCGCGCCTGGGCGTGGATGCCGCGCAGATCGCGCACCGCGTGGGCGTGCAGTCGGTGGGCACGCTGCCCGACAGCCGCGCACCGCTGGTGCTGGCCATGAACCGCGGCGCGGTGCTGGCCGACGACGATCCGCACGACCCCTATGTGCGCGCGCTGGCCGACCTGCTGGCACGACTGGGCTATCGCGCGGCGCAGGCCAGGGAAACCAGCCTGCTGGCGCGGATGAAGGACAAACTGCCTGAGGCGCTGCGCGCGGTGCGCGTGGCACGCACTGGAACCTGACATGACGCAAGCGATTGAATTTTCCGACCACGCCCCCGCACCGTTCCCGGTCTCGCAGGAATTCCAGAACATCAAGGAAGCGGCGCACGAGCACCTGCTGACCCGCATCGAAGAGCTCGGCGCAGAGTTCGGCCGCTGGTCGCGTACCGCGATCCAGCGCTTTGTCGACCTGGAACTGGAGAGCTTTACCCGGTTGCGCCGTATCCCCATCAACGAGGCTGAGCTGCGCCAGATCGCCGAGGCGCTGACCAAGGAGCTGGCCGGCTTCGGCCCGATCGAAGACCTGCTCAACGACCCTGCGGTGGAAGACATCCTGGTCAACGGCCACCTCGACGTCTACGTGTCGCGCCACGGCGTGCTGGAGCGCATCCCGGTGCGCTTTAACGACAGCGGCCACCTGCTGCGCATCGTGCGCCGCATCCTGGCGCCGATCGGCAGGCGGCTGGATGAGTCCAACCCGATGGTCGATGCGCGCCTGCCGGACGGCGGCCGCATCAACGTGGTGATCCCGCCGCTGGCGCTGGAGGGCCCGGTGGTGTCGATCCGCAAGTTCCGCAAGGACCCGATGACGCCTGCTGACCTGCAGGCGCTGGGCACCATGAGCCCCGAGATCTGCGACCTGCTACAGGCCGCGGTGCAGGCGCGCTGCAATATCCTGGTGAGCGGCGGCACCAGCTCGGGCAAGACTTCGCTGCTCAACGCGCTGGCCACCTTCGTGCCGACCACCGAGCGCGTCATCACCATCGAGGACACCGCCGAGCTGGCGCTGAACCATCCGCACGTGGTGCGGCTGGAAAGCCGTCCCGGCGGCTTCGAGGGCACCGGCGTGGTGTCGATCCGCGACCTGCTGCGCAACAGCCTGCGCATGCGCCCGGACCGCATCATCGTGGGTGAAGTGCGCGGCGGCGAGGTGCTGGAAATGCTCCAGGCGATGAGCACAGGCCACGACGGCTCGATGGGCACTATCCACGCCAGCAGCCCGCGCGAATGCCTGTACCGGCTGGAGATGCTGGCCGGTTTTGCCGGCTTCCAGGGCAGCGAGGCGAGCCTGCGCCGGCAGATCGCCAACGCCATCGACTTCATCGTGCAGATCGCGCGGCTTTCCAACGGCAAGCGCCGCATCGTCTCGATCACCGAGATCACCGGGCTGGGCGACAACATCATCTCCACCCAGGAGCTGTACCGTCACGAGCCCTACGTGAACCCGGACGGTACCGAGACTGACCGCTGGCTCTCGCTCGGCCTGCTGCCGCACTCGCCCAAGCTGGCGCGCATGCGCGGACCGGGCTTCATGCTGGACGACCGCTTCGATGTCTAGCGCCACGCTGCTGCTCGCCGCCATGGCCCTGGTCATCACCGGCCTGGGCCTGCTGCTGCTGGCCAGCGCGCAGGCGCGTGCGCGCCGCGAGCAGCAGCAGGCCTTCCTGCAGGCGCAGACCGAGCAGGTGCGCCTGCGCTATGCGCAGGCGCCGGATCCGGCGCTGCAACTGCCCGCGCGCGACCTGCGCCGCCGCTGGGACGACTTCCTGCGGCGTGCCGACCTGGCGCCGACGCGCCGCACCGCCATCGTCTGGATCACGCCGGTGGTGCTGTGCACGCTGGCCGGCGCGGTGGCGGGGCAATGGCTGGGCGCAGTGTCGGCCCTGATCGTGGCGCTGGCAGTGGCGGCGTTCGCGGCATGGAACCGCGTGCGCCGCCTGCACAAGAAGCTGCTGTCGCAACTGCCCGGATTCCTGGACGGTGTGGTGCGGCTGATGACCATCGGCAGCAGCGTGCCGGCGGCGTTCCAGAACTCCATCGCCAATACCGAGGCGCCGCTGCGCCAATGCCTGGTGCAGGCAATACACCTGCAACGCGCTGGCAAGGAGCTGGACCAGGCGGTGCTGCAGGTCGGGCGCGTGTACAAGGTCGAGGAACTGGTGCTGGTGGCTTCGGTGCTGCGCCTGTCGGTGCGCTACGGCGGCCGCGCCGATGTGGTGATGGAGCGCACCGCTGCCTTCATGCGCGACCGCGAACAGGCCCAGCGCGAGCTGATGGCGCTGTCGGCCGAGACCCGGCTGTCAGCGTGGATCCTGGGGCTGCTGCCGTTGGTGGTGGCCGGCGGCCTGTTCATGCTGAACGCGGGCTACATCATGATGATGTGGAAGGATCCCACCGGCAAATCGATGCTGCTGTCGGCCCTGGCGCTGGAAGTTGCCGGGGCCTTCATGCTGTACCGGCTGGCCAAGTCGATCTGAGCGGCATGCCAGCACGCAGACAAGAGCCAACATGGACCGCCTGACACTGATTTCGCTCAGCCTGCTGGTCGCCGCTTGCGGCGTGGGCGTACTGACGCTGCCGCTGTTGCGCGACTGGCGCCAGCGCCGGCTGGCGGCGCGCACCATCGACGGCGCGCTGGCACGGCAGCGCGCGGCAGAAGCCGCCCAGGCCACGCACGCCACGGCTCCCGCCGCGCCGCAGGGCAGGGGCGGGGCGGCTACGGCGATCGGGGCGCAACTGGGCGCGCGCGTGGGCGAGCGCATCAACGCCCACTGGCTGGATTCGCGCCTCGGGCGCGCGGTGGTGACGCCGGAAGACCAGCAGTTGCTGGAGCAATGCGGATGGTACGGGCCGCAGTCGCGCATGCTGTTCGGCGTGCTGCGGCTGGGGTTGCCGTTGGCCCTGGCGCTGGCTGCCATGCTCTGGCACGTGGGCGCGGGTGCCTTCGCCATCGTCGCGTGGGGCTTCGGCACGTTTGCGCTGGCCTACCTGGCCCCCAAGTGGCACCTGCGCCGCCGTGCCGCGGCGCGCCTGCGCATGGTCGATGACGAACTGCCGGTGCTGATCGACATGCTGCGCCTGCTGCAGGGCGTGGGCCTGTCGATCGACCAGAGCCTGCAGGTGATCGTGGCCGAGTTCGGCAGCATGCTGCGCGTGCTGGGGCCGGAGCTGGCACGCGCCAACCAGCAGTTTGCCTCGGGACGCTCGCGCGAACAGACGCTCTTGCGCATCGGCCGGCTGTTCGACAGTGAAGACCTGAAGAGCCTGATCACGCTGCTGACGCAGGTGGACAAGCACGGCGGCGCGGTGCAGGAGCCGCTGCGCCTGTTCGGCCTGCGCATGCAGGAGGCGCGCAAATCGCGCATGAAGGACGAGATCGGCCGGCTCACGGTCAAGATGACCGCGGTGATGGTGGTGAGCCTGCTGCCGGTGCTGCTGATCCTGACCGCGGGCCCCGGCTTTCTCGGGGTGATCCGCATGCTGGCACATATGGGAGGGACGCGATGACGCGCTCAGTCGGTCCGGCACTGGGCCGGATCTCGAAAACGGCGGCGTGCCTGCTGCTGGCGGCGCTGTCCGGTTGCGCCGCCAACACCAACGGGGCCGCGGCCATGCATGAGCAGGCCGAGGCCCAGGTGGAACTGGCCAAGCTGCGCGACAAGACCGCGCGCGCCGAATACAGCGAGCAGGCGGTCTACCTGGGCCTGATCCGCAAGATGCAGCAGGACGGGCTTTACTTCGCCTCGCTGGCGCATATCGAGGTCTACGTGAAGCGCTTCGGCGCCGGCCCGGAGATCCAGGCGATGCGCGCCGATGCGTTGCGCGAGACCGGGCAGGACAAGGCTGCCACCGATGCTTACCAGCAACTTGCAGCGACGTCGCAGGGCGAGCAGGCCGCGCATGCGCACCACGGGCTCGGCCTGCTGGCGGGGCGCCAGGATGACTTTGCGCGCGCCGTCACCGAGCTGCGCCAGGCCGCCGCGCTCGACCCTGTCAATCCGCGCATCTCCGGCGACCTGGGCTATGCGCTGATGCGTGCCGGCGCGCTGCAGGACGCGCGCGTGCCGGTGATGCAGGCGCTGGAACTGGACGCGCGCAATCCGCGTGTGATCAGCAACGCCGTGGTGTGGCTGATCGCCGACGGCAAGCGCGCGCAGGCCAACGCCATGATGCAGAAGGCCGCACTGCCGGAAGCCACGCGCAGCGCCATCCGCAAGGAAGCCGACCGCATCGCCCGCGCCACCGCGGCGCGCGACCGCGCAGCGGCCCGCCCTGCGCCGGCAGTGCGGGCGCCATCGAAACCCGCCACCACCGCACCGGCCACCTCGGTGGCGGCCGTGGCCGCAACCGCAGGGGCTACCCCATGACCGCCACGTTCCGCATTGCCATCCCCGCGCTCTGCCTGCTGATGCTGGCGCCCGCCGCGCAGGCGCAGACCGACCGTGCCACGACCGAGGCCGCCGCCACCGGCATGCCGGCAGGCAGCCCGGCACAACGCGAGATTGGCGCCGACACGCGTGCCATCCTTGCCATCCAGCGCGAAGGCTCGCAGGCCGGCCCCATGCTGCCGATGCACGGCGAGCAGGCCGCGCTGGGCTATGAGCGCTACATGAACAGCTTCCGCTTCGCGCTGCCGGAGTTCTACACGGGGCAGGCCAACGCCAGCACCGCGCGTGCCGGCTCCGCCGGCCAGATGATGGGCGGCAAATGAGCTTGCGCCAGCCGCGGCTGCGCCGGGCAGCCACTTCGGCACGCGGCGCCATCAGTGTGATGGCGGCGCTGCTGATCGCCACCGTGGCGATTGCCGCGCTGGTGTCGATCGACGTGGGGCATGTGTTCATGCGCCAGCGGCAGTTGCAGAACATGGTGGACCTGGCCGCGATGTCGGCGGCGCAGCAGCTCAAGCGGGCGGATACGCCGGCCAATCTCAACGGCGCCGTGCTGGGCACCGTCAGCAATATCGGCGCGAAGAACGGCTATCCGTCAGGCATTGCAATGGGTTGCAGCGATGCCGCCGGCGGCGGCGCGGATGCCATGACCGCCTGCCTTGGCGTGTGGGATCCGGCGACCAGCGGCCCGAAGCATTTCAGCGCTACGTATGAAGCAACCAAGGTCTCGCCCAATGCCGTGCGCGTGCAGGCCACGCAGACTGTGCCAATCCTGTTCGTGATCAATGGGGGTAGCGGCCGGCAGCTGTTTGCGGAATCGATTGCCAGTGGCAGTCCGCCGGTGGCGGCGTTTTCGCTGGGTACTGGGTTGCTGGACGTCTCCACCGCCAACAGCATGCTGAGTGTGTTGTTGGGCAATACGGTGAGCTTGTCGTTGGTGGACTGGCAGGGACTGGTCAATACCACCGTGACGCTGGACCAGTTGCGGCTCAAAGCGGATGTCGGCACGGTGGACCAGTTGTTGAATACTTCATTGAACCTGCGTGATTTCTACGCGCTGGTGCTTGGCGCCGCTGGCCGCGACGCGCTGCTGACGACGATGCTGGGCAGCCCGCCAACCGCGTTCGGGGCCAGCGGGGCGGCTGCTACGGTGTCACTGGCCAGGCTGCTTGATCTTGGTGTGATGGCGCCTGCGGCATCGTCGGCGGTGGAGGTGGGCCTGAACGTGGCGCAGTTGCTGCTCGCCTCCGCGCAGGTGGCGCGAGGGGATACGGCAGTTGCCCTGCCGCTGAACATACCCAATCTCCCGCTTGGCCTGGGGGGCATCAGCGCCAACCTGCGCGTGATCGAGCCGCCGGTGACGGCGGCAGGTCCGGCGCGACAGCTCTCCAGCAACCCGGACACCTGGCAAACGACCGCAAGCTCATCCCAGGTAAAACTGACCCTGATGCTCCAGATCACCTCAAATATCCTGAAACCGGTACTGGACGCCAACTTGAACGTGCCGCTCTATCTCGATGTGGCCAACGCCACCGCCGACCTGACCAAGCTGCAATGCGCGGCAAATCCTGGGGACCGCCGTGCCACGATGCACGTCAAAAGCGGTCTCGTTACGGCGTGCCTCACCGATGGCTGCACGGGTAGCGATGTGGTACTCGGCCAGGCTAAGCTGGGGCTGTTCGACATTGCGGACGTGATTGCCACGGACGTCCCACGCTATGGCAGCACGGCTGGCCAGGAGGTCACGCTGGCACCGGGCGGGCATGCGCAAGTTGGAACCGCCGATCCGTTTGGCGGGTTGTTCTCGCAAGTGCTGGCCCTGAAGGTGCGGACCAAGCTGCTGGGCATCCTTAGCGTGCCCATTGATCTCGGCCCGCTACTCGCGCCGGTCGGGGCAGCGCTCGACGCATTGATCCCGCCGCTGCTCGCCAGCCTCGGCATCCAGCTAGGCACCGCCGACCTCTGGGTCCACAGCATCGACTGCAACAATGCCGAACTGGTGTACTGAGCCATGATCGCGCCAAACCGCCTGATGGCAGAAATCGAATGAAGACAGACCGCTGGGCCTACGAAAACCTTGAAGTCTACGTGTGGGAAGGCAAGTACGAGATTGCCGACCGCGTCACGCGTTTCCTGGCGCCGCTGGGCGTGGACGTGATCCGCGCCGGCGCGCTCGAAGCCTTGCCCGCCGAGCCGCGCCTGAAGCCCTGCATCGCGGTGATCAGCGTGTCGGTGATCGGCGCGGCGCGCTTCTCGCTGGACTGGGAGGCCGCGCACGGCATGCCGGTGATCTGGGTGGCAGGCCCCGGCCGCGAGGCCGATCCCGGGCGCTTTCCGCCGGAGTACGCGCATATCCTTGCCGATGACTTCACCGGCGCCGACCTGCGCAGCCAGATCGGCAAGCTGCTGCCGCAACTGCTGGCCACGGATGCGCCCGGCGAACGCGAGGCGGACCTGGTGGCCGGTTCGCCGGCGATGCGCCAGCTGCTGCAGCATGTGGAGACCTTTGCCGACTTCGGCAGCAACGTGATGCTTTATGGCGAAACCGGCGCGGGCAAGGAACGCATTGCGCGCCTGTTCCATGAGCGCAACGGCACCTACGGAAAGGGACCGTTCGTCGCGGTCAACTGCGGTGCGATCCCCGACGGCTTGTTCGAGTCGCAGTTCTTCGGCCATGCCAAGGGCGCGTTCACCGGCGCCTCGTTCGCGCACCGTGGCTATTTCGAGCAGGCCAACGGCGGCACGCTGTTTCTCGATGAAATCGGCGACCTGCCGCTGTTCCAGCAGGTCAAGCTGCTGCGCGTGCTGGAAGAGAACGTGATCACCCGGCTGGGATCGACCCTGGCGGTCAAGCTGGATTTCCGGCTGGTGGCGGCGACCAACAAGGACCTGCGCGACGCGGTGCGGCAGGGGCGTTTCCGCGCCGACCTGTTCTTCCGCCTGGCGGTGATCGAGATGCGCATCCCGAGCCTGGAAGAGCGTGGCCAGGCCGACAAGGTAGCGTTGCTGCAGTCCTTCCTGCGCCATATGCTGGGGGAATCCGGCTTCGACGCGCTGCCGCCGATGCCTGACTGGCTCAAGGGCGCGGTCGGCACCGCCTATTTCACCGGCAATGTGCGCGAGCTGCGCAACCTGGCCGAGCGTGTGGGCATCACCGTGCAGCAGACCGGGCACTGGGACGAAGAGCGCATCCGGCCGCTGTTCCGCTCGCTGCATCCGGGTGCGTTCGATGGCGGCGAGCGCAACGACCTGCGTGCCGATACGGAAGAGCGCCGCCGCATCCTGGCCGCGCTCGATGCCAATGGCTGGCGGCGGCAGGACACGGCGGCAAGCCTGGGCATCAGCCGCAAGGTGCTGTGGGAAAAGATGCGCAAGTACCAGATCGCCGACAGCGAGGCCGAGCCGGTCTGAGCGCGCGCATCAGGACACGCCTCAGGGCAGGCGGATCTCCTTCACGTCGAAGTGCGATTCGCCGATCAGCTCCTTGTCGTATTCGCCGACCAGTTCCACTGTGGTTTGTGCATCCACCGGCTTCTGTGCCGGCCAGAGCTTGGCCTTGATCTTCACCTTCATCTGGCCGGTGCCGTCCGAGAACAGGTAGCGCTCGTCGCCGACGCTGCTGACGATCTTGCCGCGCAGCACGGCCTGCTGGTCGTCCTTGCCATCTGCCTGCAGCGCCTTAACGGTCATCACCGGGACGGCCGACGGGCCGGTGTACTGGGCGCTGGCGCCGGCGGCGGCCAGTCCCAGCACAAGGGTCAGGGCAGTGGCGGTCAGGATGCGTTTCATGTGCGTTCTCCGTAAATTTCAAATTTGGGGCGACTGCATGCATGATGCGCGCGCCCGCCTGAACCGTTGCTGAACGGGCAGTCAGGTCGCAACGCATTATGATGCGGGTTTCGCCTTTGCATCTATCGGATCCCGGATTGCGTTTCCTTCACACCGCCGACTGGCATCTCGGCCGGCTCTTCCATGCGCGCAGCCTGCTGGAAGACCAGGCCCATATCCTCGACCAGTTTGTCGAACTGGTCCGCACCGAACGCCCCGATGCCGTGCTGATCGCGGGCGACGTCTACGACCGCGCCGTGCCGCCGCCTGAAGCGGTGGCCTTGCTCGACGACGTGCTGGGCCGCATCGTCATCGACACCGGGGTGCCGGTGGTGATGATCGCCGGCAACCATGACAGTGCGCAGCGGCTGGAATTCGGCGCGCGGCTGATGCGGGCCCAGGGCCTGCACGTGGCCGGCCGCACGCTGGCCGAGGCGGCCTGCGTGACGCTGCACGACACTCACGGCGAGGTGCGCATCTACGCGCTGCCGTACGCGGAACCGGCGGTGGTGCGCGATGCCATGGGCACCGACCTGCCATCGCATGAAGCCGCGCTGCGCGCGCAGCTCGATGCCATCCGCGCGGTGCATCCGCCGGGCGTGCGTGCCGTGGTGGTGGGCCACGCCTTCGTGGTGGGCGGCGCGGCAAGCGAATCGGAACGGCCGCTGTCGGTGGGCGGCAGCGGCGCGGTGGCCGCGGACCTGTTCGCGGGCTTTGACCTGGTGGCGCTGGGCCACCTGCACCGGCCCCAGACGCTGGGCGGCGGGCGCGTCCACTATGCGGGCTCGCTGCTGAAGTATTCGCTGTCAGAGTGCGCGCACGACAAGTCGGTGTCGCGCATCGAACTGGGCGCGGACGGGGCGGTCGCCATCACGCCGGTGCCGCTGCAGGCCCTGCGCGATGTGCGGGTGGTGGAAGGCGAACTGGCCGCGGTGCTGGCGGCGGGTGTCGATGATCCGCAACGCGATGACTACATCCACGCGCGGCTCACCGATACGGGCGCGCTGCTGGACCCGATGGCCAGGCTGCGACAGGTCTATCCCAATGCGCTCGCGATCGAGCGGACTGTGCTGGCGCGCACCGGCACGGCTTCGGAGGCCGGGCGCAAGTTGCGGCAACTGGGTACCGGCGAACTCTTTGCCAACTTCTTCCGCGAAGTGGCGGATGCCGAGCTGGAACCGGACCAGCGTGCCGTGCTCGACCAGGTGCTGACGGGGATCGCCGCCGCGGACAGGGAGTCGGCATGAGACCGCTGCATTTGACGCTGCAGGCCTTCGGCCCCTTTGCCGCGACCGAGCAGGTCGATTTCACGCGGCTGGGCGAGCAGGCCTTTGTGCTGATCCACGGCCCGACCGGCGCGGGCAAGACCACGCTGCTCGACGCGATCTGCTTTGCGCTGTACGGCGATACCTCCGGCGGCGAGCGCAGTGCGCAGGCCATGCGCAGCGCCAACGCCGCGCCCGCGCTGCGCACCGAGGTGACGCTGGAGTTCAGCCTGGGCGCGCAGCGCTGGCGCGTGGTGCGCTCGCCGGTGCAGGAGCGGCCCAAGCAGCGCGGCGAGGGCTGGGTGACCGAGCCGGCCAAGGCCCAGCTGGACCTGCATGACGGCAACGACTGGGTCAGCAAGGCCAGCCAGCCCGCCAGGGTCAGCGATGCCGTGCGCGACTTGCTGGGCTTCGACAGTGCCCAGTTCCGCCAGGTGATCGTGCTGCCGCAGGGGCGCTTCCGTGAATTGCTGACCGCCAGTTCGCAGGCGCGCCAGGCCATTCTGGAGCGTCTGTTCCGCACCGAGCTGTACCGGCGCGTGGAAGAGCTGCTGAAGGCCGAGGCCGCCGGCATCCGCCGCGATGCCGAGCGCATCACCATCCAGCGCGACGAAGCGCTGCGCCAGGTTGGGGTGGCATCGGCGCAGGCGCTGGCAGAGGGAATCGAGACATTGCAGGCCGAGTTGCGGGCGCTGCAAGGGCAGGAACAGGGCGCGCGCGCCACGCTGGCCGCAGCGCAGGCGGCGCTGGGTGCCGGCGAGCAGGTGGCGGCGCGCTTGCAGGAACGCCAGCAGGCGCAGGCCGGGCACGCCGCGCTGCTGGCGCGCCAGCCAGCCATGGAGGATGAGCGCGCGCGCCTGCACGCCGCCCAGCGCGCCGCGCGTGTCAGGCCAACACTGCAGGCGTGGCAGGCCGCGCAGCGCGACCAGGCCGCCAGCGCCGTTGCCTTGACGCAGTCTGGCGAGCAGGCGGCGCGCGCCGCGCAACAGGCCACGCAGGCGGCTGCTGCATTGCAGGCCGAAACGGCACGCGCTGAAGCGCGCCAGTCCGCGCAGCGCCGGGTTACGCAGCTGGCAGACATGCTGCCGCGCGCGCAGCAGCTGGGTGCGCAGCTGGCCGCGCTGCAGGCGGCCGAAGCCAGGCAGGTGGCAGCCGCCACCGCGCGCGAACGCGCCGCTGCACAGCTTGCCACGCGGCAAGCCGATGCTGTTGCCGCGGAGTCCGCGCTGGCGCAAGGCCAGCTTGCCGCGGCGCAGGCACAGGCCACGGCGTTGCAGCTGGCCGCGTTGCAGCAACGCGCGCGGCAGCTTGACCGTCATCAGCAAGCTGCGCGGTCGCTGGATACGGCGAACGCGCAGGCCGTCACCGCGGCCGCGGCTGAACAGCAAGCCCTGCGCCAGCGCGAGCAGTGCCGCGCCGCGCTGGCCGAAGCTGAAGCCGCCTGGCGCGCCGGGCAGGCCGCGCGGTTGGCCGCAAGCCTGGCGGCGGGCGATGCCTGCCCGGTCTGCGGCAGCACCGCGCACCCGGCACCGGCGCAGCACGTGGCGGCGCCGCTGTCGGACCAGGCGCTGGAGCAGGCCCGCCACGCCGCGCTCGAGGCCGAGTCCCATGTGGTGCGCTGCACCGGCCAGCACCAGGCGGCACAAGGCGCCATTGCCCAGGCGCGCGAGCGGCTGGACGAACTGGCGCAGGCGCTGGGCGAGGTCGGCGACGAGTCCGCCCGCAAGTTGAAAGCCGAGATCACGGGACTGGAAGCGGCACTGGCCGAAGGCCGGCAGGCGGCGGCAAGCCTTGCGCAACGCGAAGCCGCCATCGTCAGCTGCCGCACGGCGCTCGCAGCGGCGGAAGCCGCCAGCCGCGATGCCGTCGCCGCCGCCGATGCCGCTGCCCAGGCGCTGGCCCACTGCCGTGGCGAATGGCAGGCCAACAGTGCGCAGGTTCCCGAGGATTCACGCGACCCCGTGGCGCTGGGCGAGGCCCTGCGGCAGGCGCAGGCCATGCTCGCCGCGCTGGACCAGGCGCTGGCCGCTGCGCGGGCGGCAGAGCGCCAGGCAGCGGCGGACGCGGCCGGGGCACAGGCCGGACTGGTCTCGGCACAGCAGGCACAGGCCCAGGCGTCTAACCGCCTGGCCGAGGCCGAATCCGTGCTTGTGCAGGCGCTCGCGCAGCAAGGCTTTGCCGATGTGCAGGCCCACGCCGCCGCCTGTCTGGGCGACGATGCCATGCAAACGCTCGACGCGACGCTGCGCGCGTTCGATACCCAGCTGGCCACAGCCGCCGACCGGCGCGAACGCGCCGAGGCCGCCGCGCAAGCGCTGGACGCGCCAGACCTGGACGGCCTGCGCGCAGCGCGCGATGCGTCGGCAGCCGCGGTGGAAGCCCTGGTCCGGCAACAGGCCGAGCGCGGCCGTTCGCGCGACACGCTGCTGCAGTGCCAGCTGCGCCTGCAGCAGCTTGACGCGCAGGGGCGCGACATCGAGGCACGCTATGCGGTGCTGGGCCGGCTGGCCGAAGTCGCCAACGGCAACAACCCGCGCCGCATGACCTTCCAGCGCTTCGTGCTGGCCACGCTGCTCGATGAGGTGCTGGAAGCCGCGTCCGCGCGTTTGCTGGCGATGAGCCGCGGCCGCTATGTGCTGCAGCGCGTGCGCGAGCAGGCCGACCAGCGCAGTGCGGGCGGACTGGATATCGAAGTGTTCGACCACGATACCGGCGCGGCGCGGCCGGCCAATACGCTGTCAGGCGGCGAGGGCTTTCTCGCGTCGTTGTCGCTGGCGCTGGGGCTGGCCGACGTGGTGCAGTCGCGCGCGGGCGGCATCCAGCTCGACACGCTGTTTGTCGATGAAGGCTTTGGCACGCTCGATCCCGAGAGCCTGGACTTTGCCATCCGTACGCTGCTGGACCTGCAGCAGGCAGGGCGGCTGGTGGGGATCATCTCGCACGTCACCGAACTGCGTGAGCGCATCGACGTGCGGTTGGAGGTGCGCCCTGGGGTTGGCGGCAGCCGGGTACTGATGTCGGGCGTGGCGACACCCGCGTAGTGCGGCGAGGCTTCCCCGTCAGCCGACAAATACCTGGCGGCAACGAATCGCCATCACTTGCGCTTCAAACGCGCGGGCGGCTGCCCGCGCCAAGCGCGCACGGCGCGACAGCGGGGGCGCGCGGGATTGCACGCCGGCGCCTCCCGGGGCAGGCGCGGGGGATTGCAGTCGATCCTTGCAGGGTGTCAGTCCCCACGCCTGCTGCGTGACATGCAGGATGCGCGCAAGCGCCGCTGCATGGGGCGTGGATAAAAACGGGACGTGGACGGTGGCCATGACGGGCTCCTCGTTCTTGCTTGTTGCCAGGGCCGCCCTGCGCAGCCGGGTGGTCCGGTGGCTGCTGTGCGGGTGTTGCCTTGCCTGATTCCACAATAGCCCGCGCGGCCCCCGAGTCATATCGAGTGCGTGCCGATTGTGATGTCGGCCCCGTCCTACACACGGGGTGTGCGCGTCACCCGCGCGCGCTAATCGCACAATCTGGTTTGCCGACCGCCCGGTCGGCTTGACCGTCGCCGACGCGCAGGTGTAATCTGTTCATTCTGCGAATTCAAGTTCGTATATCGAACAACTCGGTAAGCGAACAACCGGTCCACACCCAAAGACTCACGCAGACTGCTGGACTCGTTCAAATGGGTGGCGCCCCGCGCAGCCCGCCGCGACGAAACTCCTTCCGGCAGGATTACCGGAGACAGCCTTTCATGCGCCGCGTCTTGCGGCCCGCTCCGGTAGCCTGGCGGATCTTCCGACCTGGAACGCAAGTGATCAACAAGCTATACGACTCGGTGGAAGCGGCGGTCGCCGGCATCCACGACGGCGCCACCATCCTGACCGGCGGCTTTGGCATGGCGGGCATGCCGGCAGAGCTGATCGACGCCCTCATCGCGCAAGGCGCGCGCGACCTCACCATCGTCAACAACAACGCCGGCAACGGCGACACCGGGCTGGCCGCGCTGCTCAAGACCAAGCGCGTGCGCAAGATCATCTGCTCGTTCCCGCGCCAGGCGGATTCCTACGTCTTCGATTCTCTTTACCACGCGGGCGAGATCGAGCTGGAACTGGTGCCCCAGGGCAACCTGGCCGAGCGCATCCGCGCCGCCGGTGCCGGCATCGGCGGCTTCTTCACGCGCACCGCCTACGGCACGCCGCTGGCCGAGGGCAAGGAAACGCGCATCATCGACGGCCAGGGCTATGTGTTCGAGACCCCGATCCACGCCGACTTCGCGCTGATCAAGGCCGACACCGCCGACCGCTGGGGCAACCTTACCTATCGCAAGACCGCGCGCAATTTCGGCCCGATCATGGCGATGGCCGCCAAATGCGCCATCGTGCAAGTCAGCCACGTGGTCGAGCTGGGCGAGATGGACCCCGAACACATCGTGACGCCGGGCCTCTTCGTCAAGCGCGTCGTCAAGGTCGCCTGAGCGACAGGTAACAGGAGAATCCAGATGCAACGCCTGACCCGCGATCAGATGGCCGCCCGCGTGGCCAAAGACATTCCCGACGGTGCCGTGGTCAACCTCGGCATCGGCCTGCCGACACTGGTCGGCAACCACCTGCCCGCAGACAAGGAAATCCTGCTGCACAGCGAGAACGGCCTGCTTGGCATGGGCCCCGCGCCCGCGCCCGGCGAGGAAGACGGCGACCTGATCAATGCCGGCAAGCAGCCGGTGACGGTCAAGCCGGGCGGCTCGTTCTTCCATCACGCCGATTCGTTCGCGATGATGCGTGGCGGCCACCTGGACTTCTGCGTGCTGGGTGCGTTCCAGGTCTCAGAGAAGGGCGACCTGGCCAACTGGCATACCGGCGCGCCCGGCGCCATCCCCGCCGTGGGCGGTGCGATGGACCTGGCCATCGGCGCCAAGCAGGTGTTCGTGATGATGGAGCACCAGACCAAGCAGGGCGAGAGCAAGATCGTGCCGCAGTGCACCTATCCGCTGACCGGCATCGGCTGCGTGACCCGCATCTACACTGACCTTGCGACCATCGACGTGACCGCCGACGGGCTGGTCGCGCGCGACCTGGTCGAAGGGCTGAGCTTTGAAGAGCTGCAGCGCCTGACCGGCGTGCCGCTCAAGCAGGCCGCATAACCAGCAGACCCGACACACACCAAGAGAGAGAGACACACCATGACCGAAGCCTTTATCTGCGACGCCATCCGCACCCCCATCGGCCGCTACGGCGGCAGCCTGTCCGCGGTGCGCGCGGACGACCTTGGCGCAGTGCCGCTGAAGGCGCTGATGGCCCGCAATCCGAACCTGGACTGGAAGGCCATCGATGACGTGATCTACGGCAACGCCAACCAGGCCGGCGAGGACAACCGCAACGTGGCACGCATGTCGGCGCTGCTGGCGGGCCTGCCGCAAGAGGTGCCCGGTGCAACCCTCAACCGCCTGTGCGGCTCCGGCATGGACGCCACCGGCACCGCCGCGCGCGCCATCAAGGCCGGCGAAGCCACCCTGATGATCGCCGGCGGCGTGGAAAGCATGAGCCGCGCCCCGTTCGTGATGGGCAAGGCCACCAGCGCCTTCTCGCGCGATGCGCAGATCTTCGACACCACCATCGGCTGGCGCTTTATCAACCCGGCCATGCGCGCGGCCTACGGCGTGGACTCGATGCCCGAGACCGCCGAGAACGTCGCCACCGACTACAAGATCAGCCGCGAAGACCAGGACCTGATGGCGCTGCGCAGCCAGGAAAAGGCCTCGCGCGCGCAGGCCGACGGCACGCTGGCGCAGGAAATCACCCCGGTCACCATCGCGCAGAAGAAGGGCGACCCGATCGTGGTCGAGCGCGACGAGCACCCGCGCGCCACCAGCATGGAAGCGCTGGCCAAGCTGCGCGGCGTGGTCCGTCCTGACGGCACCGTGACCGCCGGCAATGCCTCGGGCGTGAATGACGGCGCCTGCGCGCTGCTGCTGGCCAGCGAAGCCGGCCTCAAGCAGCACGGCCTGACCCCGCGCGCCCGCATCGTCGGCATGGCCACCGCCGGTGTGGCGCCGCGCGTGATGGGCATCGGCCCGGCACCGGCGTCGCAGAAGCTGCTCAAGCAGCTCGGCATGACCATGGACCAGATCGACGTGATCGAGCTGAACGAGGCGTTCGCCGCGCAAGGCCTGGCCGTGCTGCGTGAACTGGGCGTGGCCGACGACGACAAGCGCGTCAACCCGAACGGCGGCGCGATCGCGCTGGGCCACCCGCTGGGCATGAGCGGAGCGCGCCTGGTCACCACCGCGATGTACCAGTTGCACCGCACCGGCGGCCGCTTCGCGCTGTGCACGATGTGCATCGGCGTGGGCCAGGGTATTGCGATGGTGATCGAGCGCGTTTGAGCGAGTTCGGTTGACCTCCCGCCGGTTTGCTCCCCTCTCCCGCTTGCGAGAGAGGGGCAGGGGGTGAGGGCCGGCAGTGGCGTACCGACACGCTGCACTTCGTCGACACGCCCGCCCTCACCCCAACCCTCGCCTGCAAGCGAGAGAGGGAGCCAGTCCGCAGTAGTCTTGAAAGTGAGTCAAAGATGTCCCTTCCCGTAGCCACGCTTGTCACCGGCGGCAGTTCCGGTATCGGCCGCGCCATCTGTGAAATGCTGCTGGCCGATGGCGTGACCCAGGTGGTCAATGTCGACTATGCCGAACCGGCCTGGTCGCACCCGAACCTGACCTTCTTCCAGGCCGACCTGACCGATGCCGAGGCGACCCGCGCCGTGGCCGCGCAGGTGACCTCGCGCTTCGCCGTCACGCGCCTGGTGAACAACGCCGGCGCCACGCGCCCCGGCACCGCCGACACCGCCACCGTTGCCGACCTGGACTACGTGACCGGCCTGCACCTGCAGGCCACGCTGCTGCTGACGCAGGCGTGCCTGCCCGCGATGCGTGCTGCCGGTTTTGGCCGCATCGTCAACATGGCCTCGCGCGCCGCGCTGGGCAAGGCCGAGCGCGTGGTGTACTCCGCCACCAAGGCCGGCCTGATCGGCATGACCCGCACGCTCGCGATGGAGCTGGGCGGCGACGGCGTCACCGTCAACGCCGTGGCCCCGGGCCCGATCGCCACCGAGCTGTTCCGCAAGAGCAACCCCGAAGGCGCCGAACAGACCCGGCGCATCCTGGCCAGCATCACGGTCAAGCGCATGGGCACGCCGGAAGACGTTGCGCGTGCCGCGCTGTTCTTCCTGTCGCCAGACAACGGCTTCGTCACCGGCCAGGTGCTGTACGTGTGCGGCGGCACCACGCTGGGCGTTGCGCCGGTGTAAGCAGCGCGCGTCCCAGGCATCCCGCATTCAAGCATTCAACAAGAAGAGACGTTAACCAAGCGTCACGCATGGCGGCCCGTGGCCGGGCCGCCCACCGGATGCGCGCATGTGCGCGCCATCCGTTCGGGAACGGCAATCACGCCATTCAGCACAACCTCCCGCGGTACCCAATCACCGCCGGAACGATATAGCACCGGAGCATTACCGATGAGACAAGATTCCCAGACCTCCACCACGCGCCGCCGCCTGCTTGCCGCTGGCGTGGCGCTGGCCACCACCATCGCCGGCTTTGCCGGTGCGGCCCATGCGCAGGGCGGCTACCCGACCAAGCCGATCACCATGATCGTGCCGTTCTCGGCCGGCGGCACCACCGACATCCTGGCCCGCATCGTCGGCCTGCAGCTGGGCAAGGCGCTCGGCCAGCCGGTGGTGATCGACAACCGTCCGGGCGCGGGCGGCAACATTGGCGCCTCGCTGGCGGCCAAGGCGCCGGGCGACGGCTACACGCTGTTCATGGGCACCATCGGCACGCACGCGATCAACCAGTCGCTGTACTCCAAGCTGCCGTATGACCCGGTCAAGGACTTCGCACCGATCACGCGCGTGGCCATGGTGCCGAACCTGGTGGTGGTGAATCCCAAGGTGCCGGTCAACAACGTCAAGGAACTGATCACCTACGTCAAGGCCAACCCGGACAAGCTGTCGTACGGCTCGTCGGGCAGCGGTTCGTCGATGCACCTGTCGGGCGAGCTGTTCAACTCCATGACCGGCCTGCATATCCAGCACATCCCGTACAAGGGCAGCGCCCCGGCCGTGAACGACCTGCTGGGCAACCAGATCGGCCTGATGTTCGACAACATGCCGTCGTCGTACCCGCACGTGAAGGCCGGCAAGCTGCGCGCCATCGCCGTGACTTCGGCCAAGCGCTCGCCGGCGCTGCCCAACGTGCCGACCGTGGCCGAATCGGGTGTGCCGGGCTATGAGGCCACCTCGTGGTTTGCGCTGTACGCCACCGGCGGCACGCCGCAGCCCATCGTCGACCGCCTCAACGCCGAAGTGGTGAAGATCCTGGCCATGCCGGAAGTGAAGAAGCAGATGGCCGACCAGGGCGCCGAACCCAATCCGGAAAAGCCGGCCCAGCTGGCCGCGTTCATGAAGTCGGAAACGGCCAAGTGGGCGAAGGTGGTGAAGGCTTCGGGCGCTACGGTGGATTGATTCGCGTCCTTGCCGCGCCAAAGAAAAGCCGGTCCCTGTCGGGACCGGCTTTTTGTTTATGCGTGGGCGGGGACGGCTGCCACTCAATCGCTGCCAAGCTGCAGCTTGTTTTTCTGCCGCTTTTCGATCGCAGATTTGAGCAGCGCCGCACTGCGATAGATGCCGTGTGCGAACTTGCCATACGGCAGCGTCGCAAACAACGCCATCACCACGCCAAGGTGGACCGCCAGCAACAGCGGCATCGCCGCGGTGCCGCGCCCGGCCAGCAACCCCAGCCCGGTGGCGCTGGTCAGCAGCAGCAGCGCGATGAAGCCGCGGTCCATCGGCCGCTGCCGGGCATCCCCATGCATCGGGTGCCGGCGCAGGTTCAGCCACAGCAAGCCCGCCGGGCCCACCAGCAGGCCCACGCCGCCGGCGGTGCCCAGCAGCACCGGCAGGCTCGTGACCGGATAGGGCGCATGCCAGCCCAGCAGATAGTGGTAGCCGGTCGCCACCACTGTCGACGCAAAGCACAGCATGAAGCCGTAGAACGTGAAATGGTGGAAGCGCCGCCGCGCCAGCGTGAAGCGGTCGCTGGCCTCGTTGCAGCCATCGCCGTGGCCGCCATCGAGGTAGGTCAGTGCCAGCACGTTCCGGGCCGCCTCTGCCACGGCCGGTGCCGACGCTGTGCCGGCAGAGACATCACGCCAGAAGCGGCGCACGCCCAGGCCAAGCGCAAGCACGGCAAAGCCGAACACACTGCCGAACAATGCCGCCAGCGTGTTGTGCGGGAATACCGCGTAGAAATTGCCGCCCGCATGCGTCTGCCACAGCGCGCCGCCCAGCGTGGCGGCGAGTACCAGGAACAACGCCAGCCCGAAGGCCAGCGCCACCGATACCGTCAGCCCGTTGCGCTGGTACAGCTTGCCCAGCGGCGCGGGCCATGCATATTCGCTATAGGTTTCCAGCCGCACCTTTGCCATCGCCTGCGGCACGTTGACGCCGAAATCATGCGGCGGCGCGTACTGGCAGGCGTGGTAGCAGGCGCCGCAGTTGTGGCACAGGTTGGCCAGGTAGTTGACGTCGGCCTTGCCGAACTCCAGCCGGCGGGTCATGGCCGGGAACACCGCGCAGAAGCCTTCGCAGTAGCGGCAGGCATTGCAGATCTGCATCTGCCGGGCAACTTCGGCCTCATTGTCGGTCAGCGGCAGCACGCGGATGACGCGGGACTGCGGCGCCGGGGCGGCAGCGTCCTGCCCGGCCAGTTGCGCGGCCTCGCGCGTCAGGGCTTCAAGCTTCTGCATGGACGGCTCCCGTGTTGATGCCCGCCGCCAATGCAGCCTGCGTGCCCGCGATGCGCCCGAAGGCCGTGCCGATCGACATGCCGACACCGGCCGTGTATCCCTTGCCGAGCACGTTGCCGGCCATCATTTCTCCTGCCACGAACAGATTCCCGCTTGGCTTGCCGCCAAAGTGCACCTGGGCGCGGTCATTGACCTTGAGCCCCAGGTAAGTGAAGGTGATGCCCGGCCGCAGCGCGTAGCCGTAGAACGGCGCCTGGTCGAGCGGCCTGGCCCAATGCGTCTTGGCCGGTGCCAGGCCTTCGGTGTGGCAGTCGTCCAGCGCGGTGTGGTCGAAGGTGCCGACGCGGCACGCCGCGTTGTAGTCCTGCACCGTGCGCGCGAACTGCGCTTCCGGCAGCCCCAGCTTGCGCGCGAGCTCAGGCAGCGTGTCGGCCTTCTCGCCGGGAAACACCGGCGGCATGAAGCGCCCGATGGCCTTGCTGTCGATGATCGAATAGCCGATCTGCCCGGGCTGCTGCGCCACCAGCCGGCCCCAGATGGCGTAGCGCTTGGGCCAGAAGTCCTCGCCTTCGTCGTAGAAGCGCACGGCGTCGCGATTGACCACGATACCCAGCGACACGCAATCGATGCGCGTGCAGATGCCGCCGTCGTACAGCGGCGCGCGCGCGTCGATGGCGACACAGTGCGATTGCGACGGATCGCCGATGGCGTCGGCGCCGGCGTCGATCATGGAACGCAGCAGCACGCCCTGGTTGAAGCGCGTGCCGCGGATCAGGAAGTTGTCGGCGGGCCATTCGCCACGTTCGTTCCGGCCCCAGGCTTCGCGCAGCCATTCGCGGTTGGATTCGAAGCCGCCCGCGGCCAGCACGCAGGCGCGCGCGGTGAAGCGCTGGCTGCCGCTGCGCGCGGCGACGAAGCGGTCGCCGTCCAGCTCGATCGCGTCCACCGGGGTTTCATAGCGGACCTGCACCCCCATCGCTTCGGCGCTGCGGTAGTACGCGTTGACCAGCGCCTTGCCGCCACCCATGAAGAAGGCGTTGGTGCGCGCCACGTGCAGCGCACCCGACAGCGGCGGCTGGAAGCGCACGCCATGCCTGCGCATCCACGGCCGGCAGGTCGATGACGCGCGGATCACCAGCCGCGCCAGGTGTTCGTCGGTGATGCCGCCGGTGACCTTGAGCAGGTCCTGCCAGTACTCTTCCTCGGGATAGGCATCGACCAGCACGTCCTGCGGCGCGTCATGCATGCAGCGCAGGTTGCGCGTGTGCTGGGAGTTGCCGCCGCGCCAGGCGCGCGGCGCGGATTCGAGCAGCAGCACCGAGGCCCCGGCTTCGCGCGCCATCAGCGCCGCGCACAGGGCCGCGTTGCCGCCGCCAATTACCAATACGTCGACCATGGGGATTGTCTCCTTGCTGGCGCCATCTTGGCGGGCAAGGCGGGCGGGCGCCAGCAGGGGCGCGGCAAGGGGGCTTCAGCTTTCGTGAAGCCCGGCCTGGGCACAGCCGGGTCAGCGCGGGCGCAACGTGGCGCCGGGCCAGCGCCCCTCGCGCACCAGCGTGGTGGCGACGTCGGCCAGCACCACGCGCGCGGCCAGGCCCGCCGGCGACAGTTCATCGTCGGACAGGCTGACCAGCAGGTTGGGCCGCGTGGCGCCGGCGTCGGTGACCAGTATGCTGCGGTAGGGCGTGCCATGGCTGCGCGCCAGCGCCGCGCCCGGCTGGATGGTGGCGCCCAGGCCACCGCGCACGGCGTCCATCAGGATCGCCAGCCCGTCGATCTCCGCCACCACCTGGGGCTCGCGCTTCGCCTGGCGAAAGCACGCGGCGACCAGCGCGCGCAGCCCGTGCGAGCCGCTGGGCAGGATCAGCGGCAGCTTGCCAAGTGCCGCCACCGAGGTCTGCTCGCCGCGCGGCATGCCGGCCAGCCCCTCGGCGCCGATCACGAACAGGCGCTCATCGAGCAGCGGCAGCACGCTCCAGCGCTGCGCGGGCTCCTCGCTGAACAGCACCGCCAGGTCGATCTGGCGCGCGCTCAGCATCGTGCCGAGGTAGCCGGACAGGCTCTCCACCATGCGCAGCCGCACGTCGGGGTAGCGCTCGCGCATGGCCTGCATGAAGGGCAGCGCCAGCACCGCGGCGGTGCTGGGCGGCAGGCCCACGCTGACATGGCCCGACAGGCGCGCCTGCCGCGCGGCCAGCGCGGCATCGTCGATATGGCGCAGCGCCAGCTGGGCCTGGCGCCAGAAGGCCAGCCCGGCATCGGTGGCGACCACGCCGGTGGAAGTGCGCTGCAGCAGCCGCGTCGACAGCTCGCTCTCCAGCCGGCTGATCTGCTGGCTCAGCGCGGACGTGACTACGCCCAGCTCCAGCGCCGCCTTGCCCATGCTGCCATGCTCGATCACGCTGACGAAGTAGCGCAGTTGCCTCAGTTCCATGTCGCGTCCCCGCTGCCGCAATTTGCCCGCATGGTAGCGGAAAACCTGCCGCAGTTCACGAATCCTGAAGACCCGTTAACGCCCGCCCGATGGCGCGCTTGCCAGCGGCTGCGTAGAGTCGCACCGGTCAGAAACCGGCGGACGCGACACTACGCAGCCGCCATTCCATAACAACATGACTTCCCGCAAAGGAGACTGCATGACAACCGTTTCGCGCATGCGCCGCGCCGTGGTGGCCGGCCTCGCCGGTACCGCTGTACTGGGCGCGCCCGCCGCGTTCGCCGCGGACAACTGGCCGGCCAAGCCGATCACCCTGGTAGTGCCCTTCGCCAGCGGCGGCACCACTGACATCCTCGCCCGCACCATCGGCCAGAAGCTGGGCGAGGCGCTGCAGCAGCCGGTGGTGGTGGACAACCGCCCCGGCGCCGGCGGCACCCTCGGCGCGGCCAACGTGGCGCGCGCGCCGGCCGACGGCTACACCTTCCTGCTGGCCACCGTGGCCCACACCATGGCGCCGGCCATCTACAAGAGCCTCCCCTACGAGTTCACGCGCGACCTCGATCCGGTGGGCCTGGTGGCGCTGACGCCCAATGTGCTGGTGGTCAATCCTGCGATCCCGGTGAAGTCCGTGTCCGACCTGATCGCCTATATCAAGGCGCATCCCGGCAAGGTCAACTACGGCTCGGCCGGCATCGGCAGCACCGAGCACCTGTCCGGCGAGTTGTTCCGCGCGCTGACCGGCACCGACATTGCGCATGTACCGTATAAGGGCGGCGCGCCGATGATGACCGACCTGATCGCGGGCCAGATCCAGATGGCGATCGAGACCAGCCCGTCGGCGTCGCAGCACGTGCGCAGCGGCAAAGTCCGGGCGCTGGCGGTCACCACCGCGAAGCGTTCCGCCGCCTATCCCGGCGTGCCGACGCTGGCGGAGAGCGGCGTCAGGGGCTATGAAGTCACCACATGGTTCGCGCTGATGGCGCCGCGCGGCACGCCCGCGGCGATCGAGCAGCGCGTCTCGGCGGAGCTGGGCAAGCTGCTGAAGGCGCCGGAGGTGCAGAAGCGGTTTGACGAGCAGGGCGTGACCGCTGGCGACATGACGCCAACGCGGCTTGCTGCCTTTATCCGCGCCGAGACCGACAAGTGGGGCAAGGTGGCGCGGGAATCGGGGGCGAAGGCGGAATAACGGCCTCGCTCACAAGGGCGGCGCTGGCGTTACAGGAGGAGATCGCGCAGGAGCGGCCGCGGCAGCCGACCGGCTGCCAGAACGGAGGCTGAACACCCCTTGCCGGCAACAGTCCAATGGATGTCGCCAGCCTGAATACGGAGGATCCCAAAATGCATGACCTTTCCTTCGTTCACGCTGACGCGGCGCACGTCGAATGGCAGGTCGCGCTGGCGGACTGCCAGCGCCAGCTGGACACGCAGGATTTCCTGCGCCAGGCGAAGGCAGACAACGCGCCGCCGCTCACGCTCGGCTGGTGCTACCTGAGCGACTACTACGCGCTGGCCGCCGAGGCCATCCTTGCCGCGCTGCAGCAGAACTGGCCCGGCGTGTCCTGGGTCGGCACGGTCGGCCTGGGCGTATCCGCCAGCGGCAAGGAGTATTTCGACGAGCCGGCCATGGTGCTGATGGCGGCGCCGTTTCCGCGCGATGCGTTCCAGCTGTTTTCCGGGCGCCAGCCCTTGCCGCCGGCGTCTTCCGGCTTCGTTCCCCATACCGCGCTGGTGCATGCCGAGGGCAGTACGCCGGACGTGCAGGACCTGTTGCACGAGCTGAGCGCGCGCACGGCCACCGGTTACCTGTTCGGCGGCTTGTCGTCGGCCCGCAACCGTACCTTGCATATTGCCGATGGCGTCTACTCCGGTGGGCTGTCGGGCGTGCTGTTCGGCCCCGAGATCGAACTGGTCTCCCGCGTCACGCAGGGCTGCCAGCCGATCGGGCCGGTGCGCGCCGTGACGCGCAGCGATCACAACCTCCTGTTCGAGCTGGACGGCAAGCCGGCCCTGGATTGCATCCTGAATGACCTGGGCGTCGAGCGCGATGCCCAGGTGGAGACCATGGCGGAGGCGCTGGCCGGAACGCTGGCCGGCCTGAATTCAGCCGCCGACGATGCCCCGGTGCTGCCCGGCAGGTTCGGCTCGGACACGCTGGTGCGCCACCTGATCGGCCTGGACGTGCAGCATCGCATGTTGGCGCTGGCCGACATGGTCGAGCCCGGCATGCGGCTGGCTTTCTGCATGCGCAATGCTGACGCGGCGCGCGCGGACCTGGTGCGCGTCGCCACCGAGATCCGCACGGAGATCGAACGCGGCGGCAGCCGCGCACGTGGCGCGCTTTACATCAGTTGCTCAGGCCGGGGCGGGCCGCATTTCGGCGCGCCGCATGCCGAGCTGCAGACCGTACGCCGCGCGCTTGGCGACCTGCCGCTGGCTGGCTTCTTTGCCGGCGGCGAGATCGCAAGGGATCACCTCTATGGCTATACGGGGGTGCTGACGGTATTCACCGGACATTGAATCCGCGAATGACTGCATCGATGTTGCGCATCTGGCGCGCAAACCAGATGCGCAACAGGCTGTTCGACAGGACCATCGGCAGCGAATACGCAATGATCCGATACACCTTGCCGCGCTGCAGTCTGGACGCCTTTGCCGGGTCCAGCCAGTCGTCGTTGCGCACCAGCAGCAACAGCGTTTCCATGCCGATAAGGACGGGCCACAGGCAAGCCAGCCGCAGCCGGATAAAACGCGGGTGAATGGCAAGCGTGTACGCCATCGCCTCGCAAAAGTGGTCCAGCGTCTTGCGCACGAGCTCGAGCATCAAGGCCCGAGCGCGCAGCGAGGCGTCCGGCAGCAGCAGATCCTGCGGGCTCAGGCCATGCTGGTGCAGCATCGTGGCCGGAAGATAGCAGCGGCCGATGCGCAGGTCCTTGCCGCAGTCCCGCAGCACATTGGTCATCTGCAAGGCTTTGCCGAAGCGGACCCCGCGGCGCAGCATGGCGTCGGGCTTGCCGATCGCGCCAGGCATGTGCGCGGCGGTCATGCTGGTCCAGAACTCGCCCACGCATCCGGCGACCAGGTACGTATAACGGTCAAGCTCTTCCGGCTCGCGCAGTGCGACGATGCGGCCTGCGTTTTCATCGGGGAAGGTGCGCAGGTCAAATTCCATGCCCTCGCTCAGGGTCGATACGATCTGCCGTACCGCTTGCCGGTCGTCCGGCCCCAGCTGCGCCAGCACCGCCAGCGCAGGGCCCAGTGACTCGAGCAGGATGCGCTCGTCCGACTGTTCCTGCCGGCCTGCCACCTCGGTTGCGATGCTGTCGGCCAGCGCCGTGTCTGCGGTTGCACCGTTGACCTGGTCGCGCAACGACAACAGCAGCGCCAGGCGCCGTTGTGGCGGGATCAGCGAGGTATCGGCAATCGTGTCGGCGGCACGCGCCAGCAGATAGGCCAGGCCGACCGGATCGCGCATCCGCTCGGGCAGCACGCGCAGCGTGAGATAGAACGAACGCGAGACGCCTTTGAGCAGCGGACCGAGGAGGAACGCCCGGCTGGGTTCGCGCATGGGTGGTGTCCTGTTCCCTGGGAGGTTGGCGAAAGTGACAGTGCCCGGGTGGCCGTCAGGCCGGGCCCGGGCATTGTACCTTCGACGCCAGGGGCAGACTGCTGGCCCTGTTCAGGGCGAGTCCTTGCCGAGATAGCGCTCGAACCACTGCGCCGCCAGGCGAGCGACCGATTCCAGTGCGCCGGGCTCCTCGAACAAATGGGAGGCGCCGGGCACGATCACCAGCTTCTTGGTGCATGTCAGCTGGGCATAGGCCGATTCATTGCGTTCCAGGACGCTCAGGTCCAGCCCGCCGATGATCAGCATGGTGGGCGCAAGCAGTTTCGCAAGGGCGTCGGGGCCCGCCAGGTCGACCCGGCCCCCGCGCGAAACGACGGCGTGTATCGGGACAGACGACTGGCATGCGGCACGGATCGACGCGGCGCCACCAACGCTGGCGCCGAAGTAGCCGAACCGCTGTGGCACGGCTTGCTGCCGCGCCACCCAGCTGGTTGCCTGCGCCAGCCGTGTCGCCAGGAGCTCGACGTCGAAGCGGATGGCCTGCACCTGGTCTTCGTCCGGCAGCAGCAGATCCATCAGCAGCGTTGCCATGCCGCAGCGATTGAGCTCCGCGGCCACATATCGATTGCGCGGGCTAAGCCGGGAACTGCCCGTGCCGTGCGCAAACAATACCAATGCGACCGCGCCGGGAGGCAACGTGAGTATGCCTTGCAGGTCCACGCCGCCGGCCGGGATCACAACCTCGATGGCTTCTGAATTGCTCGGCATGGCGCAGTCCTCCGACGGGTGGTGCGTAGACGTGCATCGCGTTGCAATCGCGCCCATCCAAGTCCACTATAGGGCGGGCGTGGCGGCGAGGCCAGTCGCCGTGTGCAGGTCTCCTGGCGCGCGCAATCGACATCAATCCTTTGGATCAGGAGGAAACATGAAGACCCTGTTTCTCGTCCGGCATGCCAAGTCAAGCAAAGACGATCCCTCCTTGCCCGACCGTGAGCGCCCCCTGAATGACCGTGGCCTGCAAGACGCCCCGGAAATGGGCAAGCGCCTGGCCGAGCGCAAGCTGAAGCCCGACCTGCTCCTGTCGAGTCCGGCCCTGCGTGCGCTGACGACAGCGCAACTGATTGCCGACGAGCTCGGCTATGCACGCAAGGACATCGCGCTCGATGACCAGCTGTATGCCACCAGCGCGGAGGCGTTGCTGGCCGTCGTTCGTGCGCTCGACAAGAAGCTAGATTGCGTGATGCTGTTCGGTCACAACCCCGAGTTCACCGACTTCGCGCATCGCTTGTCGGACGAGATCACCGACATGCCGACCTGCGCCGTCGCCAGATTCCGCTTCGACACTAAGGCGTGGGAGGATGTCGGCGAAATCACCCCCTCGAAAGTCACGCTGGAATCGCCAAAGAAGTAATCCGATGCCGGCTGCCGTCGGCGTGACAGTGATATATCCGGCTTGACCATACGGGGCGAAGCGATAAGAATTTGTGATCGCAGGCGAAAGCCTGCCCTCACGCTTCCCTACGCTTGGTCCCACCCATGATCCCACCCGTCAGCACCCTCCACGGCCGCCTGAAAATGCAGCACCTGCGCCTGCTGCTGGCGGTGGAGGAGCGCGGCTCCCTGCGCCAGGCCGCCGAGGCGCTGACGCTCACGCAGCCCGCGGTCAGCAAGATGCTGCAGGACATGGAAGACCTGCTCGGCGTGCCGCTGTTCGAGCGCCATGCGCGCGGGCTGCGGGCCACGCGCTTCGGGCTGGCGGCCACGCGCTATGCCCGGCTGGTGTTTGCCGACATGGGCGGGCTGCGCGATGAACTGGTGGCGCTGGAGTCCGGCAAGATCGGACGCGTGCGGGTCGGGGCGGTGATGGCGCCCACGCCGGGGCTGCTTGCCGACGTGATCCGGCAGCTCAATCGCGATCATCCGCGGCTGGAGGTGGCGGTGCACGTGGAGACCAGCGATGTGCTGATGCCGCAGCTTGAGCGCGACCAGCTCGATATCGTGCTGGGGCGCGTGCCGGATGGCTGGGACAGCAGCGGGCTGGACTTCGAGCAACTGGGCGACGAGGGTCTGGCCATCGTGGTCGGGCCGCAGCACCCGCTGGCGCGGCGCCGCAAGCTGTCGTTCGAGGAACTGACGGGCTACCCGTGGATCATGCAGCCGCGCCCCAGCCCGATGCGCGCGCTGATCGACCGCTCGTTCGAGGATGCCGGCGTGCCGGCGCCGCCGTCCACCATCGAGACCGCGGCGGTGCTGATGACCACGTCGTTGCTGGCGGACAGCGAACTGATCGCGGTGCTGCCGGAGTCGGTCGCCGCCTACTACGGCAGGCTTGGCGCGCTGGCGGTATTGCCGCTGCCCCTGCCGCGCAAGCTGGGGCCCTATGGCATCGTCACGCGGCGGGGCCGCCCGCCGACGGCATCGATGAGCCTGCTGATCGATGCGTTGCGGGCGTTGTCGAGATAAGCCTCAGCCGGGCATGCCTTGGCGCTTGCCGTCGAGGCGCCACGCGTGGCGTTGCGGGCTGTCCGGGCGCAGCGACGCGGGCAGCAGGCCGGGCGGCATGTCCTGGTAGCTGACCGGGCGCAGGAAGCGCGCGATGGCCAGGCTGCCGACCGAGGTGCTGCGGCCGTCGGACGTTGCCGGCCAGGGCCCGCCATGCACCATCGCATGCCCGACCTCCACGCCCGTGCCGAAGCCATTGACCAGGATGCGTCCCGCCAGGCGTTCCAGCGCGGGCAGGAAGGTGCGGGCGGCGTCGTGGTCGGCATCGTCGATATGGAGGGCGGCGGTCAGCTGGCCTTCCAGTGCGTCGATGACGCGCCGCATCTCGGTGAGGTCGCGGCAGCGCACCACCAGCGAGGCGGCGCCGAAGACTTCGTGGCGCAGCGCTTCGTCGGCCAGGAAGGCACCGGCGTCGGTGGCGAACAGCGCGGCCCGTCCCTGTGCAGCCGATCCCGCCGCGCCACGCGCAACGGTCTGCACTTGCGCATGGCCAGCGAGCCTATCGACGCCGGCGCAATAGGCACGATGGATGCCGGGCGTCAGCATGGTCGCAGCCGGCAGCGCCCCCAGCCGCGCAGCCGCGGCATGCAGGAAGCGCTCCAGGTCATCCCCCGCAACCGCCAGCACCAGGCCGGGGTTGGTGCAGAACTGCCCCGCGCCCAGCATCAGCGAATCCGCAAACGCCGTGCCGATGGCTTCGGCGCGATTGGCCAGTGCGTGCGGGAACAGGAGTACCGGGTTGATGCTGCTCATCTCGGCAAACACGGGGATCGGCTCGGACCGTGCCGCCGCGATCGCCATCAGCGCCATGCCGCCGGCGCGTGAGCCGGTGAAGCCGACGGCCTTGATGCGCGGGTCGGCCACCAGCCCTTGCCCGACCTCCAGCCCGGCATCGAACAGCAGCGAGAAGGTGCCTTCGGGCAGGTCCATGTCGTCGACGGCCTTGCGGATGGCGCGGCCGACCAGCTCCGATGTGCCCGGGTGCGCCGGATGCGCCTTCACGACGACCGGGCAGCCCGCGGCCAGGGCCGAGGCGGTATCGCCGCCGGCCACCGAGAATGCCAGCGGAAAGTTGCTGGCGCCGAATACTGCTACCGGCCCCAGCGCGATATGGCGCAGGCGCAGGTCGACGCGCGGCAGCGGCTTGCGTTCAGGTAGCGCGGGGTCGACGCGCAGTTCAAGGAAGTCGCCCTGGCGCAGCAGGCTTGCGAACATGCGCAACTGCCCCACGGTGCGGCCGCGCTCGCCTTCGATGCGGGCGCGCGGCAGGCCGGATTCGGTGGTGCAGCGGTCGATCAGGGTATCGCCCAGCGCCAGGATGTTGGCGGCGATGGCTTCGAGGAAATCGGCGCGCCGCTCGGGCGTGGTCTCGCGGTAGGTGTCGAATGCCTGCCATGCCAGCGCGCAGGCCTGGTCCAGCTGTGCGGGCGTGGCGCCGCCGAATGCCGGTTCGAGGGTGGCTCCGGTGGCCGCGTCGATGGCGTGGATGGTGCCGTTGCCGCCGCGTTCAGCGCGGCGGCCGATCAGGAGTTCGCCTGAGATTGTCATGCCTTGTCCTTTCGATGAGATCAGCGGGCCCAGCGCAACACCAGCGGATCCAGCCTCCGCGCAATCTTCAGCAGCCCTTCGCGGGTGGCCGGGTGCATCGGCTGCAGCGGATGGCGCACCGCGTCCGACGCGATCACGCCGCCTGCCTGCATCAGCACCTTGCTGGTGGCCAGCCAGCCTTGCCGGTTTTCATAATTGATCAGCGGCAGCCATTGCTGGTAGCGCTGCGCGGCCAGTTCGGCATCGCCGGCCTGCCAGGCATCGAGGATCTGGCGGATGCCGTCGGGGAAGCCCGCACCCGTCATCGCACCCGTAGCGCCCGCTTCCAGGTCGGCCATCAGCGTGATGGCCTCTTCGCCGTCCCAGGGGCCGACGATGGCGTCGCCGCCCAGTTCGATCAGCTCGCGCAGCTTGGCCGCGGCCTGCGGCACTTCGATCTTGAAGTACGACACATTGCCGATCTCGCGCGCCATGCGCGCCAGGAACGGTGCGCTCAGCGTGGTGCCGCTGACCGGCGCGTCCTGGATCATGATGGGGATGTCGATGGCATCCGAGACCGTGGCGAAGAATTCATAGATGCTGCGCTCGGGCACGCGGATGGTGGCGCCGTGGTAGGGCGGCATCACCATCACCATGGCCGCGCCCGCATCCTGCGCCGCGCGGCTGCGCTCGGCGCACAGGCGCGAGCTGAAATGCGTGGTGGTGACGATCACCGGCACCCGGCCGTCCACGTGTTCCAGCACGCTCTTCATCAGCACGTTGCGCTCGTCGTCGCTCAGCACGAACTGCTCGGAGAAGTTGGCCAGGATGCAGATGCCGTGCGACCCCGCATCGATCATGAAGTCGATGCAGCGGCGCTGGCCGTCGAGGTCGAGGCCGCCCTGGGCGTCGAAGATGGTGGGCGCTACCGGGAATACGCCGCGGTAGACGGTGGGGGCTGGGGTGCGGGTCATGGTCTCCTCCGGCTGCTTGTGAATTGGTTCGGGCCAATATACGAGCCGCCCCCCTGGCTGTATATTGAAACCTTTCCATCTGGTGATCGCTTTTGCGACTCACAGACCCTTCATGAACTCCACCCTCGACACCCTGACCGGCCGGTTGCGCATGAAGCAGCTGCAACTGCTGATCGCGCTGGACGAGCATTCCTCCCTGCACCAGGCCGCCGCGGCGATGGCGATGACCCAGTCGGCGGCCAGCAAGTCGCTGCAGGAGCTGGAAGGCATGCTGGAAGCGCCGCTGTTCGAGCGCTCCAGGCGCGGCATGCGTCCCAATGCCTTCGGCCATTGCGTGATCCGGCACGCACGCCAGCTGGTGGCAGACCTGGGCGCCATGTGCGAGGAGGTGGCGGGCATCCGCGCCGGCAGCGGCGGGCGCGTGGCCATCGGCGTGATCATGGGCGCGGTGCCGGAGGTGCTGGTGCCGGCGCTGGCGCAGTTGCGCCAGGCGCAGCCGGAACTGGCGCTGGAGATCATCGAGGACACCAGCCTGCGCCTGCTGGGGCTGCTCGATGACGGCCACCTCGACGTGGTGATCGGCCGCTCGCTGGTCAGCGGTGAGCCGGCCCGCTACCACTACCACCCGCTGGACGATGAGCAGGTCGCGGTCGTGGTGGGGCACTCGCATCCGGCGCCGCGCGCGCGTGCGATGGGGTTTGCCGACCTCGCCGGTTATCGCTGGATCACCTACGCCGGGCATATGCCCATGCACGCGCTGCTGCAGCGCGAGCTGGACCTGGCCGGCATGAGCTTCCCCGCCAATGCGATCTCGACCTCGTCGGCCTTCGTCACGGTGGCCATGCTGCAGGGCGACCCCGGGCTGGTGTCGCTGCTGCCGACCGGCGTGGCGGCGATGTTCGTGCGCCAGAAGATGCTGCGCATCCTGCCCGTGCGGCTGCAGTCGCGGCAGCAGACTTTTGGCATCGTGACGCGGCGCGGCGGCGCCTTGTCCGCGGCGGCGCGACAGCTGGTCGCGATCCTGAAGGCATTGCCGCGCACTGCGCAGCAGGCGGCTGCCGAGGTATAACGCCAGGTGATCGCCAGTTCAAAAAACATCAGTAGTGGCCAATCACTGATGCTCCTATAGTCTGCCCATCCGCGCCGCAGAGCCGGACAGCAAAACGACGGAGACAGCAATGAAGACATGGATCGCCGGCGCACTCGCCGGCCTGGCCACGGTGGCGGCAGTCACGGGCAATGCCTGGGCGCAGGACACACGGCCGGTGCGGCTGATGGTGGGTGCCGCGCCCGGCGGCGGCACCGACGTGATGGCGCGCATCGTCTCCGACAAGCTCGCCGCGCAGCTGAAGCAGCCCGTCGTGGTCGACAACCGCCCCGGCGCGTCCAACACCATTGCCGCGGACATCACCGCCAAGGCGGCGCCGGACGGCAACACGCTGCTGATGGGCGTGGTGACTTCGCAAGCGATCGCCCCGCACCTGCTCAAGCTGCAGTTCGATCCGCTCAAGGACCTGGCGCCGGTGGCGCTGGTGTCGTCGGTGCCCAATGTGCTGGTGGTCAACAACCAGGTGCAGGCGCGCGACGTCAAGGCGCTGGTGGCGCAGATCCAGGCCAATCCGGACAAGTTCCGCTACAGCTCGTCCGGCGTCGGCAGCACCCAGCACCTGGCCGGCGCGTCCTTCGCGCGGCAGATCAAGGGCAAGCTGCTGCACGTGCCGTACAAGAGCAGCAGCAGTGCGCTGGTGGACCTGATGGGCGGGCAGGTGGACATGAGCTTCGAGACCATGCCGTCGGTCATCAGCCATATCAAGGCCGGCAAGCTGCGCGCGCTGGCGGTCACCGCGGACCAGCGCTCGGCGCTGCTGCCCAACGTGCCCACGCTGGCTGAAGCGGGCGTGCCCGGCATCCAGATGAGTGCGTGGTACGGTGTCTATGCGCCGGCCGGCACGCCGCCCGCGACGCTGCAGAAGCTGGGCAGCGCGCTGGCCACGGTGATCAAGGACCCTGACACCGTGCGCCGGCTGGCCGATGTGGGCGCGGTGCCCGGCGCGCTGACCGCGGCGCAGTTCGATGCCTTCTCGCGTGCCGAGTATGTGCGCTATGGCAAGCTGATCGCTGAACTGGGCGTCAAGCTCGACCAATAACAACCCCGGAAGTCCAATGAATTCCCGTCCAAGAATCGCCATGGTGCTGGGCGACCCCGCCGGCATCGGCCCTGAACTGATCGCCAGGCTGCTGGCCGACCCCGCGACCGCCGCGCAGGCCGAGATCCTGCTGATCGCCGACCGCGACGAATGGCGCCACGGCATGCGGATCGCAGGCGTCGACCTGGCGCTGGCCGAGACCGAAGCCCCCGCCTTTGCCGATGATGGCAAGCCGCGCCTGTACCACTGGCAGCTGCCGGAGCGCCCGGCATATGCGCGCGGCCAAGCCAGTGCCGAGGGCGGGCGCTACAGCCTGGGCACGCTGGCGCTGGCACTGCAGCTGGCGCAAGCGGGCCACGCCGACGCGATCCTGTTCGGGCCGCTGAACAAAAGCTCGCTGCACGCCGCCGGCATGGCGCACAGCGATGAGCTGCACTGGTTTGCCGAGCAGCTTCGCTACCACGGCAACTTCTGCGAGTTCAATGTTCTGGACGGGCTGTGGACCTCGCGCGTGACTTCGCACGTGGCGCTCAAGGACGTGCCGGCGATGATTACGCAGGAACGCGTGGGCGGCGCCATCGACCTGATCGACCAGGCCCTGCGCCGCACCGGCATGGCGCGCCCGCGCATCGCGGTGTGCGGCCTGAACCCGCACAACGGCGACAACGGCGCCTTCGGCCGCGAGGAGATCGACGTGATCGCCCCGGCCGTGGCCGCGGCGCGTGAACGCGGCGTGGCGGCGGACGGTCCGTTCCCGGCCGACACCATCTTCCTGAAGGTGCAGGGCGGGCCGTCGCAGCGGCAGTTCGATGCCATCGTCACCATGTACCACGACCAGGGCCAGATCGGCATCAAGCTGATGGGCTTCTCGCGCGGCGTGACGGTGCAGGGCGGGCTGCCGGTGCCGATCACCACGCCCGCGCACGGCACCGCGTTCGACATCACGCAGCAGGGCCGCGCCGATCCGGGCGCCACGCTGCAGGCATTCCAGATCGTCTGCCGCATGGGTGCGCAGCGGCGCGCCACAGCCTAGCCACCACTTTCACCACACCAAATCCAGCAAGACCGCCCCCGGCGCGGCCGGGGAGCGTTCGCGCCAACGCATCGCCATCAGGAGCTGAACATGAAGATCACCAACGTCCGCGCCCGTGTCTTTGAATGGAAGGGCAAGACCGTGCCGCCGCAGGCGCATTTCTGCACCAACGCCACCGACATCCTGTTCGAGCGCGGCGACGCCATGGGCTCGTTCCGCTTCCATGGCTGGCTGGTGGTGGAAGTGGAAACCGACACCGGCCTGGTCGGCATCGGCAACTGCGCGCTGGCGCCGCGCGTGGCCAAGGAGATCGTTGACCAGTACCTGGCACCGGTGGTGATCGGCCAGGACCCGTTCGACAACGAATACCTGTGGCAGAAGATGTACCGCCGCACCCATGCCTGGGGCCGCAAGGGCATCGGCATGGCGGCGATCTCGGCGGTCGATATCGCGCTGTGGGACCTGATGGGCAAGGCGGTTGGCAAGCCCGTGTTCAAGCTGCTGGGCGGGCGCACCAAGGAAAAGATCTGGTGCTATGCCTCCAAGCTCTACAACAATGACGACCGCGACGCTTTCCTGGCAGAAGCGCAGCGCTACCTCGACCAGGGCTTCACCGCGATGAAGATGCGCTTCGGCTACGGCCCCAAGGACGGCCCCGCCGGCATGCAGAAGAACATCGAGCAGGTGCGCCTGCTGCGCGAGCTGGTCGGCGATGGCGTCGACATCATGCTGGAGTGCTATATGGGCTGGACGCTGGAATACGCGCGCCGCATGCTGCCGCGCCTGGCCGAGTTCAACCCGCGCTGGCTGGAAGAGCCGGTGATTGCCGACGATATCGAAGGCTATGCCGAACTGAAGAAGGCGAGCCCGTTCCCGATCTCCGGCGGTGAACATGAATTCACCTCTTACGGCTTCAAGGACCTGCTCGAGCGCCGCGCGGTGGACGTGATCCAGTACGACACCAACCGCGTCGGCGGGATCACCGCGGCGCAGAAGATCAACGCCATGGCGGAGGCCTGGTCGGTGCCGGTGATCCCGCACGCGGGGCAGATGCATAACTACCACCTGACCATGGCCTCGACGGCTTCGCCGATGTCGGAGTACTTCCCCGTGCACGACGTGGAGGTGGGCAATGAGTTGTTCTACTACATCTTCAAGGGCGATCCGGCGCCGGACAACGGCTACCTGCAGCTCGACGACAACCTGCCGGGGCTGGGCCTGGAGCTGAACGAGGAGTACTTCAGCCAGTTCGACGTCATCGGCTGACGGGCCAGTTGCCGGGCTCTGCCCGGCCGGGCAGCGCGCCATGTTTCACGATGCACGCCGCCGCTTCAAGGCCGCCTTTTCTTCCACTCATAGTCCGGCGGCGGATCCGCCGCCCCGGCTCGTCCTACCGAGTTGGGATTCTCCGAGCACAGCGTGACAAAGCTCACCGGCTCGCCCGCATGCTGGCGCTGGCGCAGCGCTTCGGTAAAGTGCAGGGCTTCACGCATCGCATCGCTTGGGAATGACTGCGCGTGGGGGCTGAGCCCGCTGCCGTCGGCTTCGGACCAGTAGACCATATACATAAGGCTTCCTCTTCATTGCGGCAGGCGATTTTGCAGGATCCTGCAACCTTCGTTCCCGGCGCCGGGAGTGTTGCATGATGGCGCGGGAGGCAGGCAAGGCACGCCGGTTGCAATCCCTGCATCCACGCTTTGCAAGCCTTGGCATGCGGCGGCACAATGATCGCTTCCCGACACCTTGCCGGCGCTGCGCCGAGGCCGACCGCCGCCTATCATGCCCGATCTTGCGCTGATCTCCGCCACCGCTGCCGATGCCGACCGGCTTGCCGCCATGCACGCCGCCAGCTGGCAGCACACCTATCCCGGCATGTTGCCGGCTGCTTACTTGCGGGACCAGGCCTACCCGGAACGGCTGGCCGCCTGGCGCGCCCGCATGCACAACGGCGCCGACGGCCCCGTGGAAGTCACGCTGGCCATGGTCGACGGCGAAGCCGCTGGCTTTGCCTGCCTGCTGCCCGAGGCGGAGCCCCGCTTCGGCATCTATCTCGACAACCTCCACGTGCTGCCCGCCTTCCACGGCCAGGGCCTGGGCAAGCGCTTGCTGGCCCACTGCGCGCAGCGCGTGGCCGCGCACTGGCCCGGGCGGCCGCTGTTCCTCTATGTGCTGGAAGCCAATACGCAGGCGCGCGAGTTCTACCAGCGGCTGGGCGGCGAGGAATCCGAGGCGTTCGAGGATGATTTCCACGGTCCGGACCTGCGGGTCATGGTCCGCCGCGTGACCTGGCCGGACGTGGCGGTGCTGGTCAGGCGCCTGGGCTGACCAGGGCGGCGAGTCCGGGTCAGCCGCCGGCAAAACACTCCCACAGGAATCCCTTCCCCATGCTGCAAGCCTTTGCTCTCGTTGTGCCAAGCAAACCATGCCGGGCATTGGCCGGTGCCGCCATCGCCATGGCCGTACTGGCCGGTTGCGCCAGCGCACCCGACACGCGTTCCGCCGCCAAGGCGATAGAGGCGGCGGCCACGCCGGCCCAGGCGAAGCCGCACTGGCAGCGCGTGCACCTGGGCACGGGCGCGGGCTATGACTTCCCGGTCTACGCCAACCATCCGCTCGACCAAGACCTGTCGCGCATCCGCGAGGTGGTGTTCGTGCAGCACGGCCTGCAGCGCAACGGCGATGACTACTACGCCGCCGGTGCTGCACTGCTCAAGGCCAGCGGCCGCAATCCGGACGAGGTGCTGCTGGTCGCGCCCAACTTCCCCGGCACGCCTGACCACGGCAAGGGCTTCGACGGCATGCCGCAATGGTCGGTGCAGGGCTGGATGAGTGGCGAGAACGCGGTCAACGCGCCGTTCACGGTCAGTTCACTGCAGGTCCTCGATGACCTGATGGCCTTCGTCACCGACAAGGCGCGATTGCCGCAGGTGGCCAGGGTGACCGTGGCCGGGCATTCGGGCGGCGCGCAGATCGTGCATCGCTATGCCGTGCTGAACAATGTCGACGAGCGCATCCGCGCGCGCGGCATCGACCTGCGCTATGTGGTGGCCAACCCCTCGTCCTACCTGTACTTCACGCCGGTGCGCCCGGCCGGCGCGGACGGCCGCTCGTTTGCGCCGTACGACAAGGGGGTGTGCCCGGATTACGACAAGTACCGCTATGGCATGCAGGACATCGTGCCCTACGCAAAAGGTGCCAATGGCCAGTCGCTGTACCAGCGCTACGCCGGGCGTCAGGTAACCTACCTGGCCGGCACGGAAGACAACGACCCCAACCACCGCGTACTGGACAAGGCGTGCGGCGCTGAGGCCGAAGGTCCCACGCGCCTGCAGCGCGCCCGCGGCTACCTGCGCTATGAGCGCTACCTGGCCAGCCCCGGGCTGGTGATCCGCCACCAGGCCTATGAAGTGGTGGGCGTGGGGCACGACCAGGCACGCATGTTCGGCTCGCAATGCGGCGCCAGGGCGGTGTTCGGCATGGCGGAAACGGCCAACCCGGACGGCGCGGCCTGCCGCGCGCCGCAGCTCTGATTCCGCCGGCCAAGAAAAAACCCGCGAATTTCGCGGGTTCAAGTCCCTGCCCGCAGGAACGGGCTCGGAGGAGACAACCACAGGGAAACGGTTACGTGCCCGGTCAGCCCAGGCTGAATTTGACAACCTGTTCTTCGACGCCGACAAAGCGCACCAGCTGGCGTAGCCCGCTGGCGTATTCCTTGATATGGTGCCCGTCCGGCGTATCGGGCAGGCGGTAGTAAATGGGCGCCTTGTCGCGCATGGGCGGCAGGATGCCGAGCGGGAGTTCGACGGCGTCGGCTTCCCAGGCCACGTCGCGCTCTTCGGCAAGCAGGATTCTTCCGGTCATGGACACACTCCAGGATTGCTGCAAGGTGCGGCCGGGGGCGGGTATGCGCTCGCACTGGATTTCAATGTATGGAATGTATTGCATCCAACGCAGAAATGCCATTCAGCGTTTTTTAATTCTGTCTGCCAGGAAATTTCCAAAATGACAAATTTAACGAATGTATGGCATCTGCTGGCGACGCCGATGGCGACATCGCTGAGGGTGCTGCCCAAGGCCCGCATTGCGATACCATAGCGCCAGCCCCGCGAAGTGCGGCTGCCGGCGCGTCCCGGTTCCGGGTCTGCCGCATCCGCTTCCAACCATTTTCCATCGCCCCCCGACGGGCCACTGCCCAGACGCATGTCGACCCAGCACGCCTTGTTGATTTCCCTGATCGAAAAACCGTCGTCCGGTTATGACCTGGCACGGCGCTTTGACCGTTCCATCGGCTATTTCTGGCATGCCACGCACCAGCAGATTTATCGCGAGCTGGGACGGATGGCTGACAGTGGCTGGATTGCCGCGGATGAAACCGAGGCGGCGGAAGGCGAGGCCGGTGGCGGCGACCGCAAGAACCGCAAGAAGGTCTACCGGGTGTTGCCGGCCGGCCGTGAAGAACTGGCACGCTGGGTGCTGACCCCCGGCGCCAGCCTGGACCAGCGCGAGGAAATCCTGGTCAAGCTGCGCGCTGATGCGGTGATCGGGCCGCTTGGCCTCGGTGACGAGATGCGGCGGCTGATCGCGCTGCACCGGGCCCGGCTGGAGACTTACCTGGCCATCGAGCGGCGCGATTTCTCGGCGCCGGACATGGACCGCGCGCAACAGTTGCGCTATGCGCTGCTGCAGCGCGGCATCCGCTTCGAGCAGGACTGGGTGGCCTGGGGCGAGGAACTGCTGCCGCTGCTGTAGCCGCGCCCGCTTGGGCGGCGGCTACGGCCTGCCAGGCCAGCTGACCGGCTGCGTCAGGCCAGGTCGACGGCGCGCGTGCCGGCCTGCGTGGCCTCGCCCAAGCCCAGCCGGCGGCGTGCCAGCGCATATTCCTCGGCAAAGCGGCGCACCAGCTCGCCCGCGGGCACCACGCGCTTGATTGCGCCCACGCCCTGGCCGGCGCCCCAGATGTCCTTCCACGCCTTGACGCTGGTGGAGCCGAAATTCATCTTCGACGGATCTGATTCGGGCAGCGCGTTCGGGTCCAGGCCGGCGCGCTCGATGCTGCCGCGCAGGTAGTTGCCGTGCACGCCGGTGAACAGGTTGGAGTAGACGATGTCGTTGGCGGTGCTGTCGACGATCATCTGCTTGTAGCCGTCCTGCGCGTTGGCTTCCTGCGTGGCGATAAAGGCCGAGCCGATATAGGCCAGGTCGGCGCCGGCGGCCTGCGCGGCCAGGATGGCGTCGCCGCTGGAGATCGAGCCCGACAGCAGCAGCGGGCCGTCGAACCATTCGCGGATCTCGTGCAGCAGCGCGAACGGCGACAGCGTGCCGGCATGGCCGCCGGCCCCGGCGGCAACCGCCACCAGTCCGTCCGCACCCTTCTCGATGGCCTTGCGCGCGAAGGTGTTGTTGATCACGTCGTGCAGCACGATGCCGCCGTACGAGTGCACTGCGTCGTTGACTTCCTTGCGTGCGCCCAGCGAGGTGATCACGATCGGCACCTTGTAGCGCACGCACAGCTCCAGGTCATGTTCAAGCCGGTCGTTGGACTTGTGCACGATCTGGTTGACGGCGAACGGTGCCGACGGGCGGTCCGGGTGCCTGGCGTCGTGTTCGGCCAGCTCGGTGGTGATGCGGTCCAGCCATTCTTCCAGCTTGGGTGCCGGGCGCGCATTCAGCGCGGGGAACGAACCGACCACGCCGGCCTTGCACTGGGCGATGACCAGGTCGGGGTTGGAGATGATGAACAGCGGCGAGCAGACCACCGGCAGCGACAGCCGGTTCTGGAGTTGGGCGGGAAGGGCCATGGGTGAAGTCTCCTGGGTATTTCGGTAAAGCGAAAAAGCGGTGCTGCGAAACAGGGTTGCGTCAGGCCGCGCCGGTCAGCACGTCCTTCTGGCTGGCCAGGCGCGCGCCCATGGCGGCGGCCAGCGCCTCCAGGCCCGAGCGCGGGCGCACCATGACTTCGAACTCGGCAATGCGGCCGGCGTCGTCGAAACGGATCATGTCGATGCCCTTGAGCGCCTTGCCGTCCACGGCCGCGCTGAATTCCAGCACCACGCTGTGGCCGTCCTCGCTGACAAAGCTGCGGTGATAGCGGAAGTCCTGGAACACCTGGTTCACCGTGGTCAGCACCAGCCCAATCGCGTCGCGGCCGGGATAGGGGGTGTGCGCGACCGGCGAGCGGAACACCACCTCATCGGCCACGATGGCGTCGAGCCCGGCCATCGAACCGTTGGCCAGCATCTGGTGCCAGGCTTCAAGTGAGGCCTGTGCGGCGGGAATCAGGTTGGTGGTGGTCATGTCGGTCTCCTTGGCTGGCGTCGGTGCGCGGGCATCTCGTTGAGGGGGCTGGTTACAGGTTTATATGCAACCAGTTGCATAGTGAGTGGAAAAATAGCATGCGCCGGGGCACCGTGCAAGCGATGCGGGGCCAATGGTGCCGGCGCCCCGCCGGGCAGTGACGGGTTGTCTACAATAGGCGGGATCCCAACCTCGCACGCCGGCCCCCGGCAGGAGAGTCAGTGACCACCAAGCCCTCGGCTGCCCATCCCGACCAGGCGGCCTTGTTCGATGCCGACCTGGCCGCCTGGCGTGACCATCCGGAGCGCGCGTTCGACGGCTGGCTGGCACGGCATGGCTTTCGGCACGGCACCAGCGTGGTGTACCGCGCGATGTGGGGCAAGCTGCTGCGCTGGTCGGCCGAGCGCGGGCTGCCGCCGCTGAGCTGGTCGGCGGAGCAGATCGGTGAGTTCCTGGACGCGCAGCAGCTGCACAAATCGCACCGCTATCGCTATACGCGGCTGATCGAACGGGTGTTCCATCACCTGGCGCGGCTGCGCGAGGGCATGCACAACCCGGCCAGCCAGGCGGTGCGCGCCCACCTGGCCGATGGCGAGAATGATCCCACCGCGTTCCTGCTGCCGGGCGAGCGCGACTTGCTGGTGGCGCGGATACTCGGCCCGGCCGGCATGCCGGCCGGCGACATCCACACCGCGGCATCGCCCACCCAATGGAAGCGCGCCCGCGATGCGGCCCTGCTGGCGGTGCTGCTCGGCGGCGGCCTGAAGGTCGCCGAAGCCCGGGCGCTGCGGGTCGATGCCATCGAAGCTGGCGCACCCGGCCGGATGGCGCTGCGCATGGTCCGCGCGGACAACGGCCGGGCCTATACCGTGCCGCTGTTCAGCCTGGCCCATGCGCCGTTGCGGGCCTGGCTGGCATTGCGCGAAGCCTCCGGCACGCTTGGCGGCCTGGTGTTTCCCGCCATGCCGGCGGGCCGGCCGATGCATGCCGCCTCGGTCTACCGGCGCGTGGAGATCCTGCTGGACGAGGCCGGTGTGCTGGCCGGCCGCAGCGAACGCGCCTCGCCGCAGACGCTGCGCAATACCTGCGCCGCCATGCATTTCGAGGCCGGCACGGCGCCGGCCGAGGTGGCCCAATGCCTGGGCATGCGCGACCTGGAGTCCGGCTGGCGGCTGCGCGCCGCCTATGAGGCCTGGCAGGCGCGGGCGGGGCTGGTGGCGGAAGCGCCGGGAAGCCGGGTCTAGCCCCGCGCGCCGGGCCGGCTACCCTGGGCGCATCGGCAGATCGTGGATAATAAGCAGCTTCGCCGGCCTACGCGGCGGAAAGAGGTGCTTGCGCCACGTTTTGAATCCGCCAGGCCAAGGCCCGGCCCTGAATCGAATTCCGACACCTATTTTCCATGCCTGAAACCTTGCTCCTGACCGGTGCCACCGGCTATATCGCCTCGCATACCTGGGTTGCACTGCTCAATGCCGGCTACCACGTGATCGGCCTGGATAATCTGTGCAACAGCAGCCCGGTGGTGCTGGAGCGGCTCGCCACCATTACCGGCAAGACTCCGCATTTTGTGCAGGGCGACGTGCGCGACCGCGCATTGCTGGACCGGCTCTTTACCGAACACCGCATCAGCGGGGTGATTCATTTTGCCGCACTCAAGGCAGTGGGCGAATCGGTGAGCCAGCCGCTGGAGTATTACAGCAACAACCTGGGTGGGCTGCTGACGGTATGCGCGGCAATGGGCGCGGCCGGGGTGAAACAGCTGGTGTTCAGTTCTTCGGCCACGGTTTATGGCAATCCCCATGCGGTGCCGATCCTGGAGGATTTCCCGCTGTCGGCCACCAACCCGTATGGCCAGACCAAGCTGATGGGCGAGCAAATCCTGCGCGACCTGGAAACATCGGATCCGGACTGGCGCATTGCCTACCTGCGTTATTTCAATCCGGTCGGCGCGCATGAAAGCGGGCTGATTGGCGAGGATCCGCGCGGTATTCCGAACAACCTGATGCCGTATGTGGCGCAGGTGGCCGGCGGGCGCCGTGAAAAGCTGATGGTATTCGGCGGCGACTACCCGACGCCGGACGGCACCGGCGTGCGCGACTATATCCACGTCTGCGACCTGGCGGACGGCCACCTGGCGGCGCTGGGTTACCTGCGCGCGCAGGGCAAGAGCATGACCGTGAACCTGGGAACGGGCCGCGGCTACAGCGTGCTGGAAGTGGTGCAGGCCTACCAGCGTGCCAGCGGCAAGCCGGTGCCGCATGAGATCGTGGCGCGGCGCCCGGGCGACATCGCCTCGTGCTACGCCGATCCCGCGCTGGCCAACCAGCTGCTGGGCTGGCGCGCGCGCCATGACATCGACCGCATGTGCCAGGACTCATGGCGCTGGCAGTCGATGAATCCGCAGGGGTTTGACGCCTGACGCCCGGGCCGGTCTGCGCGGTGTTGTGCATGTGCCGCGGAGGGCCAGAAAACAAAAACGCCACGGATGAATTCCGTGGCGTTTTGCCATCTGCCGATCGCGTATTTCAGCGGATCAGGAAGTCTTCAACTGCCTTGCCCTGGGCCAGGGCCTGGGTCAGCCAGCCCGGGCGCTTGCCGCGGCCGGTCCAGGTATTGCCGGCGCTGTCGCGATAGCGTACCGGCACCTTGCGGTTGACCGCCTTCTTGCCGGCCGGCACCTTTGCGCCAAAACCCAGGTCTTCCGCGGTCAGGCCATATTGCTCGATTTTCTCGCGAATATCCGCGATCACCGTGGCTTGTTCGCGTGCCTTGATTTCCTCGGCCTGCTTCTGCAGTTCACTGATTTTCTGAACGATTTCCTGATACGTCGCCATTGGGTCCTCGGTTTCCGGTGGAGTGGAATGCGGTGGGTGTGTGCGGGGGGTGAAAATGCTGAAAACAATTATAACGGGGTCGCCGCCCGCTGCAAATCCTGCCGTACTAATCGGATGCCGTTTTTGCGAAAATTCTTGGCACCGATAATTGTGTGAACTTTCGGTGTCGTGGTCTGTCGCCGGCATTTCCGTCGTCGTTGGTGTTGCCCCGCTGCAGTTGCGGCGGTAGTTCCGGGTTCAGGCCCGCAAATGGTGCGGCCGTGTGGCCCGGCAGCAGCCAGCCGCCGCCAAAATCAAATCGCCATAATCGGCCGCGGCAAATTCGGCACGGCGTTCGCGGCGATAGCGGGGCAGCCTACGTGGCGTATATCCGACATACCGGTTATGGCCGATTAATTGCACCCGCCACTGGCGCGGCGGCTCAAGTACGAGAACGCGGCGCCGTTATCCGGGCAGGGCGGATCATCTGGGCGTCGATCCTGCCGGAACGGGGCCAGGGGTGTGCCCCGCGGGTTGCCACAGTCTTCTTTCATCATGTCCTTGCACAACAATATCCAGATCAAGACCCTGCTGCGGGGCGCCATGGGAATGCTGTCGCTGCTGCTGTTGCTGGTCGGCGGTGCCGGCCTGCACGGCATTTCACAAAGCAATGATGCCCTCAGGGAGACTTATGCCAACCAGCTCGGCTCCACCGTCGCGCTCAGCGAGGCGATGCAGGCCACCACGCGCATGCGCCTGGCACTGGACCGCAACGTGATGCAGGGCGAGCAGGACGACCCCAAGGTTCACGTGGACCGCTCCAGGGTGTTCGTCGAGGCTTCGGAGGCTGCCTGGAAGCGCTACCTGAACCTGCCGCAGAATCCTGAGGAAAAGGCGCTCGCCGCGGAACTGGGCAAGCAGCGCCAGGCGTTCATGGAGCAGGGCGTGCTGCCGCTGCAGGCGGCCTCGCTGGCGGGCAACCAGGAAGAGGCCCTGCGGCTGGCGAAGAAGGTGCTGCCTGACCTGCAGCGCAGCATGTCGGGCGTGCACGAAAAGCTGCAGAAATTCCAGATGGCAGCCGGGCAGGCCAACTTCGATGCTGCGCAGGCCAGCTTTGCGCGTATCCGCACGCTGTCGATCATGCTGATCGTGCTGGGCCTGGCGGTCGCGGTGCTGTGCACGGTCACGCTGAACCGCGCCATCGTCGCGCCGGTGGAAGAAGCGCTGGCTGTGTTCGAGCGCATCGCCCGCGGCGACCTGACCTCGCGCATCGCCAGCGTCTCGAAGAACGAGATCGGCCGCATGATGCAGGCGCTGGCCGCGATGCAGGCCAGCCTGTCGGGCATCGTTGCCGACGTGCGCACCGGCGCCGATTCGATGGCATCGGCCACGCAGCAGATTTCCGCCGGCAACCTGGACCTGTCGCAGCGCACCGAGGAACAGGCCTCGTCGCTGGAGCAGACCGCCGCCAGCATGGAAGAACTGACCACGGTGGTGCGGCAGAATGCCGACAACGCGCGCCAGGCCGGCGTGCTGGCCAACGAGGCTTCGCAGATCGCGCTCAAGGGCGGCGACGTGGTGGGCCGCGTGGTCGACACCATGAACGAGATCAACGGCGCCTCGCGCAAGGTGGTCGAGATCATCAGCGTGATCGAGGGCATTGCCTTCCAGACCAATATCCTGGCGCTCAATGCGGCGGTGGAAGCCGCGCGTGCCGGCGAGCAGGGCCGCGGCTTTGCCGTGGTGGCGGGCGAGGTGCGCAGCCTGGCGCAGCGCTCGGCCTCGGCCGCCAAGGAGATCGAGGCGCTGATCGGCGAGTCGGGCCAGCGCGTGGAGAGCGGTACCCGGCTGGTGGCAGAAGCCGGCCAGACCATGGGCGAGATCGTCCAGGCCGTGCGCCGCGTGACTGACATCATGAACGAGATCGGCGCCGCGTCGCAGGAACAGACCAGCGGCATCGAGCAAGTCAACCAGGCGGTGACCCAGATGGACGAGGTGACGCAGCAAAATGCCGCGCTGGTGGAAGAGGCCGCCGCCGCAGCCGGTGCGCTGGAAGAACAGGCGCAGAAGCTCAAGAACGTGGTCTCGGTGTTCAACCTTGGCACGGGTACGGGAGTAGGGGCAGGCACGGCCGCGACGGCTGTCGCTGGCCGCACCGCACGCACCATGTCGGTGCGGCCGGCGGCAGCCGCGGCGCCGCGTGCCGTTGCTGCCCGCCCGGCCGCGAGGCCCGCGCTTGCCGTTGCCGGGGCCGATGATGACTGGAGCGCGTTCTAGACCATTGTCCCCACCATTGCCCTGTTCACACGGCGACCGCAAGATGCCATGATGCGGGGTTTGCCCCGCGTCCTGACCTTCTTCGCGCATTCTCTTCATCATCGCGCAGCCTAATGATTGCCCTGAGTTCCGTCCTGTTGCTGCTGGCTGCCCTGCTGGGCGTGGCCGCCGCCCTCGGCGTTCGTGCCGGGCGTGCGGACCAGTCAGCCGGTGGCCGCTCGCTGCGCACGCTGACCTGGTCGGCGGCACTGTTGTCGCAGCTGAGCGTAAGCCTGCCTGTACTGGTGGTGATGCTGTCGGGCAGCGTGCCGGCGGCCAACGACACCGCGCAGATGGCGGCCAGCTTCGCCGCCGCCGCAGCAGCCACCGCGGCTGCCAAGCTGCTGGTGCAGTGGCTGCGCCAGGGTGCGCGGCTGTGGCGTGGTGCGGCGATCATGGCGGTCGTCGCTGGCGCCGGGCTGGTGGCCGCGGCTGGCACCCACCTGGGCCGCGCCTGTAGCGCGGGCCCGGTCTCGGCGCGCAGCTGCATCGATGCCGCCGGCCTGCCGCACCCCGCCTGGCTGGCGGGCGGGCTGACCGCGCTGTGCGCGCTGATGTTCGCCGTCCACCGCGCGCAGTCGCGTGGCTTGCTGGCTGCGCACCACGAAGCCGGCCTGGCCGATGAGCTGGCGGACGAGGTGCACGGCCTGCCGCGCGGGCTCGAGCCCCGCCTGGCGCGGCGCGGCGCGCGCATTCCCGGCCGCCCCGGCCGTCTTACCGTGCGTGCCGCCGCGCGCGGGCAGGGCACGGTGGGCGAGTACAGCGTGGCAACGACGATGCCTGACCGCGTCGCCTTCGGCCGCTGGCTGGACCAGGCCATCGCGCAGGCGCGGCTGGCCGAGACCGGCTGCGCCGTGTTGCTGATCCATATTGCCGACTACCGTGAAGTCGACGAGGTCTTCGAGATCCGCGCCGACGATATCCTGGCCCAGGACGCCGGCGCGCTGGCGCAGGCCGTGCTGGAGCCGCATGACTTCCTGGCCCGGCTGGCGCGCGACGAGTTTGCCGTGGGCGTGCCGGAGCTGGTTCATCATGGCCGCGCACAGGAACTGGGCTCGCGCATGCTCGGCTCGCTGGCCGAGTTCATCGCCGCGCGCGGCTTGCAGATGCAGATCGGCGTGAACATCGGCATTGCCATCTACCCGCGCGATGCGCAGACCTCGGAGGCGCTGATGCAGGCCGCGCGCGTCAGCCTGGCCGAGGCCCGCCAGAGCGGCTCGAACCAGGTGCGCCTGTTCAACAGCGCCGCCGGCGAACGCGCGCGCCGCACTCGCGTGATCCGGCGCGACCTGTGGCTGGCGATCCAGGACGACGCACTGTCGCTGCAGTTCCAGCCCAAGTACGATGCGCGCCGGCGCGCGCTGGTGGGGGCCGAGGCGCTATGCCGCTGGCGCCATCCCGCGCTGGGCCAGGTGAGCCCGGCCGAGTTCATCACCGTGGCCGAGCAGTCGGGCCAGATCGACAAGCTCGACGACTGGGTCCTGACCAGCGTCTGCCGCCAGGTGCGCCAGTGGCGCGACGCCGGCGTGCCCACCGTGCCGGTGGCGATCAATGTCTCGGGGCTGCGCTTTGCCAGCCGCAATTTCCCGCAATACCTGCTCGAGCAGATCCACCAGCACGACATCCCGCCCTCGGCGATCACGCTGGAGATCACCGAGACCGCGGCGATGAAGGACATCGGCAAGTCGCTGGAAACGCTGGCCGAGCTGCAGTCGCTCGGCATCCAGGTGGCGCTGGACGATTTCGGCAGTGGCTATTCCAGCCTGGGCTACCTCAAGCGCCTGCGCGTGGGCACGCTCAAGATCGACCGCACCCTGATCGGCGGGCTCGACACCGATGCGCAGGGCCGCGCCATCGTCGGCTCGATGGTGGCGCTGGCGCATGAGCTGCGCATGAAGGTGGTGGCCGAAGGCGTTGAATCGGCATCGCAGCTGGAAATCCTCAATGAAATGGGGTGCGACGAGGTGCAGGGTTACCTGCTGTCGCTGCCGCTGGATGCTGCCGGTTTTGCCGATGCCTTGCGCGGGCAGGGCGGCGCCTGACCCTAAAGTTTGTCAGCAACTCGGCCGATAACCGGTCTGGCAGGCTGCCCGCGTTTGCGGCGCAACCCTGCGCCGGCCCGTCCGTCGCCGCCGCGTTGCCCATGCTGTCCAACTTCCTGGCGGATCAACCGAGTCCCGCAAACCGGAGGCCTCCATGTCATCGCCCAGCATCCTCGTCGTCGACGATTCCCCTTCGCTACGCCGCATGATCGGCGCCTGTCTGCGTGCAGGAGGGTTTGACGTGACCGAGGCGGCCGACGGCGACCAGGCGCATGCGCTCGCAGCCGGCGCCAGCTTCGGCATGCTGGTCACCGACCAGGTCATGCCCGGCATGGATGGCCTCACGCTGATCCGCAGCCTGCGCGCCACCGAGCGCTATGCGTGCATTCCCATCCTGATGCTGACCACCGAGCAGGACGGCACCATCCGCGAGCAGGCCCGCGCCGCCGGCGCCTCGGGTTTCCTGCCCAAGCCATTCGATCCTGGCCAGCTGATGCAGGCCGTGACGGCGCTGCTGTCCACCGCGCACCCTACCTCGGAAGGGTAAGGAAGGCCGGGCGTCGCGCTTCAGTCCCCCGGATTGCTGCCGTAAACACTGGTGGGCGAAGTCATGCCCCGGTGCCAGCCAGCGGCCTTGGCCGCGGCAGCGCCAGCAAACCAGCATCAGCCAATTTGGGGGGCTAGACGATGAAGCACATCGACAAGGCAGACGGCGCGGGCGAAGAGTTCCTGGCCTTTACGCTGGGCCGGGAAGAATACGGCGTCGACATCCTGAAGGTCCAGGAGATCCGCGGCTACGAGTCGGTCACCCAGATTGCCAACGCACCGGACTACATCAAGGGCGTGATCAACCTGCGCGGCATCATCGTGCCGATCATCGACCTGCGCATCAAGTTCCGCCAGCAGAACGTCAGCTACGACCAGTACACGGTCGTCATCATCGTCGACCTCAACGACCGTACCACCGGCATCGTGGTGGATGGCGTGTCCGACGTGCTGACCCTCGCCGCCGAGCAGATCAAGCCCACGCCGCACTTCTCCGGCGAACTGGCGACCGACTACATCCGCGGGCTGGGCTCGGTCGAGCAGCGCATGCTGATCCTGGTCGACATCGAGAAGCTGCTCAACACCGAAGAACTCGCCGCGCTCGAAGCGGTGGCGTGATCCCGCGGCAGCGCCAACGTTGTCCGGCCGGCGCCCCGCCTGCCGGACCGAACCCGCCCGGGGTGCAGCAACTTGCCGCGCCCGGGCCTGCAGTACTGTCATAGATGCGAAACAACCAACCCGTTACGCAGCGCGAATACAAGCTCTCCCCATCGGACTACCTGATCTCGCGCACGGACCTCAAGGGCCGGATCACCTTTGCCAACCGCACCTTTATCGAGGCAAGCGGCTTTGCGGCCGAGGAGCTGCTCGGTGCGGCGCACAACCTGGTGCGCCATCCCGACATGCCGCCCGAAGCGTTTGCCGACCTGTGGCAGGACCTGCAGGCCGGCCGCACCTGGATGGGCGTGGTCAAGAACCGCCGCAAGAACGGCGACTTCTACTGGGTCAATGCGACCGTGACGCCCACGCGCGTCGATGGCAGCGTGGTCGGCTACACCTCGGTGCGCTCGATGGCGACGCGCGAGCAGGTGGAAGCCGCCGGCGCCGCCTACGCACGCTTCCGTGGCGGCCGCGCGGACGGGCTGGCGATCCGCCACGGCGCCGTGGTGCGCACCGGGCTGCGCGGCCTGGTGCAGGGCCTGCTGCGCCTGAACCTGAAGCGCCGCATCCTGTGGGCGCAGGCCGGCGGCATGGTGTGGTTCCTGGCCGCACTGGTTGCGGTGGAAGCCCTGGGCGGCGCAGGCGTGGCCGCGGTGCGTCCGTGGCTGTGGGGCGGCTTTGCGCTGGCGCTGGCGTCGTCGTTCGCGGCCGGCACCATGCTGCTGGCGCGCGTGCACCGTCCGGTGCGCCACATGCTGGACTTTGCGCTGCGCATGGGCGCGGGTGACCTGACCACGCGCTTCGAGCACCGCAGCGCCGACGAGATCGGCGCGCTGGCGCAGGCCATGCAGACCATGCAGCGCAGCCTGCAGTCGGTGGTGCACGAGATCCAGGAAGGCATGGCCAGTATCTCCACGGCCACGCGCCAGGTGGCCGCGGGCAACAACGACTTGTCGCAACGCACTGAGCAGCAGGCGGCGGCGCTGGAGCAGACGGCGTCGAGCATGGAAGAGCTGACCAGCACGGTGCGCCAGAACGCGGACAACGCGCGCCAGGCCAGCGGGCTGGCGGCGAACGCGTCGGAGACGGCGCTGCGCGGCGGCGAAGTGGTGGGCCGGGTGGTGCAGACCATGGACGAGATCAACGATGCATCGAAGAAGATCGTCGACATCATCGGCGTGATCGAAGGCATTGCGTTCCAGACCAACATCCTGGCGCTGAACGCGGCGGTGGAAGCGGCGCGCGCCGGCGAGCAGGGCCGTGGCTTCGCGGTGGTGGCGGGCGAAGTGCGCGGCCTGGCGCAGCGCAGCGCCAACGCGGCCAAGGAGATCAAGGGGCTGATCGGCGATACGGTGGAGCGCGTGGACAACGGCTCGGCGCTGGTGGGCCAGGCGGGCAAGACCATGGAAGAGATCGTGCAGGCGGTCAAGCGCGTGACCGACATCATGGGCGAGATCAGCGCGGCGTCGGCCGAGCAGAGCGCGGGCATCGAGCAGGTCAACCAGGCCGTGGCGCAGATGGACGAGGGCACGCAGCAGAACGCGGCGCTGGTGGAAGAAGCCGCCGCCGCCGCGGGCTCGCTCGAAGAGCAGGCCATGCGCCTGCGCGACGCCATCGCCACCTTCCGCGTCAGCATGCAGGCCGAGGTGCGTCCGCAGCGCCTGCCGGCCCATGCGCGTGCCGAGGCGGCCCAGTCGCTGGCACAGGCCTAGTCCGAATCAAAGACGAGGCAGGCGCGGAGCACCGGCCTGCATGCGTACCAAGCGGGTGCGGCACGCCGCGCCCGAGGCTTCAGTTACAAGGGGGAGTTGCTATGCATTGGTTCAATCAATTGCGCGTCACGACCAGGCTGGTTGCCGGATTCCTGGTCGTTGCCGTGATCGGCGCCGTGATGGGGCTGCTGGGTGTGGTCAACATGGGGCGCATGGCCGACTGGACCGGCAAGATCTACCACGGCGACCTGCAGGCGCTGAAGGCCGTGCAGGACGCCAATATCAACCTGGTCTATGCCAGCCGCGCGCAGATCGGGCTGCTGTCGGCATCGACCATGGGCGAGCGGGCGGCCGAGAAGGAGCAGATCGTGAAGTCGCTCGGCGCCATGGACGAGCGCATCCGCCAGGTCGCTGGCGCTTTCGAGAAGGCCGAGGGCAAGGCACTGGTCAAGCAGTACCAGGAGCTGTCGCCGGCGTTCCGCGCGCGCATGGAGAAGTACGTCGAACTGATCAGCAAGCAGCCGCTGGATACCTCGCAGTTTGAAAGCCAGGTGTTCTCCGAGAGCGCCGAGCTGCTCAAGGACAGCCATGCGCTGGAAGCGGTGATGTTCCAGATGGTCAAGCGCCGCGACGACCGCGCCCGCAACAACATGGAAGAAGCGCGCAGCGTCTACGACGCGACGCGCCTGTGGATGCTGGGCCTGGTGCTGGGCGGCCTGGCGCTGTCGGTGCTGCTGGGCGTGCTGCTGGCGCGGGCGCTGTCGCGCCAGCTGGGCGGCGAGCCGGGCTATGCGGCCGCGATTGCCGCGCGCATTGCCGAAGGCGACTTCTCCGCGCCGGTGGCCACGCGCGCAGGCGACAAGGGCAGCCTGGTCTATGCGATGCAGCAGATGCAGCAGCAGCTGTCGCGCATGGTGCGCGATTTCAAGGTGTCGGCCGAATCCATCGGCAGCGCCTCGCGTGAAATCGCCGCGGGCAACAACGACCTGTCGCAGCGCACTGAGCAGCAGGCGGCGGCGCTGGAGCAGACGGCGTCGAGCATGGAAGAGCTGACCAGCACGGTGCGTCAGAACGCGGACAACGCGCGCCAGGCCAGCGGGCTGGCGGCGAATGCGTCGGAGACGGCGCTGCGCGGCGGTGAAGTGGTGGGCCGGGTGGTGCAGACCATGGACGAGATCAACGATGCATCGAAGAAGATCGTCGACATCATCGGCGTGATCGAAGGCATCGCCTTCCAGACCAACATCCTGGCGCTGAACGCGGCGGTGGAAGCGGCGCGCGCCGGCGAGCAGGGCCGCGGCTTCGCGGTGGTGGCGGGCGAGGTGCGCAGCCTGGCGCAGCGCAGCGCCAACGCGGCCAAGGAGATCAAGGGGCTGATCGGCGATACGGTGGAGCGCGTGGACAACGGCTCGGCGCTGGTGGGCCAGGCGGGCAAGACCATGGAAGAGATCGTGCAGGCGGTCAAGCGCGTGACCGACATCATGGGCGAGATCAGCGCGGCGTCGGCCGAGCAGAGCACGGGCATCGAGCAGGTCAACCAGGCCGTGGCGCAGATGGACGAGGGCACGCAGCAGAACGCGGCGCTAGTGGAAGAAGCCGCCGCTGCTGCCGGCGCGCTGGAAGAGCAGGCCAGCCGGCTGCAGGCGGCCGTGGCGACGTTCCGCCTGGCGGCCGAGGATGCCCGCGCGGGTTCGTTCGTGGCCCACTCGCTGCCTGCGGCGACGGCAGTGCCGGCCAAGGTGTCTCATGCCGCCGGCGCGGTGCGCGCCATCGCTGCCGGCAAGCGGGTCGCCAAGGCCCTGCCCGCCAGCACGAAGGCCGCGGCTGCGCCTGCGGCGGACCATGCCGCCGCAGCCGAGGCGGCTGATGCCGTCGCCGCGCAGCCGGCGCGGCTGGTGGCAGGCAGAGCCTCGCGGCCCGCGCTGGCAGCCGCCGACAACGGCGACTGGAGCGCGTTCTGATCCCCACTGGCAACGGGCCGCGCGGCGTCCCGGATGGCAAGGCTATGACGACCGAGATCAACCTGGCTCTGCCGCATGACGATGCGGCCCGGCTGCGCAAGGAATTCGAGCAGTTCGTCGGGGTCTCGACCGGCCTGGACCGCGAGTTCCTGCCGCCCGATTTCCAGGAATTCCTGCGCGCGCGGCTGCTGCAGCATGACAGCCCGCTCACCGAGCGCGCGGTCTCGCGGCTGCTGTCCGGCGGCGAATACGGCTGGGCCCGCCGCGTGTTCGACAAGCAGTTGCCCAATGCGCTGGCGGCGCTGATGCGCGATGCCCAGCGCTTTGGCTTCGGGCTGGCGGTGCAGCCGGACTGGACGCCGGACCAGCGCCTGGCGCATGCGCGCGAATGGGCGGCGCAGGTGCTGTCCGAATGCGGCGCCGATGCCGCCTTCACCGAGGCGCTCGCCACGCAGGTGGCGGCTTCGGCAGAAGACGTGCGGGTGCTGGAAGAGCGCATGCGCACGCCCGCATGGCGCCTGGCCGAAAGCCTGCGCCAGCGCGCCTATGACCTGATGTACGCGCTGCAGACCGAAGACAGCGAAGCCGCTGGCCGCGCCCGCGTGGGCGAGCTGCGCGGCATGCTGGGCCTGGCCCTGGAGTACGGCTCGGTGCGGCCGGAAGAAGCCTCGCGCGTGCTGGAGCAGGTGGAGCGCATGCGGCCGGCGCTGTTCCGCGAAGCGCCCGACGATGTGTTCGCCCGGCTGGCGGCGTGGCTGCGGCGCATGTTCCGGCCATGAGCCAGCCATAGGCCTGGCGGGCGGAATCCCGCCGCAATTTTCGAACGGCTATTTCTGACAGATTGCGCGTGCTAACCGCACTCGCGCCACTCGTCAATAGAGGAATCCAGCAGGCTCCCGAAAGGGCCCGCCATGCGTTTGACCGAGATGACGTTTGCGGGACATGAGTTGATTCCGGTCAAATGTCAGGGGTGTGAACTGTTACAAAATGTGCGCGCTCATGTATGTTTCATGCGACATTTGGTTTCCCCCCCGCGTAAGTAGGGATTGGCATTGCGGGTAGATTGCCGATATAAACGTAACAGTCTCACTTACACTCTGTAACACTTGTAACGGAGTTGATTACAGTTTGACACGGGCGTAGTTCCTTAGTCGTACGTTGTACCCGCCCAGCCGCAAACAAACGATCTGGTCGCCGGGGCCCGCGAGGGCATCGGTAAGCGCCGGACAAGCGGCCACGGTGGGTTTTTGGTAGCGGGGATAAATTGGAAAGCAGTGAAGTTCTCCAGGAGATCAGGGAGGTTAACCTCGCCTATCTGCTGCTCGCGCAACGCCTGGTGCGCGAAAACCAGGTCGAAGCCATGTTCCGGCTCGGGGTCAGCAAGGAAATTGCGGATATTCTTGCCAAGCTGACTTCCGCGCAACTCGTCAAGCTGGCGGCATCCAACATGGTGCTGTGCAGGTTCCGCTTCGACGACCATGCGCTCCTGTCCACTCTCACCCACACGGCCAAGAGCCATGACATGCAGCAGATCCACGCCGCGATCCTGCTTGCACGCCAGCCTGTGGAGTCGCTCAATTGACCGCGCTCCTGCAGGCCGAGCCGACCCGGAGTTACACGGCCACCTCCGTTCCCAGCCGCAAGAGCGTGCTCCAGGATGCGAACCAGACCCAGCTTGCGATCGAGCTGATCGGCCTGGGTGCGCGCCTGCAGGTGCTTGAAGCCGAGACCACGCTGTCGCGTGACCGGCTCATCCGCCTGTACAAGGAGCTGCGCGGCGTCTCGCCCCCCAAGGGCATGCTTCCCTTCTCGACGGACTGGTTCACCACCTGGCTGCCGAATATCCACTCGTCACTGTTCTTCTCTGCCTACCAGTTCATGGTGCAGGAGGGCGAGACCGTGGGCATTCGCGCGGTGGTGGCTGCCTACCGCCTGTACCTTGAGCATGTTTCGCTGCTCGGCGGCGAAATTGTCTTAAGTTTCACGCGTGCCTGGACGTTAGTACGGTTCTTCGAGAGCAACATGCTGCAGCTGTCCCGGTGCACGTGTTGCGGCGGGCAGTTTGTCACGCACGCGTATGAGCCGCACGTGAATTTCGTGTGCAGCCTGTGCCGTCCGCCGTCACGCGCAGGGAAAGTGAAGAAGCTCTCGAAAGACGCCGCCGCCGTGCAGACCAACGCCTGATCCTGGTCAAGGTCCGCCGGCTGGCAAGCTTGCAGCGCTGGCGGACGGACCACTCTCCGTTCGCCCGTGCCCGGGCAATTGTGCGTGACTGACGCGCGTTTTTAGACGGGGATCCGATCGTGCTAGTAGTTCTTGGCTATGTCGTCGTGGTTGTGGCGGTTCTTGGCGGTTACGCCATGACCGGCGGCCACATGGGCGCGCTATATCAACCGGCGGAATTTGTGATCATCGGGGGCGCCGCCTTCGGCGCCTTCATCGCCACCAATACAGCAAAGGCCATCAAGGCCACCGTCAAGGCCCTGCCGGGCCTGTTCAAGAGTTCCAAGTACAAGAAAGAGCTGTACCTGGACGTCATGTCGCTGCTGTACGTGCTGCTGTCCAAGGCACGGCGCGAGGGCATCCTGTTCCTGGAAAAGGAAATCGCGGACCCCGCCGCCAGCAGCGTCTTCAGCCAGTACCCGCGCATCCTGTCGGATCCGGTGGTGATGGAATTCCTCACCGACTACCTGCGCATGATGGTCAACGGCAACATGAACGCCTTCGAGATCGAGGCCCTGATGGACCACGAGATCGAGACCTTCCGCCACGAGGCCGAGATCCCCGCCCATGCGCTGTCGCGCGTCGGCGACGCGCTGCCCGCCTTCGGCATCGTTGCCGCGGTGATGGGCGTGGTGCATGCGCTGGGTTCGGCCGACCTGCCGCCGGCCGAGCTGGGCGCGCTGATCGCGCACGCCATGGTCGGCACCTTCCTCGGCATCCTGCTGGCCTATGGCTTTGTCTCGCCGCTGGCCGCGCGTATCGAGCTGCAGGTATCCGAGAACGTCAAAGTCTACGAATGCATCAAGGTGGTGCTGCTGGCCTCGCTCAACGGCTACGCGCCGCTGGTGGCGGTGGAATTCGGCCGCAAGGTGCTGTACTCCACGGTGCGGCCGTCGTTCCTTGAGCTCGACGACCACGTGCGTGAAGTCAAGAGCCTGAATTAAGGCGCGCAAGCAGCAAGGAGCACCGTCATGAGCAGCGCACACGATATGCGTCCGATCATCGTCCGCCGGGCGAAATCGCACGCCAGGCCGCACGGCAACCACAGCTGGAAGATCGCCTACGCCGACTTCATGACGGCGATGATGGCGCTGTTCCTGGTGCTGTGGCTGCTGTCCAGCGCCAACAAGAAGACGCTGGAAGGCATTGCCGAGTACTTCCGCATGCCGCTCAAGGTGGCCATCGTCGGCGGCGAGAAGAGCAGCCAGACCCCGAGCGTGATCCCGGGCGGCGGCCAGGATGCGCTGCGCAAGGACGGCGACACCATGCGCGCGCGCACCAACGAACCCAGCGACGAGCAGCGGCGCAACGAGCAGCAGGAAGCGCAGCGCCTGCGCGCGCTCAAGCAGCGGCTCGAGCAGATCATCGAGAACAACCCGGTGCTGCGCCAGTTCCGGCCGCAGCTGCTGCTGGACATCACCAGCGAGGGGCTGCGCATCCAGATCCTGGATACGCAGAACCGGCCGATGTTCCGCACCGGCAGCGCCACGGTCGAGACCTATATGCGCACCATCCTGCGCGAGATCGGACCGGTCCTGAACGAGCTGCCCAACAAGGTCAGCCTGTCGGGCCATACCGATGCGGCCAACTATTCCAACGGCGAGCGCACCTACAGCAACTGGGAGCTGTCGGGCGACCGCGCCAACGCTTCGCGCCGCGAGCTGATCGCCGGCGGCATGCAGGAGGGCAAGGTGCTGCGCGTGCTGGGCCTGGCCGCGACCATGCCGCTGGACAAGGAAGACCTGCTGGCGCCGGTGAACCGGCGCATCAGCATCGTGGTGCTCAACCAAAAGGCCCAGGCGCGCTTCGAGGCCGAGAACGCCAGCGCCGCCGAGGTCACGGTGGCGGCGCAGGCCGGCAAGGCCGCGCAGGAGATGCAGGCGGGGCTGGCAGCGGCCTCAGCGCCTGCGCCTGCGCCCACGGGCAGCAAACCATGACGCGCGGCCGTTGCGGCAGCGCCAGTGCAGTAACCAAGTGACTCAGGACGCCATGTCTGTCGATATCGATATCACGCAGTTTTACCAGACCTTCTTCGAGGAAGCGGAAGAACTGCTCGTCGAAATGGAGCAGCTGCTGCTCGGCCTGGACATTGAGTCGCCCGATCCCGAGCATCTGAACGCGATCTTCCGGGCGGCGCACTCCATCAAGGGCGGGGCTGCCACCTTCGGCTTCGCGGCTCTGACCGAGACCACCCATATTTTCGAGAACCTGCTGGACCGCACGCGCCGGCAGGAACTGGCGTTGACCAGGACCATCATCGACACCTTTCTGGAAACCAAGGACGTGTTGCAAGACCAGCTCAACGCCTACCGCAACGGCACCGAACCCGATCCGGAAACGCTGGCGCGCATCTGCGCCGTGCTGCAACAGCTGGCGCAGGAAGCCGCCGGCCATGCCGGCGCAGCTGCCCCGGCCCCGGTGCCCGCACCTGTTGCCGCAACGCCCCCCGCTGCTGCTCCTGCGGGCGGCGGGCTCAAGATCCGCCTGATCCGGGTTTCCGCCTCCGACCAGGCGCTGCTGCGCGAGGAACTGGCCAACCTGGGCGAGATCACCGGCCAGCAAGAGGTGAATGGCGAACTGGTGGTGTGGCTCAACACCCAGTGCAGCGCCGACGACATCATCGCGGTGTGCTGCTTCGTGATCGACCTGGACCAGATCGTGATCGAAGCCGAAGCCGAGGCCCCTGCTGCTGCCCCAGCGGTGATCGAAGTGCCGGTCCCGGCGCCCGTCCCGGTCGCCACGGCCCCCGCCCCCGCAGCGGCAGCGCCCTCCGCCGCGCGCGAGAAGGCCAAGCCGCAGGCGAGCGCCGCGCACGGCGAAGGCTCGATCCGCGTGCCGACCGAGAAGGTCGACCAGATCATCAACCTGGTGGGCGAGCTGGTGATCACGCAGTCGATGCTGGCGCAGACCGCCTCGGCGCTGGACCCGGTGCTGTTCGACCGCCTGTTCTCCGGCATGGGCCAGCTCGAGCGCAATGCGCGCGACCTGCAGGAAGCGGTGATGTCGATCCGCATGATGCCGATGGACTACGTGTTCTCGCGCTTCCCGCGGCTGGTGCGCGACCTGGCCAGCAAGCTCGGCAAGCAGATCGACCTGGTCACCTTCGGCAAGGCCACCGAGCTGGACAAGAGCCTGATCGAACGCATCATCGATCCGCTCACGCACCTGGTGCGCAACAGCCTGGATCACGGCATCGAAACCCCTGACAAGCGCGTGGCCGCCGGCAAGGACGCGACCGGCCAGCTGATCCTGTCCGCGCAGCACCATGGCGGCAATATCGTCATTGAAGTCAGCGACGACGGCGGCGGCCTGAACCGCGAGCGCATCCTGGCCAAGGCCATCCAGAACGGCCTGCCGGTGTCCGAGACCATCACCGACGAGGAAGTCTGGCAGCTGATCTTCGCGCCGGGCTTCTCCACCGCCGAGGTCGTCACCGACGTGTCCGGCCGCGGCGTGGGCATGGACGTGGTCAAGCGCAACATCCAGGAGATGGGCGGCCACGTCCAGATCAGCTCGCGCCCCGGCCTGGGCACCACCATCCGCATCGTGCTGCCGCTGACGCTGGCGATCCTGGACGGCATGTCGGTCAAGGTGGGCGAAGAGACCTTCATCCTGCCGCTGAACTGCGTGATGGAGTCGCTGCAGCCCAAGGCTGAAGACGTCCACACCGCCGCCAACTCGGACCGCGTCATGCACGTGCGCGGCGAATACCTGCCGCTGCTGGAAATGCACCGCGTGTTCAACGTGGCCGGCGCGCTGCAGGAACCCACGCAGGGCATCGCCGTGATCCTGCAGGCCGAAGGCAAGCGCTTTGCGCTGCTGGTGGACCAGCTGATCGGCCAGCACCAGGTGGTGCTGAAGAACCTGGAAACCAACTACCGCAAGGTGCCGTGCATTTCCGCCGCCACCATCCTTGGCGACGGCAGCGTGGCGCTGATCGTCGATGTCGGCGCGCTGCAGCGCACCGGCGTGCGCCGGCAGGAACCGGCGCTGCAGCAGTAATCGTCCAATCACAGGAGAACAAGACATCATGGCCGGCATCGGACACATCGATACCCCCGGAAGCGACGCTTCGGGCCAGGAGTTCCTGGTCTTCACGCTGGGGTCGGAGGAATACGGCATCGACATCCTCAAGGTGCAGGAGATCCGCAGCTACGAGACCGTGACACGCATCTCCAGCGCACCGGACTTCATCAAGGGCGTGACCAACCTGCGTGGCGTGATCGTGCCGATCGTCGACCTGCGCCTGAAGTTCCGTCTGGGCAACGTGCGCTACGACCACCAGACCGTGGTCATCATCCTGAACGTGGCCGGCCGCGTGGTGGGCATCGTGGTGGATGGCGTGTCGGACGTGCTGACGCTGACGGGTGAGGCGATCAAGCCCGCGCCCGAGTTCGGCGTATCGATCTCGACCGAGCACCTGACCGGCCTGGGCACCATCGACGGCCGCATGCTGGTGCTGATCGATATCGAGAAGCTGATGACCAGCCCCGAGATGGCACTGGTCGAAGCCGAATACGCCTGATTCCCGCATTACCGAAGCACAGCCCATGACGCCGTTCCGCACCGCAGCCAGCGTACCCGGGCACACCGGGTCGACTCCCGCGCCGGCCGCCCTCCTGCGGCGCGACGAAGCGCGCGACTTCCTGCTGACCGAACGCGACTTCGAGAAGATCCGCGCGCTGATCCACCGGCGCGCGGGGATCTCGCTGGGCAGCCACAAGCGCGAGATGGTTTACAGCCGGCTGGCGCGCCGGTTGCGCACGCTGCAGCTGTCGGACTTTGCCTCGTACCTGGCGCTGCTGGAGGCGGATGACCGTTCGCCGGAGTGGGAGTTCTTCACCAACGCGCTGACGACCAACCTGACTTCGTTCTTTCGCGAGTCGCACCACTTCCCGCTGCTGGCCGAGCATGCGAAGAAAACCGGCCGGCCCTACAGTGTCTGGTGTTCGGCCGCGTCAACCGGCGAAGAACCGTACTCGATCGCCATCACGCTGGCCGAAGCGCTGGGCGATCGCGCCGGCACGGTGCTGGCCACCGATATCGACACCCAGGTGCTGGCCAAGGCCCGCAGCGGCGTCTATTCGGCCGACCAGGTGGCGCGGCTGTCGCCGGAACGGCTCAAGCGTTTCTTCCTGAAGGGAACGGGCCCGCGCACCGGCTCGGTCAAGGTCAAGCCGGAACTGGCCGCCACCATCTCGTTCGAGCCGCTGAACCTGCTCGCGCCCGACTGGGGCATCCGCGAGCAGTTCGACGCCATCTTCTGCCGCAACGTGATGATCTACTTCGACAAGCCGACCCAGGGACGCATCCTGGAGCGCTTTGTGCCGCTGCTCAAGCCGCACGGGCTGCTGTTCGCCGGCCATTCGGAGAACTTCTCCTACGTCACGCGCGCGTTCCAGCTGCGCGGGCAGACCGTCTATGAACTGGCTTCGGATGCGGCCAGGTCGGGAAGGCCGTGATGCGCACGCCCCATCTGCCCGAAGCCCTCGCCACGCGCACCTACTTCGACCGCGAGTTCGGCAAGCAGGCCATCAAGCTGCTGCCCAACGAGTACTACGTGACCCGCGAGGACGTGGTGCTGACCACCGTGCTGGGCTCATGCGTGGCCGCTTGCATCCGCGACGAGACCGCCGGCGTGGGCGGCATGAACCACTTCATGCTGCCCGACGACGATGGCAGCGCCGATCGCATGCTGTCCGCATCGATGCGCTACGGCAGCTATGCGCTGGAAGTGCTGATCAACGAACTGCTCAAGATGGGCGCACGCCGCGAGCGGCTGGAGGCCAAGGTCTTCGGCGGCGGCGCGGTGCTGGCCAATATGACCACGCTGAATATCGGCGACCGCAATGCGGATTTCGTGCTGCGCTACCTGAAGACTGAAGAGGTCCGCGTGGCGGCGCAGGACCTGCGCGGCCCACATGCGCGGCGGGTCAGCTACTTCCCGATCGGCGGGCTGGCGCTGGTGCGCCGCCTGACGCGACAGGACGACCAGGTCTCGGTGGCGCGCGACGAGCGCGCACTGGCCCGCGCCATCGCCACCTCGGCCCGGGCGCCGGCGCAATCGCCTGAATTGTTTGCGCGGCAGTCTTTCTCGCGCCAGCTTCCCTGAAACCCTTACAAGCACGATCAATCATGACTGCCGCCAAGATCAAGGTGCTCTGCGTGGACGACTCCGCGCTGATCCGCAGCCTGATGACGGAGATCATCAACAGCCAGCCCGACATGGAAGTGGTAGGCACCGCGCCGGACCCGCTGGTCGCGCGCGACCTGATCAAGCGCCTGAACCCGGACGTGCTGACGCTGGACGTCGAAATGCCGCGCATGGACGGCCTGGACTTCCTGGAGCGGCTGATGCGGCTGCGGCCGATGCCGGTGCTGATGGTGTCGTCGCTGACCGAGCGCGGCTCGGAAATCACCATGCGCGCGCTGGAGCTGGGCGCGGTGGACTTTGTCACCAAGCCCAAGCTGGGCATCCGCGACGGGCTGCTGGAATACACCGACACCATCGCCGACAAGCTGCGCGCCGCGTCGCGCGCCCGCGTGCGAGCAGCCGCCCAGCCGGCCGCGCCATCCGCCACCGGCACCGCGCCCGTGCCGATGCTGCGCAGCCCGCTGCTGTCGACCGAGAAGCTGATCATCCTGGGCGCCTCCACCGGCGGCACCGAGGCCATCAAGGAATTCCTGATGCCGCTGCCGCCCGACAGCCCCGCAGTGCTGATCGTCCAGCATATGCCGGCCGGCTTCACGCGTTCGTTCGCGCAGCGGCTGGACGGCCTGTGTCGCATCACGGTCAAGGAAGCCGTGCACGGCGAGCGCGTGCTGCCGGGCCATGCGTACATTGCCCCGGGCGACTCGCACCTGCTGCTGGCACGCAGCGGCGCCAACTACGTCGCGCACCTGTCGCAGGAGGCACCGGTCAACCGCCATCGCCCGTCGGTCGACGTGCTGTTCGATTCGGCCGCGCAGCACGGCGGCAAGAACGTGATCGGCGTGATCCTGACCGGCATGGGCAAGGACGGCGCGCGCGGCATGCTGCGCATGCGCGAGGCCGGCGCCTATAACCTGGCGCAGGACGAGCACACCTGCATCGTGTTTGGCATGCCGAAGGAGGCGATTGCCGCCGGCGGCGTGCATGAAATCGTGCCCTTGCCGGCGATGACCCAGCGCGTGATGGCGCGCCTGGCCACGTACGGCACGCGCGCGCAACGGGTCTGAACGGACCCGGAAACCTGAACAAGACCAGACAACAAGCTGAAACAACAAGCTGGACCGACTAGCCAATATTGCATTTACCTGGAGCCCTCAAAGTGGACAAGAGCATCAAGATCCTGGTCGTGGATGATTTCCCGACCATGCGCCGGATCATCCGCAACCTGCTCAAGGAGCTGGGATTCGTCAACGTCGAGGAAGCCGAGGACGGCGCCGCCGGCCTGGAGAAGGCCAAGGACGGCAGCTTCCAGTTCGTGATCTCGGACTGGAACATGCCCAACATGGACGGCTTGACGATGCTGCAGGCGATCCGCGCCGACGCGAATATCGGCAAGATCCCCGTGCTGATGGTGACGGCCGAGGCCAAGAAGGAAAACATCATCGCCGCGGCCCAGGCCGGCGCCAACGGCTACGTGGTCAAGCCGTTCACGGCCGCCACGCTGGACGAGAAGATCACCAAGATCTTCGAAAAGCTCGGCGGCTGAGGCGGAGGCGCGTTTGTCATGACCCCGACCCTGAGCAACGATTCCGCCGAACAACTGATCCTGCGCATCGGCAACCTGACGCGGATGCTGCGCGACAACATGCGCGAGCTCGGCCTGGACAAGGAGATCGAGCGCGCCGCGCAGGCCATCCCGGATGCGCGCGACCGGCTCAACTACATCGCCGCGATGACCGAGCAGGCCGCCGAGCGCACGCTGAACGCGGTCGAACTGGCGCAGCCGATCCAGTCCGACATCGAACAGCAGGCCGAGACGCTGGATAAGCGCTGGGCCGCCTGGTTTGAAAAGCCGGTGGAACTGGCCGACGCCCGCTCGCTGGTAGTGGACACCCGCGCCTTCCTGTCCGAGGTGCCGGGCCAAGCCCGCGCCACTAACAGCCACCTGCTCGACATCATGATGGCGCAGGACTTCCAGGACCTGACCGGCCAGGTCATCAAGAAGATGATGGACATGATCCGTGCGCTGGAGCAGGAGCTGCTGCAGGTGCTGATCGACAACGTGCCGTCCGAGCGGCGCGTGGAAGTTCAGGCGCCGTCGACGCTGATGAATGGGCCGCAGGTGAATCCGGAGGGGAAGCCGGATGTGGTGTCGGACCAGGCGCAGGTGGATGATTTGTTAGCGAGTTTGGGGTTTTGAGGTTTGAATAGCCTGCGGCATTTCGCGATGCCACGTGTTTTCTCCCCTCTCCCGCTTGCGGGAGAGGGGCGGGGGAGAGGGCGGGTGCAACCACGAAGTCAAACGCATCAACACCTGCGCACCGCTTCATCCGGGCAATCCGGCGATGAATGATTTTTAAGAGTTTGCCCATACTCGCGCTTGCTGCCCCTCTTCATACTGGGTTCGTCGCTGCGTCGTGGCGACCGGGTTTAGCAGCCTGAGTGATAGGAGCCGAACGACCGCCGTCTGGCGGTATTCTTACGTTCGCCATGCCTTCGCCCGCCCCTTCCATGGGCGGGCCCTGGCAGGGGAGCCCCTCGGGGCTCGCCGGCTTGCTCCTATTCCCGGTCTGCTAACCCTGCCTTGCGCCCGCCCACCCCAATCAGCACCCGGGGAGCGGGACTGAACCTGTATGGATAGGGGGCATTCCCATGCTTCAGTTCTTACTTGCCCGTTCTGGGCGATTGGCAATCTCCAGTATCTTCACAATGCAGCAGAGCGCGCGTGCCGCGTATGCGGAGGTGCGCCATGTATAGCCATAGTCATCACGGTATTACGGCGGAACACAATGGTGTTGATATGCTCGTCACCGCCCACAGCCCGGGGGAGAATCCGTTGAGTCTTGCGGTGCAACGGGCGGCGCAGCTCCATGGGCTATTGCTTATGGCTAGTGAGCATGGGGCTGTTAGTTTGGAGGCGGTGGATTTGGAGCCGGGGATTTGGGAGAGTTTGCTTTCCCTCGCGGCCACGCTGGCGCATGAGACGCAGGTTTTGAGTGAATTGGCGGTGGTGGAGGGGCAGGAGTTGGATGTTGAGTGATGGTGGGTGGGGTGGGCAGTCGTGCAATTGACTGCCGCCCCATCGTGCGAGCTTACGGACCGGTTGATCGGGTTGAATCGCTGGATATCTCTTCTTTGCAAGACGCTTCCGGAATCTCGGCAACGTAGTCCTGTGATATTGCAAATTTCTCGGTGATAAACCTACGTGCCAACAACTGCAAGACATCCGACGCGATGCGTAGACGTCGGATTTCCGTTGCGTCGTCGGCATCAGATGGGCTTTTGATGCTCGCATGAGCGACTGCAAGGCGGCAAGCATCCCAAATGTAGTCGGCAGGCGTTGCGTCTCCGCAGTCGGTCAAGAAGTTTTGGATTCGTGTGTCGCCAGGGCCGACCTCTGATTTAACGATTGGGAAGCTTCTTGCAATCCACCTCTTAACGCGTTCGCCTTCGCGATATCCGAGTTCGATAACCTTGAAGAAGCTGAGGACTGCGAAACTGGTGAGCGACGCTTCAGCGGCATTGAGTCCTTCCCGGTAAAGTGCCAAAGCCCGTCTTGCCTTTTCGTCGTTAGGAATGTCGCGCCTAGAATTCCAATGGCTTGCCGTAGCGAAGGCAAGGTCCTTCTTGGGAACAGCGACCGGGACAGGGTTACCCAGCCAGCTGTGTCCCAGAATTGCGAACTGATTGTCACACCAGGCCAGCGTGCTGAGGAACCGATTGATGACGGTCATGGCCTCATCGCGTGTGAGGCCGTTGCGGTGAAGGTCAATATGAACAGATTGAGTTTGTGTTGCGGTCTTCGGCATGAGGATGAGGCGAAATCTATCGTACTCGACCAATGTCTCAGTCCTCGGCCAAGTAACCTGAGTGTCCACTCCCACCTGTAGAAAGCATGAACCGCTAGTAACGCCAAGGGCATCGAGTCGCGCGCGCGCGGCCTCGGCTGCGTCATACTCCGCGCCATCACCGGGCGGTTCCTTCCCAATCCTCATCGAGATATCAATGGAGCTACGCAGCTTCGAGAAGAAGCGGGCGTTGAATATCAAATTGTGTGAGACATCCGCCTCGATCGTCTTCGGGTCAAACGCTGGCTCGGCGCAAGGCTGAAGTAGTGATGTCGCATACTTGGATACGAACCAGACCGTTCGCAGATTCTTACCGTGCGTGTACGTGATTGATGCTAAACCATTCACGTTGGTCCCACTTTCTGCGGCGGAAATAGAAATATGGGAGAGAGAGTCAAGCGCCTGAGCGTCTACGAGGATTGTCTCAATGGCAGTCAGTAGCGTGTCAGCACCCCAGCATGACACCTGTTGTCCGCCAACGGGACGGAGATTCTTAAGGATAGTGGCGGTATGGCCCGCCCACGCGGGACGAAGTGAGACAAGGCTCAAGATGCCAGCAGCTATTTCGACGCTGTCCAGATGCTTCGCTCGGTTTTGGCGTCCCTTCGGTAGCAAGCCATAATTTCGCAACGATTCAAACCGTGCCGCAATTTCTGAGAGGCCATCTGGCGAGACGTCGCTACCCCGGAGGCAGTCGGCGAGGATGTATTCAAGTGATTTTGCGAACATGCCAAGAAGATTCGGAGAGGTATGTAGGGATACCATCAGGTCTTGCCAACTGCGGGTGTATTCTAACGCCGGTCGATGGCTCGACGGAGCCTTGACCAGCGGCTGATTGCCGGTACTTCACGACGATTTGTAACTGCACTGGCTCCTCACTTCCTCTGTTGCATACCTATTCTGATTTCCCTAGCTGAGATCGCGTTTTTCATAGCCGCGCAGAAACGCCGCAGAAGCGCTAAACTGCGGCACTGAGACGGACTAAAAAATGTTACCGTGACAGATATCGGAGTGAGTTGCAGTGAGCCCTCGGAAATGGAGATCGATTCGGAGACGTCCACATGAGGCCATTTTCGCTACGAGTTTTCGTGCCGTCAGGTGATCCCACTGGAGTATTGATTGCGACTCGTGACGACGGCATCGGCAAAGCAACGATCTTCTCTCGGCCACTACTAGGCGAAGTCAAGGGTCGAAAAGAGTGGAACTTGCCGGGGGTCTACTTGCTCGTTGGTCCGTCGAAGCTATACATCGGGGAAGGCGACCCCGTAGGTAAGCGTCTCGAGGACCATGCTGCAAAGAAGGCGTTCTGGGAGCGCGCGTTGTACTTCACCGCGGATACGCGACTGAACAAGGCCCATATCCAGCATCTCGAGTCGAAGCTCGTCAAACTAGCTCAGGAAGCTGGCGTTGTGACGCTTGAGAACGGGAACAATCCCCAGTCCCCTGCATTGGGAGAAGAAGAGTACGCCTTCGTGGAGAACGTGCTTGCCGATCTTTTGCTGATGCTACCGCTATTGGGATACCCACAGTTTGAAGCCTCCCAAGCGACAGTTGAAAGTGTTGATGAGGAAGGAGATGCTCCAAATGCGTCAACTACTGGGAAGCGAAGGGCTGTCTATTCGGCGATGCCTCGGGGTTTAGTGTTTCACACGACGTCGAAAGATGCTCGCGCCATAATCGAAACGGTTGACGGAGGCGTGCTTCTGAAAGCTGGAAGCACCGTGGCAAGGGAACCGGCGCCGAGCTTCGATGTGTGGATGCCTAAGTACGCACAACTGCGCCGACAGCTTATCGAATCTGGCGTCATCGTCGCCGAGAACGGACAGCTCGTCGTCAAGCAGGATCAGTTCTTCTCTTCTGCGTCTGGTGCTGCCACGGTCGTGCGAGGGGTTAGCAGTAATGCCGATGGTTGGGTCACGGCAGACGGCCAGATCCTTGGCGACCTTCTGCGAGAGTGGAAGCAGAAGAATCCTTAGCCAACGGTGTACATCGCGAATTGGCTCTTCGCTGCATGCTGGTGGGTTCTAAGCCCATCCGTTCATGCAGTTGTGGCGATGTGTCAATTCATGTTCGAGCAAGCTGTCTGTCTTTGTTGAAAAGAACTCCAAGCACGACACGACATCTGACACATATGCGGCGTCTAGAATGCCCGGATTCGCAAGGCCCGGGACATTAGCCGGAGTGGAAAACCCGTGAGCAAATGAATGGCGGACATCCATGATGCCCTTCAAGAAACCTTGGGTATCAGTCTGTGTGGCAAAGCGGGGTGCCCATATCCAAGAGGGATAGGGGTCCATTCCTGTGACATTCAAGATTAGCTCACGAGCTTTATCCCAGCTTGGGGTATTTAATTCGCTGGTCGCCTTCTGCACCATGGATTCGAATTGCACAATAAGCGGCCATGCTCGCCGCTGAGCTTGCACTCTGGTTTTGGATACAAACTCTTTTAAGACCTCTTCTAAATATCCCTCCCAGCAGCCAACTGCCTGAGCGACAGATGCTCGCATGAGATTCTGATCGGTAAAGTTCTGATCCGCGCAAGCAGTACTTGCAATGCCAACATAGCTTGCTAGCACCTTCGCCCCCGTGATGACCGTGTGGAATTTTGTAAGGGCCGCAGAATCCATCAGAGCCTCTGCACTAGCTTTGCAACCGCCTTGGTATACTTATTGATGGCGGTCTGGTTGACTTGAACTACCTTTCCGTCAATTGTGTGGTGACCAGATTGCAATCGCGACAACGGCGATCCCTCACTTGAAGCCACAACTGCAACCGAGTGATAGTCTGGCATTTGAGCGAATAGCTGCGACACATCCGAATGACTAACGAAAATCTTTTTCGACGCGCTGTGCGCCTGCCCCACTATTTCCCGTATCGGCTTGCTCTTGGCTTCGAAGGCCGAACTCGGCTGTGACTTATACATCGTCACGCGATTATTTACGAAGGTGTGCAATCGAGGGAGATCAATTTTCTCCTCGGTTGCCCTTGTCGAGAAGCTAAGGCGCGCATAGCCTTTGAGTTCATTGTCGGCAACGCCGTAAAGTAACGCAAAGACGTTCTCAATGCCGCGCCGGGAGCTATCGTCTGCGGTAAACGGAACAATAAGGAACTCTGCCGAACAGAGAGCTATCTGCGTATAGACGGAAAAGCTTGGGTTACAGTCGACAAATGTCGTGACATCGCTCGCCTCTGATGCATCTGAAAACGACTTGATCAAATCCAGCAACCAGCGCATGACTTTCGACCAAGCATCCATCGGCAGCGGCATCTGCGAGGCTTGTCGAATCGCTTCGGCCAATAACTCAAGCAAATTATCGCCGGGAACCAGATATATATTCTCAGGAATCTTCTTGTTGAAGTCAGCCGGTCTGGTTATAAATGCTGATATATCTGATAGCGGCAGAAAGGGGGATGTTAGCCGGGCTTCGAAATATCCACCAACAGAAAGACGCGGTTTTTGCGAGTAGAGGGAATCAATATATGCCGGCGCGTCTTCATGATCTCCGAATAGCATTTCGGTTAGGTTCGCCTGAGGGCACAAGTCCAGCACAAGGACATCCTCATCCGGATTTTTCAGGGCGTATTCACATGCCAACGCAAAAGTTAGGAAACTCTTTCCGACTCCGCCCTTATTGTTCCACAATGCGTATCTAGGCATTGAATATCCTCTCATCTATTTTGCCGCGAATTGTCCACCCATGGTTGGGCTCGGGCTCGAACCTCACATCATACCTTTTTCGAGAACTTTGGAGGGCACTGGAGGCTTCCTCGCCCGGATTCGGCTCTGCGCGTGCCTCCTTGGTGTGAGGAATCTTCTCGGGCTAACGAGACGGTGTACGACACTAAAGCGGCCTTCCGCCTTGGTCGTTGCTCGCCAGCGCATCTCGGTCGCAAGGAAGCGAGCGGCCTCTTTGATCGGCCTACGAGTTTTCCTCGTAGGGAATCGAGCGAACGCAATTCGGCCGGTACTGTTGTTCGGGGAAGCGATGGCGAACTGTAGAGGTTTGCGATCTCTGCGTTCTTTCACAGGCCCCAAATCGACAACAACCAAAGCACGGTTGAGCGACTTGGACATTTCGTTCCACGCGTCCGTTGGAGTTCATTCGCCAACTGCTGTCCACGGCTAGAGCATCAAGCCTCTCGCGCGTGTCATCGGATTCATCAAAAATCCTTTTGGATGATGAGGAGTTCTTCGCCGAGCGCATCGACATGGTTGGCTACCCATTCCTGAAGAAAGATGGCGCCGCTCGGTGAATCCTAGCTCGGAGAAGCTGATTTCCTCGAGTTTGGCGATGTGGTTTGGAAGGCTATCAAGCTTGAACATTCGTATGGTCCCGAAGTCTCGATTTTCTGAGCGACGTCTACAACTCATCAACACGCTCCCAGAGGACACGGGTTGCCTCATCGCTCCCGTGGCCGCACGGCATCCCAGCCGAATACGATGCGGATCATCTTGCTTGGGCTCAGGAATGGGAATCTAACGGACTCGCTTAACCTCGTTCGCGAGAGAGTTGGGCGCCTAAGCCAAAGATCAATGGTTGCGGTTCGGCTAAGGTTCGCCTTTGGGGGCCTGCATAGTCTCGGCGGGGCTCCATGCCAATTGAAGCGCCAAGCGCGACAAGTGCCTGCTATTATCCTTTGCTCAAGGTGGCTCCGATGGGTCGGTAGCCTGGGGCGAGAGTAGCGATACACATGCAAGATTATCTTTACCGCTTTCGATCGACACACGCGCTTCTTGATGGTTTCCGAGAACTGGAAAATCAAGAGATCTACTTTTGCCCGCCCGAGGGATTGAACGATCCGCTCGAAGGCTTCAAGCACATATTTTGGCGAGGCGATGAGATCGTCTGGCGAAATCTGCTGCGCCACTATCTGCTCAATCTCATGCAGGCCACGTCTCTTGCATTGATTATGGGGCCGGAGTTCAACCCGGAGATGTGCTCGCCCTTCGTGCATCAAATTGACGAGGACTTGCCGAAGGCCCCAATCAGGAAGTGCTATACGGAAGCTTGCAAGGAATTTTTCAAGCATCCCGTTCCGGAACGTTTGATTGCAGCTTTCGCATCGCGTGGTAGAGAAGTCAAGCCGAATGAACTGCATTTCTATCTGCGACTGCTTCATCCGCTGGCAACTCGGAGCGTAAAAGCTGCCCTAGACGGACGTCTTCCAGTCGTCGTCACGGAGACTCGAGCACTGGATGCCGCGATCGATGCGTTAAGTGAGAACCTGAGTGCGCTGTTGGCCATTGGCGAGCAATCGCATGGCTTGGCTGATGTCATGTTTTCCGCAAGTGAGACGCTTTCCTCGCAAGTGTCTCTCATTAACGAGTTCAATAATCCTGTCCCCGATGAGGGGCGGTCATCGATGTTTATCGGATATGACTTCACTGATTTTTATGTAAAGTCTTTAGAGCGACTTCTCTATCCAAATTGGTATGTTGCTTGCTTTGTTGCTGACCCAACAAACTCGGCGATGTGGGGCACTTATGGCGATGGTCATCGTGGAGCGTGCCTGAAATTCAGAGCAAAGATAGGCCACGGGGATGGCCGTACGCTGGATCTGCATCGAGCGTACGGCTGGCGCACTAACAGCGTGGGCATAGAACCGATTCTAGGCTATGTGCCGCACCGCTTCGAAGAGGTCCGCTATACGTCGGATTTCCCACAAGTCAACTTCTTCGAATCAATCGCGACCCTTACCAAAGCAAGACTTGCCGGGTTCTGGTTCGCTGGCCCAAACGGTGAACGTAGTACCACCGCACAAAGAATGCTCCGCGAAGACGAGGAATGGAGGCATGAGTACTGGCGCAAATATTCTCATAGTTTTTGCACCAAGTCGGAGGAATGGGCGCATGAGAGGGAGGCGCGCCTCGTTTTGCACTCCGGGTTGCAACGATTTGACGATGTGGCGTCACGCAAGCTTCGGTACCGATTTTCGGATCTGGCAGGCATTGCATTTGGTATGAAGACAAGCAACGAGGACAAGCTGCAGATCATGCGGCTCATCGATCAGAAATGCATGAAAGAGGGTAGGAAGGACTTTGCGTTCTACCAGGCGCGCTTCTCCGAGCAGACGAAGAACATCGAACTGATGTCGCTTAGGATGCTGACAAGCCAGTGACGGGATCGGCAGATTCATCACGCTCAAATCTGGCGACCGACGTGCAATAGTTCGCCTTGCCGTTTCGTTGTGACGTTGAAACTAGGTTGGTTCGGTCAACTTTCGCTCGGGGTTTCCAGCAAGTCCTCTATATAAATGGCCGAATCGACTTACTGTAGCCGTGCTGAATGCCCGAAGCAAAAAACCCACCACACTCAGCTCGGCGCGTACATGGGACGCACTCGGGTGCGTATTCGTTCTTCCAATCGGAGATGGACTTGACATAAGCCGGCTCGACATCGGGGTTCACCAGGCACAGCTGATGGTTGTAGACCGATGTCCGAAGCCCATAGCTTTTAAGAGTCCGGACAGCCACACTGAGCTCGGGCTTGTAGTCAGCCGGATCGATCCATAGCGCGTCCAAGTTCGCCCGGGTGAAACCGGTCATCTCCAGCCCCATCAGGGCGACGTGGTCAACGAACAGCAAGTTCCGCGCGATGAACTCGGCGAGTGCTGGCAGTCCTTCATAGGTTTGCTTGTGTACGACCACACGAATCTCGACCTTCTGACCCAGACGCTTCAGGTTCAGAATTCCTCGAATCGTCTCATCAAAGGCACCCTCGGCCTGAACGACATAGTCGTGTCGTGCCGGGTCCGCGGAGTACACCGGGATACCTACCATGACGTCCGGGTGCTGGACCGCCGCATATTGCTCAGCGAACGCTACGTCAGAGAATGTGCGGCCGTTTGAGAGGATGTGCAGAGATGTGCTTGGCAGCCAGTTCTTGATCTGGTGAACCAAGTCGAGAAAGCCTTTACCGAACAGTGTTGGCTCGCCGCCGGTAATGCCCAGTGAACGGGTGTTCCGCGGGATCAACCGCACCGTTTCCATTGCTTCGTTCAATAGCCAGCGGTCATTGACTTTCTTTGGCGGTTGGGAGCACATCAAGCAATAATTGTTGCACTGCTCGGTAAGGAGGATGCTGTTGTGTTCAGACGCCGCTCGAAAGAGGGCTCGGATCCTACCGTCATCCGTCAAGCTAACCACGTCACCATCAGCGAGGTAAGAGAACTCTTCGCCTAACAGAGTGCAAGGAACGTTATCTGACAAGCTTAGAGGGCGGTTGTTGAACGCGAAGTAATGCGTGAAGCCATCAGGGACCGGTTCTGCCGAGCGTGACAGATAAGCTCGCGACTCCTTCAATGGGAGTGGGAGATTACGATTCGTACTGAGGGAGAACTGTCGTCGAGGTGCAGTCGCATGTGGACGATTGACCTTGTCCTCAGTGATGCGTATTACACGACCCGAAAGTGTCAGCATCGGTTGACCCACCGCATGAAAATTCCCTTCACTTCATCATCCTCGCGAATCTTCTCCAAGAGGTACTTGGTAATCCCCATGACGCGCTTGCAGAAGTCCGATTCGGGCTTGCGCCCCAGGACGTCCCCATACATTCCATGATGAAACACTGGATCTGCGCCACACCAAGGCTCGAATGCACAATCACTGCACATGGGCGCGGAGGAAGTGAATGAATCCTCAAGGGCAGTCAGAAGTGCATCAGAGGTGAAAATTTCCTCATAGCTGTTCTGATGGACATTGCCAAGCCGGAATGTGGTATCCCCCATCTCACGAAGCATGCGGCTTTCATCGGATGCATAGACATCTCCGTCATAGTTGAATACGACGGCTGCGATACCTGCACCGGCTGGGTTCATCAGATCTACAAATCCGGGATCTTCGGCCGACATCATCTTGGTCAGCAAAAGGGTGGAGTAATACTCAGTGAACGGTGTTCCGGCTTTGTTGAGTTCAAGGATGTATTCCATCCCTTCCTTGTAGAACTCGAGCCACCGGTCGGTGTTGTAAGCTTGAAAGCTCTTCGTCTTCAGCGCGAAACCGTAAGGGGAAAGATGACGCAGGAAGATTCCGTCGAAGCCATGCTTAAGATATTCGTCGATGATGTCACGGACCCGGGTGAGGCTTGTCGGCGCGGTAGTCATTAGCGCCGACACGGAATCGTAGCCTACGATGTCGCGGGCTCGCTTTAGGCCAGAGACAAAACGTTCATGACTGTCCCGCCCTGGACGCGGACGATTTTTGTTATGCAGATCGGGGGGGCCGTCCAGAGAGGATGAGAGAAATATCTTGTGGTCGCGACAGAATTCCAGGATTTCATCCGTGGCTAGTGACAGGGTTGTTGTAATAACAAACTGTAGATCCCGGCCCTCGCCCTTGTTTCGCTGTTCTGCCTCTTGAACAACGTGTCGGATTAGGTCGAAGTTCAAAAGTGGCTCACCACCTTGGAACTCAATCTTAATGGCCGGGTTCGGAGAGCGAAACACAAGGTCGAGGGCCTTGTTCGCCGTCTCGAGTGTCATGTCAAATGCTGCTTTGTTCTCCGACTGTCGAGAGACCTGACAATACTGGCAACTATGGTCGCAACGAAGCGACGCGACGAATATATGCAGGTTCGTAAAATTTCGGAGCTTGCTAAACTTGGTTCGCGTTTTTAGTGCAAGAAGTTCCAAGCTAGCCTCATCCCCCTCTTCACGCAGGAAATGCCGAGACCTCAACATGCTGTAGGCGGGGTCCGTCGGGCTTAAACGATGCGCTACAAGATTCTCGAGCTGATTACGGGAGAGAAAAGCAAACTCACCGACTGCATTGGTGGCAACAACGCTTTGGTCGTCCAAGGCTTCAAACCGGAATGGAAGCAATTGATATTGACCCGAGCGCTTGACTTGATAGCTTTCAAGGCTACGAAACTTGCTCATTGCTGCAGGCCTGTACGAGAGAAGGCGTAAGCGAGAATGAGGTTCCTGGCTGGCTCTGTTTCTCGTTTGATCTGCAAGCGGAGCTGCTGATCGAGTAACTCACGTTTGAAGTCGGCCAGGACATCGCCTAGGGGCATTTGCGCGCCCACGACCAAATCAAGGTCACAAATCACTGTGTCTTGACCCTGGGAGATAAGGATGGTGAGCCGGTCAATGAACCTATAGGCCGCCTTCTGTACAGCTTCCAAACTGTAGACTGTGGCATCCAATTCCAAGCGTGTTGTCATGGCGACCTCATTGAAAGCCGGCCCCTCGCGGAGTCGGCTTCTAGCGGTTTTTTAATTTAATAGCGGCTGGAGTAGTGCGACGAATGAGAGCGATGCGATGAATGCGAAGAGTGCGATTGGTGATAGGCCATCAGGGACCCTTGCTCATCAGTCGCCCGCTTCAACACAAAGTTGAAGGCGTCTCCGGTCGAATCTATTACAGCGATGACTTCTAGGGACTTAGCATCGATAGAGGCGGTCGACGAGGCATCAACGGAATGGGTCGGCGCCTGGGCTGGTAACGGTGCTGCATCGGTGGCATGGGTCGCGAACCCTGCCGCGACAGCAGCAAAAGCCTTCAAAAATCCTTTCATAGTCCCCTCTCTAAAACCTATTGATTTGATGGTCCGACATCAGCGAGAGAATGCGCTCATCACTGTGATGACGTAGCCACATACCAAGACATGAATGATGTAAGTGCCGGGTTACGCCATGTAAATAAGTGTAACCAACGGGACAAGCTTTTTGCGCCACCAAGATGGGGGGTGTCGCTTATGTGGTTATGCGCACATTTCGCATTATTGACGCCGGTAAGTGGTCATAGGGCCGCACTGATGGCAGAGGACGCATCTAGACCCTTTATGAAGTCCTCAACCAAATGAAAAAGCTTCTCGTTACAGCCATTACTGGAACGGCGTTGTGCAGTTAACTGACCGAAATGAATGGGCGGGCATTCAAGCCATAGCGCACGGAGCGCGTGATTCATAAGCCAACGTGCCTTCCAACGGGGCTACTGGAACAAGCTGTCCTTCCTCAAACTGCAAGGCCTGCCCCTTGAATAATCACCACCGGCGTCCAGGCGCAAAAGAAAAACGCCAGCCCATACGGGCTGGCGTTCTGCTTTATGCGACTACCAGAATCAGAACTGATTCATAGTATTGTCCTTCCCCGCCGCCTTCAGCGCAGCCTCGCCGCTGAAGTACTCCTTGTGATCATCCCCAATATCCGACCCAGACATATTCTGGTGCTTGACACAAGCGATGCCCTGACGGATTTCCTTGCGCTGCACGCCAGCCACATAACCCAGCATGCCCTGATCACCGAAGTATTCCTTGGCCAGGTTGTCAGTCGACAGCGCGGCGGTGTGGTAGGTCGGCAGCGTAATCAGGTGGTGGAAGATACCTGCTTCGCGCGACGCGTCGGCCTGGAAGGTCCGGATCTTTTCGTCGGCCAGCTTCGCCAGTTCGGTCTGATCGTATTCAACGCTCATCAGTTGCGTGCGATCGTATGCCGACACATCCTTGCCCGCGGCCTTCATCGCGTCATACGCCTGCTGGCGGAAGTTCAGGGTCCAGTTGAACGACGGGCTGTTGTTGTACACGAGCTTCGCGTTCGGGATGACCTTGCGAATCTCGCTGACCATGCCACCGATCTGGGCGATATGCGGCTTTTCGGTTTCGATCCACAGCAGGTCAGCACCGTTCTGCAGTGCGGTGATGCAATCCAGTACGCAGCGCGCTTCGCCCGTGCCGGCGCGGAACTGGAACAGGTTGCTGGGCAGGCGCTTGGGACGCAGCAGCTTGCCGTCGCGCTTGATGACGACATCACCATTGCCCAATGCGTCGGCCGACAATTCTTCGCAATCGAGGAAGGAGTTGTACTGGTCGCCCAGGTCGCCCGGGGTGTTGGTCACGGCGATCTGCTTGGTCAGGCCGGCGCCCAGCGAGTCGGTACGGGCCACGATAATGCCGTCGTCCACGCCCAGTTCCAGGAAGGCGTAGCGGATGGCGCGGATCTTGGCCAGGAAGTCCTCGTGCGGCACGGTGACCTTGCCATCCTGGTGGCCGCACTGCTTCTCGTCGGAGACCTGGTTTTCGATCTGGATGCAGCATGCGCCCGCTTCGATGAACTGCTTGGCGAGCAGGTAGGTGGCTTCGGCGTTGCCGAAACCCGCGTCGATGTCGGCGATGATGGGCACGACATGGGTGACGTGATTGTCGATCTTCTGCTGGATCGCGGCCTTTTCGGCGCCGGTGGCGGCATCCAGCTGGCGGAACAGGCCGCCCAGTTCACGGGCGTCGGCCTGGCGCAGGAAGGTGTACAGCTCGCGGATCAGCGCGCTGACCGAAGTCTTCTCGTGCATCGACTGGTCCGGCAGCGGGCCGAACTCGGAGCGCAGCGCGGCCACCATCCAGCCGGACAGGTACAGGTAGCGGCGCTCGGTGCTGTTGAAGTGCTTCTTGATGGAAATCATCTTCTGCTGGCCGATAAAGCCGTGCCAGCAGCCCAGCGACTGGGTGTACTTCGACGGGTCCGCGTCATAGGCGGCCATGTCGGCGCGCATGATCTTGGCGGTGTACTTGGCGATGTCCAGGCCCGTCTTGAACTTGTTCTGCGCGCGCATGCGGGCAGCGTACTCGGGGCTGATGGCATTCCAGGCGCTGCCCTGGGTTTCTTTCAAAGCAGCCACTGCCTTGATGTCGTCTTGATACTGGGCCATGTCAGTTTCCTAAGATAAGGCGCGTTTGAGAAAAATCGTTTGGCGTGCCGACCGTGGGTCGAAGCAAACAGCGTGACCTCATTGTAGGGGATCTGGTTCGATTGCGGCCTAGTCTTATATAAGACATAAGACTTTGTTTGCCCTTATGTTTCAATGGGTTAGGTTGCAATTTTCACGATTCAGAACGTTTTTTCGCAGAACGAAAGCCGGGCGGCGCTGCCGGCGGCAGAAATCCCACGATGTGAAGCGCCCTTTCAGTGAGCGGGCAGAAGCCGCTTCAAAGTGCCGCCCGTCGACGCCTTCGGCACTTTTCCTCTAAAGACTCACGAGCCGACCGCCGTTAACCCCATCGGTCCCCCATATCCAAAACAGCACCCAATTCCCCCGCCTTTTCGCGCGAATGGGAACCCCCCCACGCTTCGATAATCCCTGCTGACGAATAGCGGCCTGCCGCTTCGCACGGAGCGTGGATGTCCGAAGAAAGCGATCTCGAGAAAACCGAACCCGCCTCACCCCGGCGCCTGGAAAAGGCGCGCGAGGAGGGGCAGGTGGTGCGTTCGCGCGAGCTGGCCACGTTCATCATGCTGATCGCCGGCGTGACCGGCCTGTGGACGCTGGGCGGCCATCTGGGCCGCAGCCTGAACCAGGTGATGCAGGGGGCGCTGCGCTTCGAGCCGGCAACGGCGTTCGATCCGTCGCGCATGCTGTCGCGCTTTGCCTTGATGGTGTGGGACAGCCTGCTCGCCTTCCTGCCCTTGCTGCTGCTGTTCGGCGTGGCCGCGCTGGCCGCGCCGCTGCTGCTGGGTGGCTGGGTGTTTTCGGCCAAGTCGTTCGCGCCGCAGTTCTCGCGCCTGTCGCCGCTGGCGGGGCTAGGCCGGATGTTCTCCGCGCATTCGCTGGTGGAGCTGCTCAAGGCCCTGGCCAAGTCGCTGCTGGTAGGCAGCGTGGGCGCCTGGGTGCTGTGGAAGCGCCTGCCTGAGGCCATCGCGCTGATGAATGCGCCGGTGCAGGAAGCGCTGCTGCATATGGTCGACCTGGTGATGCATTGCTGCCTGGTGGTGTCGCTGTCGCTGCTGGTGGTGGCGGCCATCGACGTGCCGTGGCAGTACTGGGAATTCTTCAAGAAGCTGCGCATGACCAAGGAAGAGGTCAAGCAGGAATTCAAGGAGAGCGAGGGCGACCCCCATATCAAGAACCGCATCCGCCAGCAGCAGCGCGCCATGGCGCGCCGCCGCATGATGACCGAGGTGCCCAAGGCCGACGTGGTGGTGACCAACCCCACCCACTTTGCCGTGGCGCTGCGCTACGAGGAAGGGCGCATGGGCGCGCCGCGCGTGGTGGCCAAAGGCACCGGCGATATTGCCGCCCGCATCCGCGCACTGGCTGCCGAGCACCGCGTGCCGCTGATGTCGGCCCCGCCGCTGGCGCGCGCGCTGCACCGCCACGTGGAGCTGGGCCAGGAAATCCCCGCCGGACTCTATACCGCCGTGGCTGAAGTGCTGGCCTGGGTCTATCAACTGAAGCACTGGCACTACTCGCAGGGCCCGCAGCCGCAGGCGCCCGCGGACCTGCCGGTGCCCGATGAACTCGCCGTACCGGAAATGCGCGAATGAACGCTCTGAGCAACCTGTTCAACCTGCCCGGCCTGCGCTCCGCCGGCCAGCTCAAGGCCATGACCGGGCCGCTGCTGATCATCATGATCCTGGGGATGATGATCCTGCCGCTGCCGGCCTTTGTGCTGGACCTGCTGTTCACCTTCAATATCGCGCTGGCGATCATGGTGCTGCTGGTCAGCATGTACACGCAGAAGCCGCTGGATTTTGCGGCATTCCCGGCGGTGCTGCTGTTCACCACGCTGCTGCGGCTGTCGCTGAACGTGGCGTCCACGCGCGTGGTGCTGCTGGAAGGGCATACCGGTCCGGATGCGGCCGGCAAGGTGGTGGAGGCCTTCGGGCACTTCCTGGTGGGCGGCAACTTTGCCGTGGGGATAGTGGTGTTCGCCATCCTGGTGGTGATCAACTTCATGGTGATCACCAAGGGCGCGGGGCGTATCGCCGAAGTCGGCGCGCGCTTCATGCTGGATTCGATGCCCGGCAAGCAGATGTCGATCGACGCCGACCTGAACGCCGGCCTGATCGACGAAGCCGCCGCCAAGAAGCGCCGCGCCGAGGTGGCGCAGGAATCGGACTTCTACGGCGCCATGGACGGTGCCAGCAAGTTCGTGCGCGGCGACGCGGTGGCGGGCCTGCTGATCATGTTCATCAATATCGCCGCCGGCATGGTGGTGGGCATGGTGCAGCACGACCTGGACTTCGGCACCGCCGTGCACAACTACACGCTGCTGACCATCGGCGACGGCCTGGTGGCGCAGATCCCGGCGCTGGTGATCTCCACTGCCGCGGGCGTGATCGTGTCGCGCGTGTCGAACGAGCAGGACGTGGGCGAGCAGCTCACCGGCCAGCTCTTTGCCAACCCGCGCGTGCTGTACCTGACCGCGGGCATCATCGGCCTGATGGGCATCATCCCGGGCATGCCGCACTTTGCCTTCCTGCTGCTGGCTGGCGTGCTGGTGTGGATGGGCCGCTACGTCGCGCGCCGCGCGGCCACGCAGGCGCAGACCAGGCAGCGCGAAGAGCGCACCCCGGCGGTGGCGCAGGAATCGACCGAAGCCAGCTGGGACGATGTCACGCTGGTCGACCCGCTCGGCATGGAAGTGGGCTACCGCCTGATCACGCTGGTGGACCGCGCGCAGGACGGCGAGCTGCTGGGCCGCATCAAGAGCATCCGCAAGAAGGTGGCGCAGGAGATCGGCTTCCTGGTGCCGGTGGTGCATATCCGCGATAACCTCGAACTCAAGCCCAACGCTTACCGCATCACGCTCAAGGGCGTGGAGATCGGCCGCGGCGAAGCCATGCCGGGCCAGTGGATGGCGATCAACCCCGGCCAGGTCAGCGGCACGCTGCCGGGCGCGGCCACGCGCGATCCGGCCTTCGGCCTGCCGGCGGTGTGGATCGATGCGGGCATCAAGGAGCAGGCCCAGTCCTTTGGCTATACGGTGGTCGATGCCAGCACCGTGGTGGCCACGCACCTGAACCACCTGATCCACATGCACGCCGCCGAGCTGCTGGGCCGCCAGGAGGTGCAGGCGCTGCTGGACCGCATCGCCAAGGACTCGCCCAAGCTGACCGAAGACCTGGTGCCGAAGACCATCTCGCTGACCGCGCTGCAGAAGATCCTGCAGAACCTGCTGGACGAAGGCGTGCCCATCCGCGACATGCGCACCATCCTGGATGTGGTGGCCGAGCACGCGCCCAAGATCAGCGACCCGAACGAGCTGACCGCGATGGTGCGTGTGGCGCTGGGCCGCGCCATCACGCAGCAGCTGTTCCCGAACAATGCCGATCTGCAGGTGATCGGCCTCGATGCCGGCCTGGAGCGCGTGCTGTCGCAGGCGCTGACCAATGGCGGCGGAATCGAGCCGGGCCTGGCCGACGCGCTGCTGCAGCAGACCCAGGGCGCGGTCACGCGCCAGGAGCAGATGGGCATGGACCCTGTGCTGCTGGTGCCGTCGCAGCTGCGCCCGCTGATGGCGCGCTTCCTGCGGCGCACCATGCCGCAGCTGAGGGTGCTGTCGCATGCCGAAGTCCCAGACAACCGCAATATCCGCATCACCGCCATGATCGGCGCGTGAGGAGTCAACGATGAGCGTAGCCAAGTTTGTCGCGGCCAACGGCCGCGAAGCCATGCGCCAGGTGCGCGAAGCCATGGGTCCGGACGCCGTGGTGCTGTCCAACCGCACCGTCGAGGGCGGCGTGGAGATCGTCGCCATGCGCGATACGGATCTGGGCAGCGTGCAGGCCACCGCGCAGGTCTACGTGCCACCCGCGCCGGTGGTCGAGCCCGCCGCTATCGGCGACCTGCGCGGCGAGCTGCAATCGATGCGCGCGATGCTGGAGCGCCAGCTGGCCGGGATCAGCCCTGCCCCAAGCGCGGTTCCAAGCGCGGCAGCGCACGGCGTGGCCGCCAGCGACCCGCTGCGCGAATCCCTGTTTGAATGGATGGTCGGCGCCGGCTTCTCCGGGCAACTGGCGCGCACGCTGCTGGCGCGGCTGCCGCTGGGCTACGACCGCCCCGCGGCCATGGGCTGGATCCGCACCGAACTGGCAAGCAAGCTGCCGGTGCTGGGCGATGAGGACAGCCTGTTCGCGCAAGGCGGCGTGCTGGCACTGGTGGGTCCCACCGGCGTAGGCAAGACCACCACCACGGCCAAGCTGGCGGCGCGCTTCGTGCTGCGCCACGGCGCCGACAAGCTGGCGCTGCTGACCACCGACAGCTTCCGTATCGGCGCGCACGAGCAACTGCGCATCTACGGCGACATCCTGGGCGTGCCGGTGCATGCGGTAAAGGATGCCGCCGACCTGCGCTTCGCGCTGGCGGCGATGAAGGACAAGCACCTGGTGATCATCGACACCGTCGGCATGAGCCAGCGCGACCGCAGCCTGTCGGAACAAATCGCGATGCTGGCCGGCGTGCCGGCGCCGGTGCAGCGCGTGCTGCTGCTCAATGGTGCCAGCCACGGCGATACCCTCAATGAAGTGGTGCATGCCTACCGCCATGACGCCGCGCCCGATGGCGGCGGCATCGACGGCTGCATCATCAGCAAGCTGGACGAAGCCACCCACCTGGGCTCGGTGCTGGACGTGGTGATCCGCCACCGCCTGCCGGTGTTCTACGCCTCTACCGGACAGCGCGTGCCCGAGCACCTTGAGCTGGCCAACAGCACCGCGCTGGTGGAGCGCGCCTTCCTGACGCCGCGCCGCGGTTCGGTGTTTGCCGATGCCGACGCCGCACGCCGGCGCAGCGCCGGCACCGACGACGAGGCGCCCGCGCGTGGCGGCGCCGACGAGGTGCTGCGCTCGCTGACCGACAGCGCCGACGCGCTGAGCCAGTGCGTGGCGGAACTCAATGGCGCGGGCCTGGGCCTCGACCTGGCCCGCTCGCTGTGGCAACAGCGCAGCGCCGGCGCCCCGGCCCTGCGCGCGATGTCGCAGCAGGTGCGCGAAGCGGTCTGCCGCGACGTGACCCGCCAGTGCGAGCAGTACGTGCTGGCCTGCGCCGCCACGCTGCAAGTGGCCGTGCCCGGCCGCCGCACGCCGCAGCCGATGCAGCACACGCTGTGGCTCGCCGACCGCGACGGCATGCCGCTGGCCGCCACTGTGACCCCGACCGGCCGTGCCGGCCAGCCGTTGGGCGAGGCCGAGACCGATGCCGCCAGCCTGCGCGCCGCCATGAGCGCCGCGCGCAAGGTGGTCAACCTGATCGATGCCGTGCCGACCGCCGCCACGCTGGCACGCTGGCAGCAGGCCGGCGAGCGCTGGGTGGCCGGCGCGCGCAAGACCGCGCGCGTGGTCAGCGCCGGCGCCGCCTGGAAGCTCGATGCGCTGGCCGACACGCTGACCTTCCACGCCGTGGGCGAGGACACCGTGCGCGAGCGTGAAGCCGTGCGCTGGCTGGCCAGCGCCGAAGTGCGCGTGCCGGACAGCCCGGCGCGTGGCAAGGGCACGCCCGAAGGCGGCATCGATGCCTGCCTGGTGGTGGCACGCCTGGCCGACCGCGCCACCGGCGAACTGCTGGATACCCGCTACCTGCTGTGCGATCCGGCGCTGGCGCAGGACGCCGCACAGGTAGCGCGCTGGGCCCTGTGGACCGACGCAGCCGATGCGCGCCTGCGCACGCTGCGCCACGCCATCGACCACTTCGCCCAGGACGCCGAAAACGGCCACGCCGCCGGCGCCGCGCTGGCCGCGTTGCAGCTGGGCCTGTCCGTGCTGCGCCTGGAACACGCGCCGACCGCGGCCGCGCCCGCCTTCCTCGCGCGCCTGGCTGGCCGCACCGTGCGCCAGGGCGTGCCGGTGCCGGGCACGGTGCTCAATGAAGGCATGGGCCGCATGCTGGCATTGCTCGACGTGCTGGAAAACTATCCGGGCCGCGGCAGCGCCGTGTCCGCTGAAACGATGGAGGTGCTGCAGTGAGCGCCCTCGCCATGGACCAGGCCGAGAGCCTGCGCCGGATGCTGGCGCCGCGCACGACGCGCCGCATCGCCGTGGTCGCCAGCGAACGCGGTGCCGGCGCCACCACCGTGGCGCTGGGCTTGTCGCACGCGCTGGCCATGCAGGGCGAACGCGTGCTGCTGGTCGACGAAGACGCCGCCGCGGCGCGCGCCACGCGGCTGTCCGGCGCCAGGCCCGCCGGCACCCTGGCCGATGTCAGCGCAGGCCGACTGCCGCTGGACGCTGCGGCAGGCACCGGTCCCGGTGGCGTGCTGTCGGTGCTGCAGGCTGGCCGGCCTGTGCCGGGCAGCGCCTTGCCGGCTGCTGCTGCGAGCGGTTTCCGCAGCGTGCTGGTGGATGCCTGCGTCGATGCCGACGGCGCGCTGTCGGCGCTAGCGGGCAGCGCACACAATGTGCTGATCGTGATGCGGCCTGAGCTGGCGTCGATCACCGCCGCCTATGCCTGCATCAAGCGCCTGCACCACTTGTATGCCTGGCGCCAGTTCCACCTGATCGTCAACATGGCGGCGAGCGAGGCTACGGTGCAGGCGATCCTGCGCAACCTGGCGCGCACGGCCAGCCAGTACCTGGGCGTCGAGGCGCTGTGCGCGGGCTGGCTGCCGTCGGACCCGCTGGTGGCGCGCGGCGTGCAACTGGGGCGCTGCGTGGTCGAGGCGTTTCCGGCGGCGCCGGCCACCACCGCGCTGCGCCGCACCGCCGGCAGCATCGGCGCCTGGCCGCTGCGCGCGGACACGTCCGCCCCCGCGCCCGCAGCCGCAATGGCCTGAGCCTGCCAGCCATGCCATCCAACCGAACCAGACCCTGAGCCAGCCCCCGCCGCACGTTGCGGCGGTCCAGCAATCCAGCATTCACGAGAATTGCACCATGTACACGATCCAGGGAAAGCTCGAACAGGCCGATGTGGTCAAGGCGCATGCACAGCTGGTGCGCCGCATCGCCCTGCAACTGGCCGCCAGGCTGCCTGCCAGCGTGCAGATCGACGACCTGATCCAGGCCGGCATGATCGGCCTGCTGGATGCCGCCAAGCGTTATGAAGACACCCACGGCGCGCGCTTCGAAACCTATGCCAGCCAGCGTATCCGCGGCGCCATGCTTGACGAGGTGCGCGCCAACGACTGGCAGTCGCGCAGCCTGCGCCAGTTCACCCGGCGCATCGAGCGCACGCAGCGCGGGCTGGAGCAGAAGCTCGGGCGCGCACCGGTCGACTCCGAAGTGGCCGAGGCCATGGAGATGGCGCTGGACGAATACCAGTTGCTGCTCAATGAGGTCTATGGCTGCCAGCTGCTGCACTACGAGGATTTCGAGCGCTCCGGCGAAGAAGACTTCCTGGACCGGCACCTTGGCGGCAGCGATGACGGCAACCCGCTGACCGTGCTGATGGAAAGCGGCATGCGCGAGGCGCTGATCCGCGCCATCGACCGGCTGCCGGAGCGCGAGAAGCTGGTGCTGTCGCTGTGCTATGACCAGGAACTGAACCTGCGCGAGATCGGCGCGGTGCTCGATGTGACCGAGTCGCGCGTGTGCCAGATCCGCGGCCAGGCGATCACGCGGCTGCGCAACCAGTTGCGCGGCTTGCTGTGATGCAGGCGCTGGGCCGCGCCGCGCGCGGCGCTTGCTGGCTGCTGGCTGCCGTATCGGCCTGCGCCTGGGCCGCCATTGAGGGCGGCACCCGCCATGCCTGGACCGGATCGGTCAACGGGCCGGCACTCCACTGCCGCGGACAGCGCGCGGTGTCGCCGCCGATCCTGCCCACCGGCGTCTTGCCGCAGTCAGAAGGGGTCATCACCTCGGTGCGCTGGCGCTACAGCTTCGCCAAGACCCCACCGCTGGAACTGCAAGCCTATCTCTGCAATGCCCAGCGCTGCGTGCTGCTGCCGCAGGCGGAAGGGAAGACCGATGCGTTCTTCGGGGATGATGCCACCAAGGGCTTTGTATTTGCGTTCCGGGTGCCGGGGCAGGGGAGCCTGGTGCCGGTGCTTCAGGGGCGGAGTAATGAGGTGGTGGTGGGGTTTCGGTAGGAGTGAATGTTCCGTTCTTTCGTCACTTCTGAATAAGTGACGAAAGAACGGAACATCTGGCGATCCCCTCAACCCGCCGCCAGGCTCACCCCACCCACCCCAGCCGCCGCCTTCCCATCCTTCCCATACAACCCCGCATCCCCGCCACTATGCTGGCGCAGCGCCTGGATGGCTTCACGGGTGAAATCGAGGTGGGCGTCCACAACCGCCCCGTTGAGCGCATTGGCGTCACGCGCGGTGCGGGCCGCAAAGATCAGCCCGCGCCAGGCATCGGCCACCGCCGGGTCGACCTGGCGGCCGAGCAGCTGGCCTTCGGGGCCGGCGCGCAGGCCCAGCGCGCCCATCTGGGCTTCGCGGGCCTTGAGCTGGCGGGACAGGGCCTGGCCCAGTTCAACCTTGCGCGTCAGCAGTCCGCTCAGGGACTGGAAGTCGCCCCGCTTGAGGGCGTCGCGCTCTTCGGCGAGGAGTTGGCCGAAGGCCTGGATGCCTTCGGTTTCGCGCTGCAGGGACTGGATCAGGCTCTGGTTCATTTGGGCTATCGCGGTTCGGCCTGGCCAAGCTCGCGCAGGGTCGCGAGCAGGCCGTCGGCAATCTTGCCCGGGTCGATCTTGATCCGGCCCTCGGCGATGGCCTGGCGGATCTCTTCGACCTTGGCGGTGTCGATATCGTCGTCCGCGGGCTGCGTCAGGCGGGCGCTGATGTCGCGCACCTGGGCGGCCAGCGGGCTGACGCTCAGGCCGGCGGACGGCGCCGCGGCGCTGGCCGGCGCGGCCTGGGGCCGGGCGGCGGCGGCGTCCGCGGGGGCGTCGGCGGGCCGGGACGAGGCGGTGTGGTTGATCTTCACGGGGCGTTCCTTGCTGGTTTCCTATGGCATTACGGTCGCGCCGGCGAATTCTTTAGGGCGCTCGCCCCGATTTCGCCGCGCGGCGGTTTCGGCGGCATTTTCGCATGCCGCCCGCCACGGGTTTCCAGTCTTTTGGCCACGATCAAGGCACTTTCGGCGGGTTACTGCAGCACCACGGTGTCACCGCTGCGCACCAGCCCGTTGACCACCTGGCCGCTGCGCAGGCGCACCTGCACGGTGTTGCCGGTGGCGGCGTCGGCCAGCACCTTGCCTTCGCTGGTGATCTGGAAGGCATCGCCTTCCACGGCCACGGTGACGGTCTGGCCCTGGCGCACGGCGATGGCCTTGCGCAGCAGGTCGGCGCGTATCGGCGAGCCGGCGGCAATACGGTTGGCGGTGAGCGCGCCGGCAAGCTGCGCCGGGTCGGTGATCACCGCGCGCGGCAGCGTGCCCAGGTCGCCCTGGCGGACTTCGATATCGGCCTGGCCGACCGGCTCGCCCGGGCCCAGCGCGCGCGCGGCGACGTAGTAATCGGTCAGCACCGCCACGCGCGCCTGCATGTAGCGCACCCACGGCCGCTCACCGCCGCAGCGCACGCCGACGGAGACGCGGCCCCACGGCGACGTGCCGGCGGGCAGGAACGGGTCGGGCGCAAGGCAATCCGGCGCGCGCCCACCCGAAGGCGGTGCCACCTGCACGCTGACCTTGCCCGGCAGGCCGGCGGTCTGCTGCAGCAGGAAGCGTTCCACGGCAACGCGCGCGGGGTCTTCGGCAAAGGGGCTGGCAGCGGGATTGCCTGCATGAGCGGCCTGCTGCTGCCCGTGCGCGGCCGGCGCCTGCATGGCGACGGGCATGACCTGCGCGGGCGCGGCACCGGCGGCGGCCGGGCCAAGCAGGCAGGCCGCCAGCAGGGCTTGCGCCAGGCTGCGGGCGTTGCGGCGATTCTGTTTCATCTGGACTTCCCGGCAAGGACGGCACGGCATGCACGGCATGCCTGGCGCCCGGCCCCGTGACTGGCTGCGCGCCCCGTCTACATCTGTCATCGGGGTCCCATTGTAGGCAGCCCCTCGCGCGAGGGCGGGCCGAAATGCATGGATTTCCCGTCCTTATTCATCCGATTGGCGTGACAGGTCGCCGCCTAAGATGGCAACCCTGAAGAAGGTCGTTCGCTCCGTTCATGTGAGCAGGGAGATGCCAGGATGATTGACAGACTCGACGCGGCACTACGTTTCCAGCAGGAAGCGCTGAGCCTGCGCAACCAGCGGCAGTCGGTGATTGCCTCCAACATCGCGCACGCGGACACGCCCGGCTACAAGGCGCGCGATTTTGATTTCTCCAGCACGCTGGCGCAGAGCGTCGAACGCGGCCACCGCAATGAAGGCATGTCGCTGTCCACCACCTCGGTGCGCCATCTGCCCGCGCAGGCCCCGGGGCGCGAGGAATTCGACCTGGCCTACCGCATCCCGCTGCAGTCCAGCGTCGACGGCAACACCGTGGAAATGGATGCCGAGCGCGTGGCCTTCGCCGACAACGCCGTGCACTTCGAGTCCGGCCTGACGGTGATGAATTCCAAGATCAAGACCATGCTGGCCGCGATCCAGCAATAAATCGAGCAGTAAGGGAGAGAGCGCATGCCGGCAATGAACATCTTCGACGTCGCGGGCTCGGCCATGGCCGCGCAGTCGCAGCGCATGAACGTGACCGCTTCCAACCTGGCCAATGCCGACAGCGTGGTCAGCCCCGACGGCCAGGCCTATCGCGCCAAGCAGGTCGTGTTTGGCATGGCGCCCACGCCGGGGCAGACGGACATCGGCGGCGTGCAGGTGCGAGGCGTGTCGGAAGACCCGTCGCCGCCGCGCATGGTGCACAACCCCACGCACCCCATGGCCAATGCCCAGGGCTACGTGGTGATGCCCAACGTCAATCCGGTGGAAGAGATGGTCAACATGATCTCGGCCTCGCGCTCCTACCAGGCCAATGTGGAAGTGCTCAACACCGCCAAGAACATGATGCTCAAGACGCTGACGATCGGCCAGTGACAAGCCCCGGCCTGTATCGGCAACGCCTCCACCAGCACGCAGACAACGAACCGACATGACAACCACCTCCGCGGTAGGCAGCAACACCCAGGGCATCAACGACGCCCTCAAGAGCGGCAGCGCCAGCGCGTCCGAGCTGCAGAACAACTTCCTGACCATGCTCGTCACGCAGATGAACAACCAGGACCCGCTCAATCCGATGGACAACGCGCAGCTGACCTCGCAGCTGGCGCAGATCAGCACGGTCAGCGGCATGCAGACCATGAACGCCACGCTGTCGCAGTTGCTGTCGCAGGTCAGCGCCAGCCGCGCCATGGACTCCGCAGCGCTGATCGGCCATACCGTGATGGTGCCGGGCAAGCAGGTGTCGGTGGCAGGCGGCGTGCCGGGCAAGTTCGGCCTGGACCTGCCGTCGACCGCGGATGCGGTCACCGTCGACGTGCTCGACAAGGACGGCAACGTGGTGCGCACCATTGACATGAAAGGGCAGACCGCGGGCGTGCACAACGTCGCATGGGACGGCAAGAACAACGCCGGCGCGGCCGTGGCCGACGGCGACTACACCTTCAAGGTGACCGCCACCGCCAACGGCACCTCGGTGCAGCCGGTGGCGCTGGTCTACGGCAAGGTCCAGAGCATCAGCGGCGACGCCAGCGGCGTGCTGGTGGACCTGGGCGACGGACAGACCGCGAACGTCGACGACGTGCGCCGCATTCTCTAGTACGCAGGTGCCGGCAGCGCACAGGCGCCGGCCGGCTTCAACGACAGCCTAGTCAAAAGGAAGCAATCATGGGTTTCGGTCAAGGGGTAAGCGGCCTGAACGCCGCCGCGTCCAATCTGGACGTGATTGGCAACAACATCGCCAATGCCAACACGGTTGGCTACAAGCAATCGGCAGCGCAGTTTGCCGACATCTACGCGGGCACCAAGATCGGCCTGGGCGTGCGCGTGAACTCCGTGGTCCAGTCGTTCAACCAGGGCAATATCGAGGCCTCCGGCCGCTCGCTGGATGTGGCCATCACTAACGGCAATGGTTTTTTCCGCCTGACCAGCCCGGAAGGCGCGGTCTACTACTCGCGCAATGGCCAGTTCCAGCGCCAGGAAGACGGCCGCATCACCAATATGCAGGGCCTGCAAGTGACCGGCTATCCGGCAGGCGTGGCTGGCGGCGCAGGCGTGCAGCCGCAGCCGCTGGTCATCAGCAACGCCCAGATGGAGCCCCGCGCCACCAGCAGCATCACCGCCAAGTTCCAGCTGGATTCGCGCGCTACTGTGCCGACGCAGGCCTTCGCCAGTGCGGCCGGCTCGCCGCCGACCAGCAATATGTTCAACTACAGCACGGCGATCAACGTCTATGACTCGCTGGGCAACAAGCAGCAGCTGATGGCGTACTTCGCCAAGTCGGCAGGCGCCCCGACCGTCGCTGGTGGCACCGACTGGCGGATGTACGTGACCGACGTCAACGGCAACGCGGTCGGCGGCGCACCGGTCACGCTCGCGTTCGACAACGCGGGCGCTCTGCAGTCGCCCGCGGCCGGCGCCGTCACCCTGACCCAGCCGGCCGTCAACGGCGCGCAGGCCATGGCGATGAAGCTGGACCTGACCGGCACCACCCAGTTCGGCGCCGACAACGACGTCAAGCAGCTCAGCCAGAACGGCTACACCTCGGGCAGCCTGCTGGGCTTCTCGGTCAATGGCGACGGCACCATCACCGGCAACTATTCCAACGAGCAGACCAAGCCGCTCGGCCAGATCGTGATGGCCGCATTCGGCAACGTCGAAGGCCTGAAGCCGGAAGGTGACAACGTGTGGTCGGCCACCGGTGCCTCCGGCCAGGCGCTGGTCGGCGTGGCCGGCGGCAGCATGGGCACGCTGCGCTCCAATGCGGTGGAAGCTTCCAACGTGGATCTGTCCGGCCAGCTGGTCAACCTGATCGTTGCGCAGCGCAACTACCAGGCCAATGCGCAGACCATCAAGGCGCAGGACACGGTCATGCAGACCCTGGTCAACCTGTGACCGCCACGCTGAGCTGAGCCGCCGCCATGGACCGCATGATCTACACCGCCCTGTCGGGCGCCAAGCAGATACTCGACCAGCAAGCGGCGGTATCGAACAACCTCGCCAACGTCTCCACGCCGGCCTTCCGCGCGCAGGTCAACCTGTATCGCGCGGTGCCGGTGGTCGGGCCGGAGGCGGGCACGCGCGCCTTTGCGCTGGCCTCGACTCCCGGTGCGGACATGCGCGCCGGCCCGCTGACCTACACCGGCCGCACGCTCGATGTGGCGCTGCAGGGCAATGGCTGGCTGGTGGTGCAGGCACTGGATGGCAGCGAAGCCTATACCCGTGCCGGCGCGCTGCAGGTGGCGCAGGACGGCCAGGTGCAGACCATCTCCGGCCTGCCGGTGATGGGCGACGGCGGTCCGCTGGCGGTGCCGCCGGGCTCGCAGGTAACCATCGGCACCGACGGCACCATCACCGCGCGCGGCCCCGGCGAAGCCTCTGCCGGCCTGGCGCAGGTGGGCCGGCTGCGCGTGGTCAACCCGCCCAACGATGCCATCGCGCGCGGCGACGACGGCCTGTTCCGCCTGCGCCCCGGCGCGCAGCCGCTGGAGGCCGATCCCACCGTGCGCGTGATCTCGGGCGCGCTGGAAGGCAGCAACGTCAACCCGACCGAGGCCATGGTCGAGATGATCGCCAATGCCCGCCGCTTCGAGATGCAGATGAAGATGATCCAGGGCGCCGACGGCAACGAGCAGCGCGCCAACCAGCTGCTCTCGACCAACTGACCTGAATGACTGACCGGCACGGCGCGCCGTGCCAGCACCAACGCAAGGACCCCCATGATCCGCTCTCTCTGGATTGCCAAGACCGGCCTCGATGCGCAGCAGACGCAGATGGACGTGATCTCGAACAACCTGGCCAACGTGTCGACCAACGGCTTCAAGCGCGGCCGCGCGGTGTTCGAGGAACTGATGTACCAGACCATCCGCCAGCCCGGCGCGCTGTCATCGGACCAGACCACGCTGCCTTCCGGCATGCAGCTGGGCACCGGCGTGCGCCCCGTGGCCACCGAGCGCATCCACACCCAGGGCAACCCGCAGCAGACCGGCAATGCCAAGGACGTGGCCATCCTGGGCCAGGGCTTCTTCCAGGTGGCACTGCCCGACGGCACCACCGCGTACACGCGCGACGGATCGTTCCAGGTGGACCAGAACGGCCAGCTGGTGACCTCCAGCGGCTTCGTGATCCAGCCTGCCATCACTATCCCGGCCAACACGCTGTCGATGACCATCGCGCGCGACGGTACCGTGTCGGTGACGCAGCCGGGCTCCAGCGCCAACGTGCAGGTGGGGCAGCTGCAGCTGGCCACCTTCATGAACCCGGCCGGCCTGGAAAGCATGGGCGAGAACCTGTACGTGCAGACCGATGCCTCGGGCGCGCCCAACACCACCGTACCGGGCCTGAACGGCGCTGGCGTGGTGCAGCAGAACTACGTGGAAGCGTCCAACGTGAACGTGGTGGAAGAGCTGGTCAGCATGATCCAGACGCAGCGCGCGTATGAGATCAACAGCAAGGCCGTGCAGGCATCCGACCAGATGCTGCAGCGCCTGTCGCAACTGGGTTGACTGGTGTGAACATGGCCACCTTGCTTTCCCGCCTGGGCGCGCATGCGCTGGTTTGCCTGGCCGGCGTGGCAATGCTGGCCAGCGGCGGCTGCGCGCTGATGCCGCGCGAGCCGCTGGTGCAACTGCCCACCACCGCGCGCGCAGAGCCGCGGCCGATGGGTCCGGCCACCGGTTCGATCTTCGCGTCCTCGTATGCCGGCAACCCGCTGTTCGAGGATCGCCGTCCGCGCAATGTCGGCGACATCCTGACGATCGTCATCACCGAGAACGTCAACGCCAGCAAGAACTCGGGCACCAACGCCAGCCGCAACGGCAACACGTCGCTGGCATTCGACGCCGTGCCCAAGGCGCTGGCCGGGCTGTTCAGCAGCAGCTCGAACGCCAGCATCAATGGCGCCAACACGCTCAAGGCCAGCGGCGGCGCCAGCGCGGCCAACACCTTCAACGGCACCATCACCGTCACCGTGCTTGAGGTGCTGGCCAACGGCAACCTGGTGGTCTCCGGCGAAAAGCAGATGGCCATCAACCAGGGTGCCGAGTTCATCCGTTTCTCCGGCGTGGTCAACCCGCGCACGATCACCGGCGACAACGCCGTGCCCTCAACCCAGGTGGCCGATGCGCGCATCGAATACACCGCCAAGGGCGTGATCGACGAAGCGCAGAACATGGGCTGGCTGCAGCGCTTCTTCCTCAATGTTTCTCCGTTCTGACCGCGCCATGTCTGCTCCGATGCTCGCCCGTTTCCTGTCCCGCCTGCTGCGCCTGAGCGTGATCAGCCTGGCGCTGGGCGTGGCCTTTGGCGCCTTTGCCAGCGTCGCCAAGGCCGAGCGCCTGAAGAACCTGGCCACGTTCCAGGGCGTGCGCGAGAACCCGCTGGTGGGCTACGGCCTGGTGGTCGGCCTGGACAACACCGGCGACCAGACCATGCAGACGCCGTTCACCACGCAGAGCCTGACCAACATGCTCTCGCAGCTGGGGATCACGCTGCCGGCCGGCAAGAACATGCAGCTCAAGAACGTGGCGGCGGTGATGGTGACCGCCTCGCTGCCCGCGTTCGCGCAGCCCGGCAGCCAGCTGGACATCGTGGTGTCGTCGATGGGCAATGCCAAGAGCCTGCGTGGCGGCACGCTGCTGATGACCCCGCTCAAGGGCGCCGACGGCCAGGTCTATGCCATCGCCCAGGGCAATATGCTGGTGGGCGGCGCGGGCGCGTCAGCCAACGGCAGCAAGGTGCAGATCAATCAGCTGGCGGTGGGGCGCATCGCCAACGGCGCGATCGTCGAGCGCGCGGTGGCGCCGTTCCAGCCGGATGGCGGCGTACTCAACCTGGAACTGAAGGACACCGATTTCGGCACCGCCGAGCGCGTGGTGGAGGCCATCAACCGCTCCATGGGCGGCGGCGTTGCCGCGGCGCTGGATGGCCGCGTGGTGCAGGTGCGTGCGCCGGCCTCGGCGGCTGCGCGCGTGGGCTTCCTGGCCCGCATCGAGAATATCGACGTGACCCCGGCCAAGGCCGCGGCCAAGGTGATCCTGAACGCCCGCACCGGCTCCATCGTGATGAACCAGGCCGTGACCGTGGAAGACTGCGCGGTGGCGCATGGCAACCTGTCGGTGGTGATCAACACGCAACCGGTGATCAGCCAGCCCGCGCCGTTCAGCGGCGGCCAGACAGTGGTGGCGCCGGTGTCGCAGATCGACATGAAGCAGCAGGGCGGCTCGCTGCAGATCGTCAAGGCGGGTGCCTCGCTGGCCGCCGTGGTCAAGGGGCTGAACGCGCTGGGTGCGACTCCGGCCGACCTGCAGACCATCCTGGAGGCCATGCGCGCGGCCGGGGCGCTGCGTGCCGAGCTGGAAGTCATCTGACCATGAACACGGCACGACCCCCGCAGGCGGCAGAGCTGACGCAGCGCTTCGCGCTGGACACACAGGGTTTCGAGGCGCTCAAGCACAGCGCGCGCGGCGGCGCCGACGCCAATACGCTGCAGGCAGTCGCCAAGCAGTTCGAGGCGGTGTTCACGCAGATGGTGCTCAAGAGCATGCGCGATGCCACGCCGCAGGATGGCCTGTTCGACAATGAGCAGAGCAAGCTCTATATGTCGATGATGGACCAGCAGCTGGCGCAGCAGATGTCGTCGCGCGGCATTGGCCTGGCCGATGTGATGGTGCGCCAGCTGGCGCGCGCCACCGGCACGCCGATGCCGGCCGGCATGAATGCCATGAGCCCGGCCGAATCAGGCAAGGCCGCGGATGCCGAGATGGCAAGGCTGCTTGACAGCCGCGGCGCGGGTGCCATGCCTGCCGACGCCGGCGAGCTGGCCGACCTGCCTGCCATCGGCACCATCGTGCCGGGGCAGAACTGGAATCCCACCGCAGGGCTGCGCCAGTATCAGCCGCAATCCTATGCGGATCGCGGCCAGGGTGACGACCGGCTTGGCAGGCTGCCGGACGACGCGCCGGCCCACGTCAGCGCCTTTGTCGCCCGCATGGCCGGACCCGCGGAAGCCGCCGCGCGCGCCAGCGGCGTGCCGGCGCGGCTGATCGTAGGGCAGGCCGCGCTGGAATCAGGCTGGGGCCAGCGCGAGATCACGCACGCCGACGGCTCCACCACCTTCAACGTCTTCGGCATCAAGGCCGGCGCCAGCTGGAAGGGGCGCGTGGCCGAGATCACCACCACGGAGTATGTCGACGGGCAGCCGCAGAAGGTGCGGGCGAAGTTCCGTGCCTATGGCTCGTATGACGAGGCCTGTGCCGACTATGCCCGCCTGCTGACCAACAACCCGCGCTATGCGGGCGTGGTCAGCGCGGCGTCCGCTGAAGAGGCGGCGCATGGCCTGCAGCGTGCGGGCTATGCCACCGATCCGGCGTACGGGCACAAGCTGGTGAAGATCATGAAGAAGGTGGCGGCCTGAGGGCAGGGGTGTTGCACTGGCGCCGGCCGTAGCTGACACCGTATGAACGCGGCTCCTCTCTCCCGCACGCGGGAGAGGGGAGCAAACCAGCCGGGATCTGGAAAGCGCCACTTCCACACCTAAAGTCCCGCCCCAACCAGCCGATAACTTCCACATCCACCACCGCCGGCCCTTGCCGCGGCAGTCCCATCAATCCGGGGTCAGAGCACAATGTCTCTCTTCAGTATTGGTCTTTCCGGCCTGAACACCGCGCAGAACGCGCTGACGACGACCGGCCACAACTTTGCCAATTCGGCGACCGAAGGCTATTCGCGCCAGAACACCATCGTGGCCTCGGCCGGCGGTCAGTACACCAGCCAGGGTTTCTATGGCTTCGGCTCCAACACCACCACGGTGATCCGCGTCTATGACGAGTTCCTGACCGGCCAGCTGCGCGGCGCCACCTCGGCCAGCGCATCGCTGGCGGCGTACTCGGACCAGATCGCCCAGATCGACAACCTGCTCGCCGACCAGAAGGGCGGCCTGGCGCCGCTGATGCAGAAGTTCTTCGCGGCGGTGCAGGCCGTGGCCGACACACCGGCCGATCCGGCAGCGCGCCAGGGAATGCTGTCGGCGGGACAGGCGCTGGTGGGGCAGGTGCGCTCGGCCAGCAACTACTTCAAGCAGCTGCAATCGGGCGTCAACGAGCAGGTCGGCACCGCCGTCACGCAGGTCAACGCATATACCAAGCAGATTGCCAACCTGAACCAGGAAATCACCCGCCTGAAGGCTGCCTCCGGCGGCCAGCCGCCCAACGACCTGCTCGACCAGCGCGACCAGGCCGTGGCCGAGCTGACCAAGCTGGTCGGCGCCAAGGTGGTGGTGCAGGACAGCGGCACCTACAACGTCTTCGTCGGCAACGGCCAGCCGCTGGTGATGGGCAATGATGCGTACGAGCTGAAGGCGGTTGCCTCGGCGGCCGATCCCAACCGCACCGTGGTGGCCTACACCCTGCCCAACGGCAACGTGTTCGAGAGCGAGCCGGGCGCGATCACCGGCGGTTCGCTGGGCGGCCTGCTGCAGTTCCGCACCGAATCCCTGGACGCGGCGCAGAGTGCCATTGGCCGGCTGTCGCTGGCGATCGGCCAGAGCTTCAATGCGCAGCACAAGCTGGGCATCGACCTGAACGGCGCCATTGGCACCGACATGTTTGAACTGGGTAGCGCGACCTCGATCCCCAACGCCAACAACACCGTGAAGACCACGGTGGCAACGGCCAGGATCGACAATGCCTCGGCCCTGACCACCAGCGACTACAAGCTGCAGTTCGACGGTACCAACTACACGCTGACGCGCCTCTCCGACAACCAGCAGGTGGTCACGCCGGTGCCCGCCGGCGGCGCCAGCTACCCGCTGCAGTTCAGCGCCGACGGCTTTACCGTCGAGATCAACGCGGCGATGGGCACCAACGATTCGTTCACGATCCAGCCCACGCGCAATGCCGCCACCGGCTTCGACATGGCGATCAGCGACCCGGCCAGGATCGCCGCGGCATCGCCGGCTCGCGCCGACGCGGCGGCATCGAACAAGGGCAACGGAACGGCCAGCCTGGGCAAGGTCGCGCCCGGCTATTCACTGCTGTCCGGCACGATCACCGCCAGGTTCGACGGAGCCAACTATGTCTTCAGCGATGCCAACGGACCACTCGCGACCCAGCCAACGCCCGTGCCCAACGGCAGCAATACCGACTACACCCTCAACGGCCTGACCTTCAGCTTCGGCGGCACGCCCGCGACGGGCGACACCTTCACGCTGAGCAGCAACGCCGGCGCGGTCAAGGACAACGGCAACATGCTGGCGCTTGCCAAGCTGCAGAACGCCAAGACCATCGGTGGCGTGTCCAGCTTCAGCGAGGGCTATGCCCAGCTGGTCAACGACGTCGGCACGCGTGCCAAGTCGGTCAAGATCGCCTCTGCCTCGCAGGACAGCATCACCACCCAGATCAAGACCGCGCAGCAATCGGTGTCCGGCGTCAACATGGACGAGGAGACCGTGTCGATGCTGCGCTTCCAGCAGCTGTACCAGGCCAACGCCCGGGTGATCCAGACGGCCGGCACGCTGTTCGACACCATCATCGGCATCGGCAGGTAAGCGGCGGCACCCACCAGCGTCAGCAGAGTCAGAAGAGGTAACCAATATGCGCGTTGCAAGCTCCACCCTGTACCAGCAAGGCCTGGCTTCGATGAACTACCAGCAGGGCTCGCTGCTGCATATCCAGCAGCAGCTCGGCACCGGCCGCAGCATCCTGACGCCGTCCGACGACCCCGTCGGCGCCACCCGCGCGCTGGGCGTGAGCCAGGCCCAGGCCGTCAACGGCCAGTACGCTACCTCACGCAAGCAGGCCAATATCGCGCTGGCTGCGGAAGAGAACGCGCTGCAGTCGGTGACCACCGTCACGCAGAACATCCAGACGCTGCTGGTGCAGGCCGGCAACGGCACCATGAGCGATGCCGACCGCGGCTCGCTGGCCACGGCGCTGGAAGGCCTGTACAACCAACTGGTGGGTCTGGCCAACTCCGACGACGGCAACGGCCAGTACCTGTTCGGCGGCACCCGCTCCGGCAGCGCGCCGTTCACGCAGAGCAAGGGTCCGGGCACCTACATCGGCGACAACGGCCAGCAACTGCTGCAGGTCGATGTGGCGCGCCAGATGCCCGCCGGCAACACCGGGCGCGAAGTGTTCATGAGCGTGACCGGCGGCGCCGGCTATGTCGTCAAGGGCAATGCCAACAACACCGGCAGCGCCACGTTCGGCACGGTGTCGACCACGAACCCGAGCGATCCCGACTACGGGCTCTCGATGGAGGTCAAGTTTGCGACCAATGCCAGCGGCCAGATGGAGTACACCATCACCAACCTGTCGGCAGGCACGACCCCCGCGCCGGTCGTGAAGGGGCCCGTAGCCTACACGTCGCCAGCCCATATCGACGTCGCCGGCGTCAGCTTCAACGTGACCGGCGATCCCAAGGACGGCGACACCATGACCATGGCTCCCGCCAGCGAGGCCGGCACCGACATGTTCGCCAACCTGCAGACCGTGATCGACACGCTGCGCCAGCCCACGCCCGACAGCAGCGATCGGGCCCATCTCGGCAACGTCATCTCCACCGCCACGCGCCAGTTCTCCAACTCGCTCGACAACGTGCTGACCGTGCGGGCATCGGTGGGTTCGCGCATGAATGAACTGGATGCGCTGGACGACGTGGGATCCAATCGTGACCTGACGTATGCGCAGACGCTGTCGGGGCTGCAGGATCTGGATTACGCGAAGGCGATTACCGAGTACTACCAGCGGCAGACGGCGCTGCAGGGGGCGCAGCAGTCGTTCATGCAAATACAGGGGATGAATTTGTTTAAGTATCTGTAAGGCGGGTGGGGCGCGGCGCTGATGTGCCTCCTGTTGTGAGGGACGAACTTTCCAACCTTTGTTCGTCCCTCACATCGCTAAACCTGAACCGGAAGAAGTCGCACTCGTAGATCGCGTTGAGCACTGAGTGCGGTCCAGTGCGGCTGCGCAATGGCGGAAGCCCAGTTATTGCGCAAACTAATGTGCTATTAGGATGGTGGAACCTCGGCCAGTCAGGAACCACGTATGAAGTGTGCCTAAGCCTTTCGCCTCAATGGCTCCCCGCTCTTCCACAAGGAACTCTCTTCCAAGCAAGCGCCGCGTGGCATCCGTCAATTGCACGCGCCCGGCGACACCGTGGGATTCCATCCGGCTGGCAGTGTTAACCGCATCACCCCATAAATCGTAGATGAACTTCCGTTTGCCAATGACGCCGGCGACCACTGGGCCACTATTCAGTCCGATCCGCATCTGCAACCCGAAGCCCCTGCACTGCCTTAGCCCCGTGCAGTCTCGTACCGGCTGGCGGGAAGCGCCTCGCGTTCGTTCGCCGCATCCTGCAAGCGGAAGTCGAACCGGATCCGGGTGAATGGGGCGGTGATTTCGAGCGACTCATACCCTGCAGCGCTTTTAGCCTGCTCAAGCTCCACAATGAGCCCGTCACGCGTGGCAAAGGCGAAATCGTCGTCCAGGTAGGTGTCTCCCGGAATGTTGATCTGCGTGGTCAGCGCACGCTTGCCCTCACCGGAAACGAGGAAGTGGATATGCGCGGGGCGGTTGCCGTGACGGCCCAGCAGATCGAAGAGCTCGGATACCGGGCTGTTGGGCGGAATCGCGTAACCGGGCGGCAGGAAGCTGCGGAAGCGATAGCGGCCGAGTTCGTCGGTCTCGATGCGGCGGCGCAGGTTGTAATCTGGCTGGGACGGGTCGAAGTGGGAGTAGCGACCGAATTCATTGCAGTGCCAGACGTCGACCACGGCGTACGGCACGGGTCGGCCATCGGTGCCGAGCACCTGCCCTTCCATGACGAACGGTGTGCCCTTGTCCTCGTTGCCGGCGTCCAGACGAACCTCGTTGCGGCACAGCGGGGCGCCGGGCACGTAGAGCGGGCCCTCGATGGCGCGCGACGTGCCAGAGGCGCGTGCGGCAGCCAGGTCGGCCTCATCCTCGCGGATGTCGAGCAGGCGGTCGAAGCCGAGACCGGCGGTGATGAGGCCGATCATGTCGGCCTGCCCCAGACGGGTTAGCCATTGGGCGGCGGCCCAGAATTCATCTGGCTTGACGTCGAATTCGTCGATGGTGCGGAACAGGTCGCCGACGATGCGCGCGGTGATGGCGCGCACGCGCTCGTTGCCGTCCTTGCCGATGCGGCGGCTGTTCACCAGTTCAAGCAGCTGTGCGGCATGCATTTCAGCCATGATGGAGTCTCCTTTTGTTTGGGGTATTGATGGTTGGAAGCGGCGCAGGGCCGCCGTGCTACAGATCCAGAACGATGCGCACCGTGCGCGAGCGCGACACGCAGGCACAGATTTGCTGGTTGGACGCCTTCTCCTTCTTGGAGAGGCAGTTGTCGCGGTGATCCGGCTCGCCCGCGATCACGGGCACCACGCACGTGCCGCAAATGCCTTCGCGGCATTCGGTGTCGATATCGCAGCCAGCTGCCTGCAGGGCATCGACGAGCGAAGTGCCTTCCGGGACGACAATGACCTTTCCACTCTGCGCCAACTCGGCCTCGAAGGCTCCGGCCGCCAGACTCGCCGCCTCGGGATCGGCCTGGAAGTGCTCCAGGTGAACCGCATCCGGCCCAATGCTGCGCTCGCCCTCCTCGACGACGCGGCGCATGAAGGCCGCAGGTCCGCAGGTATAGGCGAGCGCGCCCGGCGCTGCATTCGCCATGCAGCCGGCAAGCACGTGCCCTACAGCATCGCGCTCCTTGGCCATGTGGAACGTCACCTTGCCCTCGAACGCTTCGGACTCCAGCAGATGGACAAAGGCCGCATGCTCCCGCGAGCGCACAAAGTAGTGCAGGTGATACGGCTGGCCGAGCCGGTTCAGACGGTACGCCATGCTCAGCAGCGGCGTAATGCCGATGCCGGCGGCGAACAGCAGGTACTCGCTGGCCCCCTCCTCGAGGCTGAACAGGTTGCGCGGGGCACTGATGGTCAGTTCCGCGCCTTCCTGCACGCTCTCGTGCAGGGCGGCGGAGCCACCACGCGAGGCGTCCTCGCGCTTCACTGCGATCAGGTAGCCAGACGTATCGTCGGGCGGGCTGCACAGGGAATACTGGCGTGTGACGCCGGTCGGCCCGAGCACGTCGACGTGAGCCCCCGGCTCATACGGCGCAAGCGCCGCGCCATCACAGGGTACGAGGCGGAATGAGCGAATGCCGACTGCCTCTTCCACAACCTTTTCGACTCTGACTTTGTACATGACTACCCTTCCAGACTATCTACCTTGAACCAGATTTCGTGCGCATGATCGGCGCAAATTCAGCGCATCAGGAGGCCGCCGTTCGCGTCCCAGCTGGCCCCCGTGACCGCGCCCGCGGCGTCGGCGGCCAGCAGCAGCACGATATCCGCCACATACTCTGGCGATCCGAGCCGCTGGACGGGGATCGACCGGCGAATCGCGTCGAGCCGGTCCGCTGGCACGGTTTCGTGCACGATCGGCAGGTCCAGCGGACCAGGCGAGACGCAGTTCACGGTCACCCCATGCGCAGCGAGCTCGCGCGCGAAGACTTTGGTCAGGACCGCGACACCGCCCTTTGCCGCGGCGTAGTGCGCGCCAGTGGCGGTGCCGCCGCTCTGGCCGGCGAGCGAGCCGATATTGACGATGCGGCCGAAGCCACGCTGCGCGAAATGCGCGCCGAACACCTGCGAGCCGACGAAGGTGCCGCGCAGGTTGATGGCCACCACCTGGTCGAACTCTTCAGGGCTGATATCCATCAGCGCCGACACTTTGGACTTGCCAGCGTTGTTGACCAGCACGTCGGTGCCGCCCCAGCGCTCCTGCAATGCCGCCAGGGCTGACTCGAACGCGCTCTTGTCGGTCACGTCGAGGGCAAGGCCGATGGCCGATGCGCCGGAGGGATCCAGTGAATCGGCGACGGCGCATGCCGCACGGAAGTCGAGGTCGCCAAGCGCCACCCGGTACCCGGCGGCGTGCATGCGGCGCGCGATGACTTCGCCGAGGCCGCGGGCGGCGCCGGTGATCAGGGCAACTCGTTGCATGATGCCTCCTACAGCAGGAATCCGAGAGCGTTCAGGCTGTCGGTCGAGTTGATCAGGCGCACCACCTTCTGTTCCAGGCGGATGCCTTCCTGCGTGAAGCGCAGGCGGTGTGTCAGGTCTGCCGCGAACAGCGTGTGGATCTCGCGCTTGTACGCAACCAGGACCTGCGCCGAGCTGACCTCGATGACGTCGGCCGAACGCGATACCTCGGTGAAGCGCGAGACGGTGCGCACGGTGCGGGCGGCATCGACGGCCGACACAGAGTTGCCGGAGGTCAGGCGCTCGATACGCATGTCACGCATGCGCGCGTCGTCGTAGGCGTAGTTCAGCGTGGTCTCGAAGTCGGTGGTATCCGGGTCGATCGGCACCACGTAGTGGCCGGTGTCGCTCCACAGTCCGGCCCACTGGTGATAGTTCTTGCGGTCGAGCAGTTCCGCCTCGCGCCAGATGAACTCGGTGGCAAGCTGCAGCGAGGGCGAGACCATGGACAGTTCGTTCGGCTTATTCATCGCTCATCATCCTTTTCCACATGCGGTAGGCTTCGCGCATGCCGCCTTCGTCGGTGGCGTGCGAGATCTTGTCGCCGTTGTCGGCGACGACTTCGCGGTTCAGGCCGCGGTTGACCAGGATCGGCACGTCCTTGCCGGCGTACGAGCCGCGCTGCACGCGCTCCCAGGCTTCGGCGTCGTCAGGACTGCCGAAGCCGAAGGGGCCCTGGAAGTGCTCATGGATGCGCAGCCGCTCGCGGTTGGCGATCTCGGGGCCGCCGTCCATGCCCAGGGCAATGTGGCGAATCTCGGTTTCCGTCGCCGATACCGGATGCAGCACGCGGAAGAAGGCCATCGACATCGCGACGTTGGGGAACAGGTTCAGGTTGAAGCCCGCGCCATGCAGCGAACGGACGATGCGGCGCACCTGCTCGGGCGGCATCTCTTTTGAGAGCGCCTCGGTCACGTGCGCGAAGCGTTCCTGCAACGGCTCCGTGCCGTCGTCCTGGTCGAGGTCGACGTGCCCGGGCACCATCACCATCACGCTGTGGCCGTTGCCCAGCGCGTGGGTGACCGCCTTTTCGTCGGTCATGAAGGACAGCATCTCGGACGTCTCTTCATCCACCGACGACATCCACGACTTGTGGACGATCGGGAAGTGGTAGCCGTCGGTGGTGTTCTCGAGCTGGATCTTCCAGTTGCCCCGGAAGCGGAACTTGTGTTCGCCCTGGGTCTTGATGGGGTAGCCCGCGCCCTGCTTCATGAACAGGTCGATCCAGCGCTTTGCTTCGCCGAGAAAGTCGCCGAGCGGCTCCACATCCTGGTTGAAGCTGGCGAAGACCATGCCGGCGTAGCTGTCCACGCGCAGGGAGCGCAGCGGCAGTTCCGTCTTGTCCAGGATGTCCTCGTAGCCGTCGGGGTAGGGCAGGGCGCGCAGCTTGCCGTCCAGGCCGTAGGACCAGCTATGGTATGGGCAGGTGAATCCGGTGGCATTGCCTTTCGACTTCTCGCACACCGTGGCGCCGCGATGGCGGCAGCGATTCTCGAGCACGCGGATGGCGCCGGTCTTGTCGCGCACGACGATGACGGGCTGGCGGCCAATCTTCGTGGTCTTGAAGTCGCCGGGATTACGGATTTCGCTCTCGTGCGCGACCCAGATCCAGGTCTTGTAGAAAATGCGCTCTTGCTCGAGCTCGAACAGGCCGGGATCGTAGTACATCGAACCGTCCACGCGGTCCGCCTGCACCAGTTGCTCAGGCTTTGCCGCGAAGGTCAGCGGCTGGTAGCTATCGTGGGTATCGTGGGAACACATGCTAGTTCTCCGTGGGTTCAGTGGGAGGCACCATCGGCAGCGACCGCGCGCTCGATCCGGGTGGCGATGGCGCAGACCGTTTCGTCGTCACGCTTGCGTCCGACGATCTGGAGCCCGGCCCTGATTGGGATGCCGGGGACGCCGGGCAGCGGCACGGGCAGGGTGAGTGCGGGATGGCCGCTCAGGTTGAAGGGCCGCACCAGCGAGGTCAGGCCAAGGATCGGCGCTCCTTCGCGGACTGCGGCAAGGGTTGGGGGCAATCCGGGAAGCGTGGGCAGCACGATCGCGTCGACTTCGTCGAACACGGCGTCGACCTGCGCCATGAATGCGTGGCGCACGACTTCGGCCTGCAACAGATCGTCGCGCCCGACCTGGCTCGCGGCGATCAGGCGTTGCTCGACATCGGCCTGCAATGCATCCGAGCCGGTCAGGTGGCCGAAGGCCGCCCAGGTCTCGGCACTGATGATCTGCATGCCGGCCTCATAAGCGGCGCTCATGCCGTCGAGTCGGACGCGCTGCGTGGAGAAGCCTGATTTGCATAGCGCACTGGCGACGGCTTCGAGAATCGCGGGGTCCGCCTGCACCTCGTCCAGCAGGCCGATGCGGAAGCACCGCCCGGCACCGTGCGCCTGCAATGGATCGAAGCCCGGCGCAATCACCGCCATCGCGGCGACGATGCCGGCGACGTCATCTGCAAAGGGTCCAACGCAATCCAGCGAAGACTCGGCCGGATGCGCGCCGCGTCGGCTGACGCGGCCAAAGGTCGGCTTCAGGCCAACGACTCCGCAACAGGCCGCGGGCATGCGGATGGATCCGCCGGTATCTGTGCCCAGCGCGATGCGCACTTCACCGGCGGCTACCGCGGCGGCGGAGCCGCTGGAAGAACCACCCGGAATCCGGTCGGGAGCCTGGGGATTGACCGGTGTGCCGGCAAAGTCGTTGATGCCCGAGATGCCGAAGGCGAGTTCGTGCATCGTGGTCTTGCCAACGATGGACCAGCCGGCATTGAGAAGCCGGGACACCACTTCCGCGTGCTCGACAGCGGGCGGCGCATCGCGCAGCGCCCGGCTGCCCGCGGCCGTGGGGTAGCCCGCGATGTCGATGGAATCCTTGATGGCGATGGCGGGACCGGAGCCCCCCAGGCGGATGCGTGAGACGAAGGCGGTCATTGCGGCGTCTCCTTGCGCGCAAGCGCGACCTCCAGGCACGACAACCGCTCCGTCTGGAAATGCCTGATGCGGGCGGATCCATCAGCGCCGACCGCGAATTCGACGGCCAGGCGTGCCGAGATCAGTTCGCTCTTCCCGCCGGCATAGACCGATAGCTGCTGCATGATCCAGTGGCCGCGCATGACGCCCGCTTCCGCGACCATCGCTTCGCTGGTGAGGAAGTGCACGTTGCGCAGGAAATGCGGCGAGGGCGGCAGGTAGCCGCGCAGGAAGCCGCCGATGGCGGCCGGTCCGACGTGCCGGCCGAACCCGGTGGCGTATTCGGCGCCGACGCCTTCCCATATGGCGTCGCCGGTGAACAGGGCTTCCAGTTCGCCGTCACGCGCATCGCTCGGCGCCGGCACGTCGCACAACGACATATAGCGGGACAGCGTGCGCCGCGCCGCGTTCTGGGCTTCGAGCGCGGCGATCCGGGTTGCCAGGAGACTTGCGGCGGCGCCGGTCTCGCCGGACTGCGCGATGCACTGCGCTTGCGTCATGGCTCAGGCCGCCTCGGCGGGGATTTCGAGCGCGCGACCCACGCGCGCCTCGATCTTGGCGTAGCGCCACAGGCTATGCTCGCCGACCGGCGTGGTGCGGAACAGGTTGCAGGCGGCGACGACGGTTGCATAGTCCACGACGTCGGCCATGATGTAGACGGTCCATGGCGACGTCGTGGAGGGGCCGACCATCAGGCGGTCATCGTCGATGGCGCCGAGGATCGTGACGCCGGGCAGTGCCGCCATGGATTTCATCATGGCGCTGAATCCCTTCCACACTTCGATGCCCTGGCCCGTCGGCAAGTCGAAGAAGTTCTGGGTGATGCCGATGCAGAAGAGGACGCGCAGGGGAGTTTGGGCAGGTTGCGACATGGGGACTCCAGGTGGTTCTATGGTGGAAGGAGGGACGATGTAGCGGGTCAGATGTACCCCGGCATGGGGGGCACGCCCAGGCACACGGCGCCGGCGGCGTCGTACAGTCCTTCGCCAAGGAACGCGTGCTGGGTCACGACCATCGCGTCGCGCAGGTAGCGCTGCAGCGGGTGCCCGTCGTAGATCGCGGCCGTGCCCGCGAGCAGGTAGGCTGCCTGCACAGCGGATGCGCCCGCGCGCGTGGCCTGCACTGCCGCAAGGCGCACCAGGCTGGTTTGTTCGGCAGAGACGGCGTCGCCCTTCAGGATCGAATCCCAGGCCGCCTCGGTGGTCTCGTAGAAGAAGCCGCGCGCTGACCGCAGCTCGGCTTCCGCCTTGGCCACGGAGATGCGCAGGTATGGGCGGTCGGCCATCTTCGGCGCGCCGGTAATGCCGGTGCGGCCGCCGGCCATCCGCGACACCTCATCCAGCGCCGCGCGGGCGACGCCAAGATTGACCACCGCCAGTACCTGCGCCGCGTAGGCGAGGGACGGGTAGCGGTAGAGCGGTTCGTCTACGGAAGGCGTGCCGCCGCGCACGAAGGTCCACGCGTCGGAGACGAATACGTCCCTGACGCGAAGATCATGACTGCCGGTGCCGCGCAGCCCGATCACTTCCCAGTTCTCGACGATCTCCACATCCTCGGGCATCAGCACGGCCGTGCGCGGCTTGCCGCCGTCGCCGACGCCGATGCCCACGCCGAGAATGTCGGCGCCCTTGCAGCCGCTCGCGAACTTCCACAGTCCATTGACGCGCCAGCCGCCATCGACCTTCTCGGCTGGCTGGATGGGAAACAGGCCACCGGCGAACGCGATGTCCGGCCCATTTGCGTAGAGGCGGGCGAGGGTGTCGCGGGGCAGCGCTGCAAGGTAGACCGCGGCCGAGCCGAAGCTCGCGACCCATCCGGCGGAGCCGTCGGCCTCGGAGATCGTCTCGATCAGCTTGAGGAATTCAGACGGCGACCTTGCATCGCCGCCGAAGCACCGCGGCGTGGCCGCGCGATAGACACCGAGCTGCTTCAGGCGGGATACCATATCCCGCGGCACGTGCCGCTTCGCGTCGAATTCGTCCCGGCGGGCGCGGACCTCGTCCAGTACGCGGGCGAGCAGGTCCGGGCGCGGCCCAGCATCGGTGGCCTGGGGCGCAGCGATGCCGGGGTGTTGGTTGAGGAGGCTTTCCGACACGGCGGAATGCAACATAGTTGTCTCCTGTGGATGGTGTGGGCCGGCTCGGGAACCGGCTCTGACGGTGTGGACCGTTGAAACCAGTCTAGCGACGGCCCAGGGGGCCAAACAATTGGAGCGGGGCGTGCATTGCCGCACGGTTTCCCGGGGCCGGGTAAAGGAAATACCTATACGGGTCCGGGCTGTCCCGGCGGTACGCTTCGGGATGGACCTATTCACCAGCGCGGCCGTGGCCTCCGGGCGAGCTTCCGCGCGCAGGAACCACCATGTACTCATTCGGCAAAGATGACTTCTATCGCATGGTCGAGGCGCTGACCCTGCGCGTGATCCTCCATGACGCTGACACCAAGTCCATCCTCTGGGCGAACCGCGCGGCGCGCGAGACACTGGGCTTTACGCTGGAAGAGTTTCCGGCGCTTAAGGCACCCGACATGACCAGCAGCGCGGCGAAGTACAGGCGCGAGGTGGGGCTCAAATGGCTGGATGACGCGGCCCGGACGGGCCAGAGCGTGATCGAATGGTGTTACCGGGCAAAGAACGGCAACGAGATCCTGTCGGAGGCCATCGCCACGCGTGTGTCGCTGGAGTCCCGTGACGTGCTGATGGTGCAGTTCCGGGACATCTCGGCGGAGGAGGCGCTCAAGCGCGAGCTGCGGCGCTCGGAAAGCCGGCTCAGGGAGTTCATGCATGACCTGGCCGAAGGCGTCGTGGTGGTGGATCGCGGCGGGTGCGTGGTGTACGTCAGCGAATCCGGGTGCCGGATCCTCGGGCGTGCCGAGGAAGCCGTGCTCGGGACGACGTTTGACACCTTCTGCGAAGTTCCCCTGATGCCTTTACTGCGCGACAACGTGCCGCCGGATGCGACCACCCGGGGCTCCTTTTCCACGCGGTACCGCGTGCGGACCGCGACGGGGGAGCTGCAGTGGCATCAGGCGGCCATGCGCTACGTAGAGATCGAGGACGATGTCAGCGGCTACCTGCTGCTGTTTCGCGACGTCACGGCGCAGGTCGAGGCCGAATCCCTGGAGCGCGAGCGGGAGCGGGAGATCGAATACCTCGCCCGCTACAACGCGATGGGGGAAATGGCGATGACGATCGCGCATGAGCTGAGCCAGCCCCTCGCGGCAACGCGCAACTTCATCGAGGGCGCGTCGATGCGCCTGGCGAAGAACCATGCCGATCCGCATCCGATCCGCTTCGGGCTCGAGGCGGCGGCCCGCCAGGTGGAGCATGCGTCGCTGATCATCAAGAGCATCCGCGAGTATGTCGTCAAGCTCGAACAGGCCGAAGTGCTGGCCAACCTGAACGACATCGTCAACGACAGCGCGTATTTCATCTCCCTCAAGTGCGAGGAAGCGGATGTGCGGCTCGAACTGGCGCTATCCACCGACCCGTTGCCGATCAGCTGCGAGAAGGTCCTGATCGGTCAGGTGATCCTCAATATCGCGTTCAACGCCATCGAGGAGATGGCGGCGCTCCCCAGCGACCGCCGCACGCTGCGCATCGAAACCTGCGCCGCCGCAGACAAGGCGATCCTCTCGGTGCACGACCAGGGGCGCGGGCTGCCGCATGCAGACAGTCAGCGGATCTTCGACGGATTCTTCTCCGGCAAGCCGGGCGGCAACGGGATCGGGCTCGCGCTCTGCAAGAGTATCGTATCGCGGCATCGCGGCGACATCTGGGCGCAGAATCGCGTGCCCTACGGCACGTCATTCGCCTTTTCCGTGCCACTGTGCGCGAGCCCTGCCGACCGCAGGCGCCGTGCCGCAGGCCGCCGCGCCAGCTAGCCCGGCGTGCCGCCCGAACCCGACGCCCAGACCTCCATCACCTCACGCACCAGCGTGGCCGTGCTCACCACGCCGAGTTTCTCGCGGATCTTGGTGCGATGGACGTCGACGGTCTTCACGCTGATGTGCAGTTCGTCCGCAATCACCTTGCTCGCCTTCCCGTCCAGCACGCGGCGCAGGATTTCCTGTTCGCGCGCGGTGAGTTTGTCCAGCTTCGCGCGGATCTTCTTGCGTTGCTCGGCGCAGTCGTGCAACTGGATCGCCCGCTTCAGTGCCCCCTGGATCTTCTCGAGCATCTGCTGCGGGTTGTAGGGCTTCTCGACGAAGTCGATCGCGCCGTGCTGCAGCGCCTTCACCGACATCGGAATATCCCCGTGCGCCGAGACAAAGATGATCGGCAGCGTTGCGCCTTGCGCGTTGAGCATTTCCTGCAGCTGGAATCCGCCGGTCTCGGGCATGCGGACGTCCAGCACCAGGCACGCAGGGCGCTCGGGATCGTAGGCGGCCAGGAAGTCCCGCGCGCCGGCAAAGCACTCGGCCTGGACCGACACCGTCTCAAGGAGCCATGCCAGGGAAGTACGGAGTTCTTTGTCATCGTCGACGATGTAGACGATAGCCGAGGAAGCAGTCATGTCGGGGGCGCTTTCGTGTATGACGTACCGCACCAACGGGTCGGCGGGTGCACATCTGAGTGGGCTGCCCGGTCGGGTGCTTGAAGTGTCAAGGGTACACCAAGCCCGCTGACTACCAGGATAAAGAAAACACGTAGATGGCCTCTCACTAGCCTGCCAATCCGGGTGGTTCGCATGAATAGCGGCCACGCCTGGCATTGCCCTACGCTTTTAGCGAAGCCGATAACGTAGGGAGGCCCCCCGATGAATGCCGTCAATCAAACAGATTTCCGCCAGGCCATGGCGCACCTGCCCGCCGGGGTCAACATCGTCACGACACAGGGCTCGGCAGGCCGGTGCGGTATCACCGCCAGCGCCGTGTGCTCGGTAACGGACTCACCGCCGACCATCCTCGTTTGCGTGAACCGGGGCAGTGCCTCGCACGCCATCTTCCAACGCAATGGCCGGCTGTGCGTCAATGTGTTGAATAGCGAACAGGAAGAGCTTGCCCGGCATTTCGCCGGTATGACGCAGGTGCCCATGGAAGACCGTTTCGCGTGGGACATCTGGGACGAAGGCGATGCCGACCAGCCGGCCCTGCGCGATGCCATTGTCAAGCTGCAAGGCAGCATCAGCGATTGCAAGGAGGTGGGTTCCCACTCGGTCATCTTCGTCACGCTCGATCGTGTCGCGGTCGGCCACCAAGGCGGGAGCCTGGTGTATTTCAACCGCGATTTTCACCGCGTGCAGCACGCGAGATAGCGCCTGCCGTTTTGTGCCGAGCGCACCGCCGGGGCACGTTCTTGCAACGCGGTTCCATCGTCGCCCTGTTGGGCGGCATCACCAACTGGCGCGGGTCTAAGGGAATTACCTATGCGCCCCGCCAGAATCCTCTATGCGAGCGCAAACGCGACCCAATATCGCACCCCCGCGGTACGTCATACGCTGCGCTGGGAATTTCATGAAAGGAGAGAGGCAATGCCAGTCGTGCAGATTTACCTGATCGAAGGCCGGTCGCAGCAGCAGAAGGAGGCGTTCATCACCGATGTCACTGACGCCGCGGTCAATGCGCTTGGCGTCGACCGCTCTTCGGTCAGGGTGATGTTCCTCGACGTGCCGAAGACCGACTACGCCATCGGCGGCCAGACCGCGAAGGCGCTTGGCCGGTAGGCCTCCAGTCACTCAAGCAAGAAACGCGACACCGGGCCGTCCGCGCATCGCACACGGCCTGACAAAGGCGCACGCCCACCACGGTTGTCGCGGCCATTATCCACAAAGGAGACAAGTCATGCGACCAGATAGCGATCTTACGATCGATGCCATGCCCGCCGCTGCCATGCCGTTGCCGGGGGAAAGATTCCGCGAAGCAGACGCCATGGCCGGCGAACGCGGAGTCCGAAGGTTCTACCGCCGGTTGCTCGCCCTCTTCGTTCCGCTGCTGGTGCCGCTGGCGGGACTCGCCGCTGAGGGACGGCCCATGGAATGGGTTGTCGGCTATGCCGCTGGCGGGGGCTCCGATGTTGTCGCCCGCATGCTGGCCGAAGCGATGGGCAAGACGCTCGACCGCACCATCGTCGTCGTCAACAAGCCGGGGGCCGGCTCCAATATCGCAGCCGACTACGTCGGCAAGAGCAAGGACATCGGCAACGTCGTGATGACCGCCGATTCGGCGATGTTGGCCGCCAACCCATCGCTCTACAGCAAGCTCACCTACAGCGCGGAGAAAGACTTCGCGCCGGTCGGATCGATCGCTCGCTTTCCGCTGGTGCTGGTGGTGGCGCCGAACGTGCCGGCGACGAACCTGAAGGAGTTTCTTGCCTGGGCCAAACGCAACCCGGAGGGCATGACCTACGCCTCGCCGGGACCAGGCAGCCCGCACCATCTGGTGACCGAACTGTTCCGCCAGCAAACAGGACTGAAGCTTACGCACGTGCCGTACCGCGGCGCGGCGCCGGCGCTGCTGGACCTGATCGGCGGGCGGGTGCCGTTCATGTTCGTCGACACCTCGAGTGGGGGCGCCTACATCACGTCGGGCAAGGTCAAGCCGATCGGCGTGGCCAGTGCCTCACGGCTCAAGACGATGGGCGAGATTCCGACCTTGAGCGAGCAGGGCATGGCCGGCTTCGAGGCCTATGCGTGGCAGGCGCTGGTGGTGCCGACGGCCACGCCGCGGGAGGCAGTCACCGCCCTCAACAAAGCGTTGGTCGAGGCGCTCGGCACGACGGCCATCAAGGCGCGCCTGCAGGCACTTGGCATCGAGCCCGCGCCGAGCACGCCGGCCGAGCTCGCCACCTATGCGCGCAGCGAGCGTGAGCGGTGGGGACGCGTGATCCGTGATGCCGGAATCAAGCTGGATTGATTCGCACGCGAGCAAGGAGACCTTGGCATGAGCAGGTACGGCGACAACCGCGACGCCGTGCGTGACCGCGCGCACCGCGACGTCTACATCGACCCGGAGCTGTTCCCGCTGGAACAGGAGCACTTTTTTGCCAACACCTGGAACTACGTTGGCTATGAAAGCAAGAAACGCGACACCGGGCCGTCTGCGCATCGCACACGGCCTGACAAAGGCGTACGCCCACCACGGTTGTCGTGGCCAATCCACAAGGGAGACAAGTCATGAGACCAGGTAGCGATCCCACGATCGATGCCATGCCCGCCCCTGCCATGCCGTTGTCGGAGGAAAGATTCCGCGAAGCAGACGCCATGGCCGACGAACGCGTGGTCGGAAAGATCTACCGCCGGTTGATCGGCTTCCTGTTCGTCCTCTTCATGCTCTCATCCCTAGGCCACATCAATATCGGCTTCGCGGGACTGACGATGGGGCGCGACCTCGGCCTCTCGGCAACGGAGTTCAACCTCGCCTCGACCGTGCTCTATGGCGCCTACATTTTTTCGGGGTGCCGAGCAACATCATGCTCGGCAAGCTCGGCGCGCGTCGCTGGGTCGCGATCATCATGGTGGCGTGGGGCATTGCATCGACCGCGACGATGTTCGCCTCGGATGCCAACAGCCTTTACGTCCTGCGCATCCTGGTCGGCATCACGGAAGCGGGCTTCCTGCCCGGCGTCCTGCTGTACATGATGTTCTGGTTCCCGTCGGCGCATCGCGCACGCGCCAACGCGTTCTTCATGATCGCCATGCCTGTGACGTCGGCCCTCGGCGCCTAGCGGAGGCGCATGACGTGTCGCTGGCGAAGACGCTGTGCTCGCTGCCGGTGATGCAACTGGCCGTGGCCTATTTCCTGCTGGTCAAAGTTGGACTGGCCGAAGTTGCCGAACATGCCCGACGACGAAGTGGTCATCACGATGCGGCCATACTCCTGGGCGCGCATGATTTCCCAGACGGCCTTGGTGCAGTAGATCGAGCCCATGAGGTGCACGTCCAGCACGGCCTTGATGTCGGCGATCTCGAGCTTGCTGAATGACTTGTCGCGCAGGATGCCGGCGTTGTTGACTGGGTGTCCTGGTACAACCATCACCGGCTGCTCGGCTCCATTGGGTACGTGCCACCGGCCGAAGCCGAAGCCGAAGCCGAAGCCGAAGCCGAAGCCGAAGCCGAAGCAACGTATTATCGGCAACTTACCGAGCAGGCCGCCACGGCCTGACTTAAACCAACTAGCCTCCACGAAAGCCGGGGCGATTCAGGACGCTGATCGTCACGTCGTTGCTTCCCTCGTTGAAGCCGTTCGCCGTGGCGACGATGATGGAAACGGCGCCGGTGATGCTGGACGACGCCGAACTGAGCCCGGAAACCAACACGCTGGGAATGATCAGCACCTGGGTGCCGCAGATTGTCAAGAGCTGCTCTCAGGCCTGATGCGGCGCAAGCTGCTGCGTGCAATGGGTCTTGCCGACGTCAGGATTGCATATATCGGTTCAGCCGCGGTGCCCACATACCTGCTGCGCTGGTATTGCCGGCTTGGCCTGGAGTTGCCCGAGGGTTACGCGATGACGGAAAATTTCGGATACTCGCATTTCAACAGCTTGGGTAGCGCGCGCGAAGGATATGTCGGACAGTGTTCTCCCGATGTGCAGTGCCGTATTGCGCCAAACGGCGAGATCCTGGTCAAGAGTCCAGCACAGATGCTTGGGTACTACAAGGAATCCGGCCTGACGGCCGACAGCCTGACGCCAGACGGCTACATCAAGACCGGCGACCGTGGCTACATAGACGCCCGTGCGTTCCTGCGCATTACCGGTCGCATGAATGATCCATTCAAGACGGCCAAGGGTATCTTTGTCAACCCGGCACCAATCGAAGCCAGCCTGACCAGCCATCCATGGATCGAAGCTGCCTGCGTGACCGGGGCTGGCCGCACGCAACCGTTTGCGCTGCTGATGCTGAACCAGGCGGCCCGCGAGTTCGTGGCGCGGGGAGCATGCGCAGCCGTGGCGCGGACCCTGGAACAGTTGCGCCATCGGATCAACACGCAACTGCCGGCTCATGAGAGGCTCGATATGATGGTGGTTGTCCGCAAGCGCTGGAGCGTGCAGAGCGGCGACTTGACGCCGAGCCTGAAGATCCGTCGTGCCTCCGTCGAAGACCGCCATTTGTGGCAAGTGAATTCGTTCTCGAGTTGCGGGGACACAATCGTGTTTGAATAGCGAGGTATGCCAGCATGGCTTCACCCTCTTCAGGAGGGGCGCGCGCTGCAGTCAACGCTGGTGCTGGGTCTCGTTCAACGCTACAGCTCTATAAGCGTGCGGCTGTTGCCGGTATCCGTGGCCGCATGAACGGCTTACGCGAGCACGTGGAACGGGCGTTGGAAGGCTACCGACCCGGCGTCTTGCCCGGGCGTAGCTTCCGCAGAGGGCGGAAGGTCCAGCAACGCGCGCACATCCCGCTCGATCGTTGCGAGCGAAGCGGACCTGGACAGGGCGCGGGCAAACCGGCCGTCGAGGCCTGGTGGCAGACGCAGCCACATATTGTCCGAGACCAGCAGCAGGCGCCTTGGCTTCAGCACCAGGCTGGCCAGGCGCAGCAGGTGCCAGCCTTCGGCAAGATCCGGCGGCATGCCGAACACAAGCAATGCCGGAGCCGGCAGGCGCGCATTGCGTGCCGCCAGGGCGTCCGTTTCCACGAGTTCGACCCGGCCAATGCCCGGCATTTCTCCGAGCAGGCGCATGACTCCGTGCCGGTACACCGGCATGTCGTCGATCACCACGGCATGTGCCTCGCGGTTGCGCCCCAGGACTTGCTCCCAGGCGGCCGCTCCACGGTTCGTCCAGCTCATCCTTGTCTCCTCCGGTTTGCCTGCGCTGGCTTCGTGACCAGCGCCCTGCACCAGTACCAGCAAGGGCGATGCCAACTCTGGCACGGCCGCCTCGTGCCATCGCGCACAAGCGCGGGAGCCAGGCCCGCTGCGGGTTTCCGGGAGGTCGACGCGGACCTGCCGGCCTTTGCGGACGACTGACGGCCGCGGCGGGGTGTTACGTGTAACGTAACGTGTTACGCGACCGGCCTCGGCCGGACGCCGGAGGCTGTCGAAACCAGCGTCCCGCGCAGGGCAGGACGCCAACGACCGAAAGCTGGTGCTCAATTGCGATCGGTCTCAATTCGCCTTAATCTGTCACAGAGCCCCACCCTGGAACCGCGCGATGCAAGCACATCCCTTACGCCTTTGTCCCGGCGACGATCTGCGTGCCGCACTCGAAGACGTCGGACGACCGCCTTACGCATGAAGCCTATGCCTTGGCACACTTGATGACGGTATCGAGCGTGCGAGTGGTGATGCCCTTCCCGAACGAGCGTTCGAGCAGGCGCATGAACACCGGGCCTTTCTTCGGATCGGGCACGTAGGCGCTGAAGACCTCCGTGGCATTGGCCTTGACGATGCTTGCGCCGTCGCGCTCGATGGGCAGCTCCACGTCTGGCGGCACCGGGTTGCGGAGAAAGGTGACAACCCGCTTGGCCGAAGGCGCAAGGCTGAGCCCGGCGAAAGGGTCCGAGTCGATGAGGTCCTGGAGATAGCGGGACGGCCGGACGAAGGTGTCGAAGCTGTGGCCCAGTTCAGACTGCATCGCCTTCTCGGCGCGTCGCTCCAGGCTGGCCAGTGACGACGATCGCGCGTTGAACACGACATTGCCGCTGGAGAGCAGGGTTTTCACTTCGGAGAAGCCCGCCGCCTCGAAGCAGCGCTTGAGTTCGGGCATCCGGGCGTTCATCGGGCTGATGCCGCGAAGAAAGGCAACGTATCGGGACATGGCTATCTCGTGATTGCTGGCGAATCGCCACACAGCTTGCGGTCAACGGTAGACAGGCTGGTTCGAATGGCTGCAGACATGATGCGAGCAATGCGCTGGTGTGTCTGCCACCTTGCCATGTCCCGTGCATGAACGGCACGGAAGTTGGCGTCCCAGGCTTGCGGCAAATGCGCTGGCGTCAGCGACGCCACTAGCGGCGAACCCGCCGTGGCGGGCGCTGGATCGCAAATCCAGGCCGCTGCGGCCGGGTTGCCCCCTCCATGCCCACATAAGAAGAAAAATAGGCATCGAGCTGATCCCGGGTAAGGACGTTTCCTTGCATTTCCTGCTGCATCCCGCGCAGCAGCGCCGGCAGTGGCTACGCCTTGATGGCCTCGCTTGCCGCCTCGTCGATCAAGGCCGCGACTTCTGGTGCCTGCGACGCCAGCGAAGCATGGCTTGCCGCCAGGGTGATGACTTTCCTGGCATTGAGCCGGGCCGCCATCTTCTGCTGGTTCTCCGGGGCGATCATCCGGTCTTCGCTTGAGACCTGGTACCAGGACGGCTTCTTCTTCCACGCCGGCGCGGTGATGGTATCGCCAAAGGTGCTGGCAAGCGGCGCCTTCTGCGTCACCGCCATCACCAGGGCTTCGTCGGGCGGCAGGTCCTGGCAGAAGCTCTCGTGGAACTTGTCGGGGTTGAGCCAAAGGTAGCCATCGCTGTCGGGCACCAGGTTCGGCGCTGCGGCAGGAAGATGCTGCTGCGTGATTGCGCCGGGGCTCTCCCCCGCGTCGGGAGCGAAGGCCGCGATATAGACCAGCCCGACCACATTCGGCTGGTCACCCGCCTGGGTAATCACGGCGCCGCCGTACGAATGCCCCACCAGCAGGACAGGGCCTGCCTGCTGGGCAATCATCTTGCGGGTGCGCTCGGCATCGTCAGCCAGCGAGGTCAACGGGAGCTCCACGGCGCGCAGGGACGGATACCCCTTGCGTGCCAGCTCAATGATGACGTTGCGCCAATGCGCGGCGCCGCCCCAGAACCCGTGCACCAACACAACCGTAGGCTTGTTGCTCATGACCTGGACTCCTGTTCGTGGATGAATACGGCTCGCCGATCATGGCGGCGAGCCGTGGGTCTTCGGCGGAGCGGCCCGGCTTGAACCGATGCCACGAAGGCTCGGCCTGGCGCCCCATACGACTATAGGAACAATGGCGCAACGGGGCGAGCCATGATCGCGGGCCCTGAGGTATGCGGAATTTGCCGCGCTGGCATCGGGGCTGCGCGTCTGCGCCGAAGGAGCGCAGGCGCATCGGCAAGCTCAGCCTGCGGCGTTCTCCTGCGCCGCGTCGTATTGACCCAGGCAGGCCATGGCATTCAGCCGTGAGCGCTGCAGCAGCGCCCGTTGCGCTTGCGCGGCGTTGGCGGCGTCGCCGCGCCAGGCCAGCAGGGGCGGCTCCTGCAAGGCGCGCCCGTAGGAGAAGGACAATCGCCAGGGCAGCGGGGCAAGCCGGTTCATGGCGTCCAGATTGACGGTGGCCTCGGTGGGCGTCTGGCCGCCGGACAGGAAGAAGATGCCCGGCACCGCCGCCGGCACCGTGCGCCTGAGCACCTGCACGGTCTGCATGGCGACCTCGGCCGGGGCCGCGTGCCCGGCCTCCTTGCCGGGCAGCACCATGCTCGGCTTCAGCAGCATGTGCTCGAGCACCACCGCATGCCGGTGCAAGGCATGAAAGACTGCGTGCAGCACGGCCTCGGTAACCTCGGCGCAACGCGCCATGGAGTGCGCGCCGTCCATCAGCACCTCGGGCTCGACGATGGGTACCACGCCTGCTTCCTGGCAGATCGCGGCATAGCGTGCCAGCGCTTCCGCATTGGCCTGGACGGCAGCCCAGCCCGGCAACTTGTCCGAAACGTTGTAGACCGCACGCCACTTGGCAAAGCGCGCGCCCTGCTGGCGATAGCCGGCAAGCCGCTTGGCCAGCCCGTCGAGACCCTCGGTGATCTCGTCCCCGGGTGCCAGGGCGAGCGCGATCTTGCCCTTGTCCACCTTGATACCGGGCACGATGCCCTGGCGCGCCGCCAGTTCCGGCAGCGGCGTGCCATCGTCGGCGCGCTGACCCAAGGTTTCCTCGTACAGGATCACGCCGCTGATGAACTCGCCAAGACCTGGGCTCGACAAGAGCAGGTTGCGCCACGCGCGGCGGTTTTCCTCGCTCGACTCCACGCCGATGCGTTCGAACCGCTTGGCGATGGTCGGCCCGCTCTCGTCGGCTGCCAGCAACCCTTTGCCCGCTTGTGCCAGGGCGTCCACGGTGGCTTGCAATTCGCTTTTTCTGTCCATGATCAGGCTCCGTGCAGGTGACATAGGAACAAGCATTGGCGCGAAAACGCCGTCGCGCAAGCCAGGCGGGGCGCGTAGCGCCTGCCTAAGGTGGCCGCCCGAACGCTTCGCGCAGCTTGCCCTTGGCCTTTTCCAGCGTGGCGCGGCGCGCCTTGGGCAGATGACGGCCGGCGCGATTGATGTAGAAATTGAGCATCGACATCGCCGACTGGAACGCCGTGCCCTTGCGGCGCCGGCTGCTCACGGCGGAACGCTTGAGCGAGGCGGCAATTTCCTCAGGGTTGTCCGAGGCGAAGAGGTGCGGTTCGAGGTCCAGCGCGTCGCTGTGCTCGGTTACCTGCTGCGACCAGCGCCGTGTCTTGCCGCGGCCCTTTGCCGGCTTGCGGGTGGATTTCGTGGCGGCCATTTCCGGTCCTCCCACAGCGTTATCGGGATCCGTCTAGCGTAGGCAACTTCTCGCCGTCCGTGGGGGCTCAGGCGGGACCGGTGCGTGGTGGCAAGACCGCCCGAGCGGTGTGGGATAATTGCGCTTTTGCCCAGGGCGCAGCTCAAGAGGTTGTTCGCAACGGGCGCGCAAGGGCCCTTATTCCTGTGGCCCGCTTCCTTTCTGCGATATTTCTTCAGCAATAAAAAATGCCCACATACCGTTCCAAAACCTCCACCGCCGGCCGCAACATGGCGGGGGCGCGCTCGCTCTGGCGCGCCACCGGCATGAAAGACGAAGATTTTTCCAAGCCCATCGTTGCGGTGGTCAACTCCTTCACCCAGTTCGTGCCCGGGCACGTGCACCTGAAGGACCTGGGCCAGCTGGTCGCGCGCGAGATCGAGGCCGCGGGCGGCGTGGCCAAGGAGTTCAACACCATTGCGGTCGATGACGGCATCGCCATGGGCCACGACGGCATGCTGTATTCGCTGCCCAGCCGCGACATCATCGCGGACTCGGTGGAGTACATGGTCAACGCGCACTGCGCCGACGCCATGGTGTGCATCTCCAACTGCGACAAGATCACGCCGGGCATGCTGATGGCCGCGATGCGGCTCAACATCCCGGTGATCTTCGTCTCCGGCGGCCCGATGGAAGCCGGCAAGACGCGCCTGGCCAATCCCGTCACCAAGGCCATGGAATTCAAGAAGCTCGACCTGGTGGACGCCATGGTGATCGCCGCCGACAGCGCCTATTCCGACGCCGACGTGGCCGAGGTGGAGCGCTCCGCCTGCCCCACCTGCGGCTCGTGCTCGGGCATGTTTACCGCCAACTCCATGAACTGCCTGACCGAGGCGCTGGGCCTGTCGCTGCCCGGCAACGGCACCGTGGTGGCCACCCACGCCGACCGCGAGCAGCTGTTCAAGCGCGCCGGCAGCCGCATCGTGGAACTGGCGCGCCAGTACTACGAGCAGGAAGACGCGCGCATCCTGCCGCGTTCGGTAGGCTTCAAGGCGTTCGAGAACGCCATGACGCTTGACATTGCCATGGGCGGTTCCACCAACACCATCCTGCACCTGCTGGCGATCGCGCGCGAGGCCGACATCGACTTCAGCATGACCGACATCGACCGCCTCTCGCGCGTGGTGCCGCAGCTGTGCAAGGTGGCGCCCAACACCAACAAGTACCACATCGAAGACGTGCATCGCGCGGGCGGCATCATGGCCATCCTGGGCGAGCTGGAGCGCGCCGGCAAGCTGCACACCGACGTGCCCACGGTGCATGCCCCCACGCTCAAGGACGCGCTGGAGCAGTGGGACATCAGCCGCACCCGGGACGAAGCCGTCAGGAACTTCTACCTGGCCGGCCCGGCGGGCGTTCCCACCCAGGTGGCGTTCAGCCAGAACACGCGCTGGCCCAGCCTGGACCTGGACCGCGCCGAGGGCTGCATCCGCTCCTACGAGCACGCCTTCTCCAAGGAAGGCGGCCTGGCGGTGCTGACGGGCAATATCGCGCTCGACGGCTGCGTGGTGAAGACCGCCGGCGTGGACGAGAGCATCCTCGTGTTCGAAGGCACGGCCCACGTCACCGAATCGCAGGACGAGGCGGTGGAGAACATCCTCAACGACAAGGTCAAGGCCGGCGACGTGGTGATCGTGCGCTACGAAGGCCCCAAGGGCGGCCCCGGCATGCAGGAGATGCTCTACCCCACCAGCTATATCAAGTCCAAGGGCCTGGGCAAGGCCTGCGCGCTGCTGACCGACGGCCGCTTCTCCGGCGGCACCTCGGGCTTGTCCATCGGCCACTGCTCGCCCGAAGCTGCGGCTGGCGGCGCCATCGGCCTGGTGCGCGACGGCGACAAGATCCGCATCGACATTCCCAACCGCACCATCAACGTGCTGCTGTCCGACGAGGAACTGGCGAGCCGCCGCGAAGAGCAGAACGCCAAGGGGTGGAAGCCGGCCAAGGCGCGTCCGCGCAAGGTGTCTGCTGCGCTAAAGGCTTACGCCAAGCTGGTGATGTCGGCGGACAAGGGCGCGGTGCGGGACTTGTCGTTGCTGGATGACTGATCCTGGGGCGACCCTTTACTTCGTTTGCCGGGAAGGCCGCTCTTTGGAGCGGCTTTTTTTGGGTTCTTATATGAACGCGCCCCGTGGCTGGCCTTCCGTCGATCCAGGAGGTCGTTTGCTGGCTACTGGGGCGAAGTGCTGACGGTCGCGGCCGAGGCGGCGGGCATTGCCGCACTGGTGATCGACGGCGGCGTACGCGATATCGCGGCACTTACCGCGCGGTGACGGCGTAAGCCCGCGTGCTTAAGCGATTCATGCCGCCACGCAGAAGGAGGCTGGACGCTCCAGGCCCGAGATGCAGTCCTATGGTAAGGTTGCTGGCATGAGTTTACGGACTTCAACCAGTGACGCATGGGCCGCAGCCATGTGGTGCTGGGAGAGTGATGCAGCGTGAGTGATGCGAAGCAGGATGCGCGGCGCGCGCCGCCGACTGAGAGAGTTTCAACCAGCAGGGCTTTGCGCCTGAGCGTGCTGCCAGAGGCCAGGCCTGCGCCGGTCAACGGGAAAGACTGGCTGCGGCAGAGGAAAGAGCAATTGCAGGCTGCCCGTGCCGCTGCCAGGCAAAGGCGCGATCTGCTAAGAGCCGAAATCATGTCGGCCGTGCAAGATGTTGCCCGAGAGGAACGCACTGCCGCGCGGCTGGAGGCTGAACGCCTGAAGGCGGAAGCCAAGACCGCGCGGGCCTACGCGCGGGAGGATGCACGCGCCGCCGCCAAGTTCGAGCGCGGCCAACCAACCCGCTCGGCGTCCAAACGAAAGACGCTTGCCAATGAGAAACGCAAGCTGGTTTCTTACGCTGATCTGTTGCGGATGCGTGGGTGATCCGGTCATTCCATGGGCCTTGAAACGGACGGTTAATCCGATCCGCCTGCGGGAGCTGACTATCTGACCCTTGGTCAAGGGCCACTCCCCGCCGCGGCCAGACTGCCTGATAAAGCGCGCTGCGCAACATCGCGCGATTCATGGATGGTGCGGGGGCAAACGCGATACGTGGCGTTCCATCAATTCGCCCACCCAATCGATAAACACCCTGAGCTTCACGCTGACGTGCCTGTTCGGCGGATAAACGACGTACATGGGCATGGGATCGAGGCGCCAGCTCTCCAAGACCGGCACTAGCTGGCCGCGCGCCACATATTCCCGGGCCATGTAGTGCGGTAGCCAAAGGACACCTACGCCGGCGAGACCCGCCGCGAGATAGGCATTGCCATCATCGAGCGCGGCCAGATAGCGGCCTCGGACACTGATGCTCTCGCCATCGCGTTGCATCGTAACCGGTGCGACCTTGCCGCTGCTGGCTCCCAGGAATCCGACGATGCGGTGGTGGGTGTCTTCCAGTTCGCCCGGATGCATGGGTGTGCCCGCTTGCTCGAGATAGCCGGGGGCCGCGTAGACACCGAGCCTTAGCTCGCCCACGCGGCGCGCTTGCAAGGAGGAATCGGTCAACTCCCCACCCCGCAATACGCAATCCACGTTGTCGCCAATCACGTCCACCATCCGGTCGCTGACGCCGATGTGAAGCTGGAATCGACGCTGACGCATGGCTCTACGGCTTCCAGTTTGAGATCAAGGTGATCGCCAAACTGCCTGGCCCGGTGTCCGACTAGCTGAGCGGAAGCGTTGCCACGGAAGAGGGGAGCGCCGTAGTGTAGGGGACCGGATTCGTCAGACTGCGTTTTCCGAAAGAGTTATTAGCTAATGACGTCGCCGTGCGCCCGCCCAAGAACCGGAATTAACGAGACTGCGCTGACGAGAATAGCTGGACTGCACGGCAGACGCCATTTGACGCAGATTTATTCGCTCTCCAAAGCGAAAAAAGGGGACATCGCCACCAATGCCCCTGCCACGTCAGAAGATATGTTTGATGCCGGCAACCACGCCGGTCTGGTTGACACCTGGCGCTACGGTTGAAGCGGTCGCGGCACGTCGACGTTAGATGCCAAGCCTTGCCAACCTAGTCGTCCCGGCTAAGAACGTGTGTCACCAGACGAGCGAGCGTCGCATTGAGCAACGCACGTTCCTCCTCGGTCAGGATCTCTTGCGTGTCAGCGGCGATGTCTTTGGCCGCAACGTCGACTTTGTCATAGACGGCCTCTCCAACCGGCGTCAATCTCACCTCAACCACTCGAGCGTTGGTCGGGCGCTTATTCCTCACGGCAAATCCGCGTTGCTCAAGCTGATCAACGATGCGACTCACCACCGACTGCTCGATGATCGTCTCCTTGCATATCTCCCCGATTGTCGCAACTGACACCCATCTCAAGTGCTGCATCACGCGGAACTGCTGAATGGTGATCTCGACGGGACGTAGCGCCCGCGAAAGCCGGGCGTTCATTGCGTTCATCAACCTGCTGAGGTTGTAAGGCAAGTAACCCGACACGGGCTCGAGATCGCGCGATTGGATGTTGGACGTTCTTCGCATAGCGGCACCGATTGTAGCACTGGGAAGGCCGTCTGAGCGTGCTCTGCCACGATTCTATGCATACACATGTTTTGGAAGTATGTGTTGCTACATGATTTTATTAGGTGTAAACAATATGTTAAGTCTAAACAAATGTAATTGCATATGTGGCGGACGTGCGGTAACTTTCCTCACCGAACAACAAGACGTCTACCCCGACAAAAGTGGTGGAGGAACTTATGAACAGAGCTTGGCCCTTGGTCCCGGCAGTTGGTGCGCTTGCGTCTGCAGTAGCGACAACTACTGCATTTGCGCAGTCGACGGTCACCGCATATGGCGTATTCGACACTGGAGTCGAGTACGTGAATCGCATTGGCAGCGCCCACGACAGTGTGGTTCGAATGCCAAGCGCGACCGGCACGGTGCCTTCACGTTGGGGACTTCGTGGCTCGGAAGACTTGGGCGGCGGCCTGAAAGCGAATTTCCAGCTCGAAGGTGGATTTGGTCCCGATACCGGTGCCTTGCTAAACGGAGGGCGGCTCTTCGGTCGCCAGGCGTGGGTAGGCGTGGCGGGGTCCTGGGGCCAAATTAGCGTGGGCCGTCAGTACACGATGAGCCTCTGGTCGACTGCAGACCCGGACGTACTGGGGCCGAACATCTACGGCACCAGCAATCTCGACGCAAACCTCGCCAATCCCCGATCGGACAACTCCGTTGCTTATCGCGGCAAATTTGGCGGCCTGACGCTCGGCGGCACATACAGCTTTGGCAGAGATACGGTCAACGCGGGTCCAAGCCTGGCCGGCCAGAACTGTGCTGGAGAGAATCCTTCAGACCATCGCGCGTGCCAGCAGTGGACCGCGATGGTGATGTACGAAGGAAGTAATTGGGGCGTCAGTGCAGCTTATGACGCGATGAGAGGCGGGCCGGGCGCATTCGCCGGCCTCTCATCAAGCGGCATGCGAGATACCAGGATGATCTTTGCGGGCTACGCCATCCTGGCCCGCGCAAAAATGGGTGCCGGACTCCTGCGCCGGGATAACGACGCAAGTCCAACTCCTCGGAGCGATCTCTGGTGGGCCGGGGTTGCCTACGACATTACCCCCGCCATCACGCTCGGGACACAACTGAGCTGGCTTGACTACCGCCATAGCGACAACCGCTCAATCCTCTTTGCTGTTCGAGGCCTGTATAGCTTTTCCAAGCGTACTTCTGTCTATGCGACGGCTGGCTATATCGATAACGGGGGAACACTCACCAACTCAGTCAGCGCCGGCGGGCCGGGCTCGACCTCCCCGGGAGGCAACCAGCTTGGGGCCATGGTCGGCGTCAAACACATTTTTTGAGTTTGTCCTGGCACTCCGATGCCGGGAAAGAGTAACCGGGCAAGCGCCCGCAGCAATAGAGGTAAAAAAATGTCAGTACGGCATGTTGAAATTTCAGGGGCAGGCTTCGCAGGTCTGACCGCAGCAGCGGCATTTGCGCAACGCGGCTGGACAGTTCGGGTGCATGAGCGAGCCTCCAGCCTCCGCACAGCCGGGGCTGGCATCTTCATCTTTGAGAATGGATTGAAGGTGCTGCAAGCTATCGGTGCGTATGAAGACGCAGTGCGCGGTGCGCACTTGACGCCGGCTCGAGAGACGCGCAACGCGGAAGGCAAACTCCTTGCCCGTCATCCATCCAGCCCCAACCAACGTGTATTCACGATCGTGAGGCAGCAACTGCTGGAAGCAGTCGCTGCCGCAGCCCGGCGCGCCGGGGCGCAAATCCTGATGGGTTCCGAAGTGGTGAGCGCAACTCCCGCGGGGGTAGTGGGGCTAAGTACGGGAGAGATGGCCAAGGCGGACCTCATCATCGCAGCAGACGGCGTGCATTCACATATTCGGGACAGCCTGGGACTTGTGCGGTCACGTGTGAAACTCGGGGATGGTGCAATTCGTGTTCTTCTTCCGAGGAACAACGATGCCACAGATGCTAAAGCGGAAATCGTCGAACACTGGTCCGGCAAGCGCCGGCTCCTGTATGTGCCTTGCAGCCAGGACTGGTTGTATCTGGCACTGACAACGCTCAACTCGGATGTTGAGGGAAAAACGCTTCCGCTGAATGTCAAAGCCTGGGGCGACTCGTTCCCGCACCTACGTCCGCTCATCGATCGAATTCGCCACGAAGGGCGATGGGACGAGTTCGAAATGATCCACCTTCATCGCTGGTCGTCGGGCCGTGTGGCGGTAGTTGGCGACGCAGCACATGCCCAGGCTCCCAATCTCGGCCAGGGTGGTGGGTGCGCAATGATGAATGCGTTGGGGTTAGCCGCAGCGGTCGAGAACGAGGCTGATATCCAGATCGCGCTGCAAGAGTGGGAGGCCCGCGAACGGCCACTGACCGAACATACCCAACGCGTTTCCAAGCTCTACAGCACCGTCGGGCGCTTGCCGGACTCTCTGCGCAGCGTCGCCTTCAGCTTTGCGGGACGCTCGCGCTGGCTGGTACAGCAGCGCATGCGCACCGCAAACCACTGTCCGACGGGAGCCCTCTGATGGCGTTCGATAGATTGCCCGAGTTGCCGGCGATGCTGCATCCCGGAGCGGATGAATATGCGAAAAAGGCCCTTGCAGCGTCTCGCATTGCCGCGAACCAGATGCTGTTTGCGGGCGATCTGCCATACGGCGAAGACCCCTGGCAAAAGCTCGACATATACATTCCCCGCGATACCGACAAGACAGACAAGGGACTGCCGGTCCTATTCCTCCTTCATGGCGGTGCGTGGATGAACGGCTTCAAGGAGTGGATGGGCTTCATGGCCCCGGCGGTTGCCTCTGCACCCGCGATGCTTGTCTCCGCATCCTATCGGCTTGCACCGGCCGTTCGCATGGAAGAAATCGTGGCTGACTGCTTCCGCGCGCTGTCCTGGGTGCATAAGAACATCGCTGAATATGGCGGCGACCCGGACCGCGTCTATGTTGGCGGTCACTCCGCCGGCGGGCATCTGGCGGCAATTCTGGGCTTGCGCCCAGATCTGATGAGCGCCTACGCCATTCCATCCGATGTAGTAAAGGGATGTTTCCTGATCAGTGCGGCACTAGATCTCTCCTTCCTCACCTCGCCGTCTACCGATGCCGAAAAAAAACTCGGCGATGCGCTAGGGCCGGGGGCTTCTGTGTGGAGCCCGAAGGCATTCGTGCATAACGCCAAAACGCCCTTTTATCTGAGTTGGGGCGAAAGCGATTTCCCGCGGACGGTGACGCAGAACCAGGAGTTTGTGGCCATCCTGGAGCAGAGAGGCGTTCCCGTTTGCTGGGACCAGGTTGTCGGACATGATCATTTTTCAGTCCATCTGGCGAGTGGTGCTCCAGACAGCGCCTGGGCCAAGCGAATCGGTACATATCTAAATAGGAGGAATCCATAATGCAGCAACAGCGTCTCGACGGCATCTTTCGTCCACGTCGCCTCGGTCACGTCAATTTCATCGTTGCGAGCCTGCAGCGTTCAATCGATTTCTATCAGCAAGCCTGCGGACTGAACTTGGAGTTCACCGAGAGCGGCATCCGCGCCGGCTTCATGGGTGTAGGGCACACTCCGCATGACGTTGGCATGATCGAGCAGACCTATGAAGCCCGATATGGCCGGGACGGGCACCTGCAAATGCCCAGGGGCGTCGCGAGAAAAATCGGACTGAACCATCTCGCGTGGGAAATGGAGTCAGAAGCAGTATTGGTCGCAGCTTGGGACCGTGCTGTGGCCGAAGGGAAGTCTCAAACGCCAAGGACTGTAGATCATCAGATTGCGCGTAGCGTCTATCTCCGCGACCCTGATGGAAACATGAACGAGTTCTACGCGGATACGATCAAGGACTGGCGTGCGGTCTTGCATGGTGACATCGAACTGATTACCTCGTCCTGGATACCCGGTGCGCCAGCACCAGCTGCCGATCCTCGTTGGCACCCCAATCCCGAAACACGACGCTTTGATGGCGGGGTGATGCAACCCAGAAGGCTCTCGCACGCTGTCCTGGTTACCCAGGATCTTGGGCCAATGGTCGAGTTCTATACGTGCATCGCCGGCCTCGAGATTGTTTGCGATACACCCGACATTGTTCTGTTGCGTCCATCGGCGACCCCTTCTCCCTATCAATTGGCCCTCGTTCTTGGCGAGGAAAAGGGTCTGCACCACTTCGGCTTCGAGGTTGAAGGCAGCACGAGGTGGGAGGAAAGTGCGAAGCGCCTGGATGCCCTTGGGTACCAAGTCATTGCTCCGATCTCCGGTCCGCTAAAAACAAGTCTGTTTGCAACCGACCCTGACGGGTATCGCGTGGAGTTTTGCGTACCGAAAAGCCGAGATCTGGAGCAACTGCAAGGTGTTCGGGATCCTCTCTACCTGGTGTGATCCTCACCGCGTAGATATCGCCAGGCTGCATCCGGCCATGCGGCTGGTAATGACAATAGACGACTGAAAGGACTGCACAATGAAAGCAGCCGAATACTCGATGGCGAGGGATATCAACTATCGCCACTCTGCTCACGATTCGCAAGGCGCGATTATTGCCAGACTCGAACGCCTGCAAAAATCCTCGCTGCAGATCCGAGCGCGCTTGTTGATCGGCCTGGCTACGTTCTTCGACGGGTTCGACGCCCTTGTGATCGCAGCGACACTACCCGTTCTGATCAAGGAGTGGGCGCTGTCTCCCGCGCAAATTGGAATGCTTATCGCTGGGAGCTCGGTAGGCGCCCTGCTTGGCACGCTGGTCTTTCCCCAGATCGCAGATCGCTTCGGACGGCTCAAGGCAATCACGATCAGCACAGGGATCATTGGGCTCGGCAGTATCGCGTGTGGCCTTACTCATTCATTCGAGGTATTCCTCATAATCCGGGTGATTCAAGGTGTCGGCATTGGTGGCGAACTACCTGTAGCTGCTACCTATATCAACGAGATCGCGCGGGCACACGGTCGCGGCCGTTTTGTTCTCCTGTACGAAGTCATCTATCCGATCGGCTTGCTGATCTCGACTATCGTCGGAGCGTGGATGGTGCCCCGCGTCGGCTGGCAGTTTCTGTATTTCGTGGGAGGTCTGCCTTTGCTGCTGTGCGTCCTGATTCCCTGGCTGGTGCCCGAGTCTCCGCGCTGGCTCGCTGGGAAGAATCGCTTTGCCGAAGCTCATGTGGCGATGCAGCGTTTCGAGGCTTCCGTCCGAGGCATTCTGGATGTGCCGGAGGATGGCGCGCGCTACGACAAGTTGCTCTCGAAGATGCCGAAGCGCCGCGTGCGAGACCTGTTCGGTGCTGCCTACGTACGCCGTACCCTCGTTATTGCGCTACTGTGGGCAGCCTGCGGATTCATCCAGTCCTGCCTGACGACATGGCTACCTACCATTTATCAGACCATCTACAAGGTGCCGCTGCAAACGGCGCTGAATCTCGCGATCGGGTGTTCTGCCTTGGGCGTGATTGGCTCCATCGTGTGCGCGGTATTGGTTGACAGGGTTGGCCGGAAGCCAGTCATCATTTGGGCTTTCTTCGCCTGCGCTACCGCACTCATCCTTGCTGGCCTGATGGTCAATCAGTCAGTCTATGTCGTAGCGACGCTTTGCTCGATCGCGTTTGGTCTGCTTGCGTGCGGGTTCATCACGGTGTTCGTCTATACGCCGGAAATGTATCCGACGAGCGTTCGTGCGCTCGGATGCGGCCTTGGCGGCGTATGGTCAAAGCTTGCGGCGATTTCTGGTCCGATGGTCGTGACGCAACTCGTAGGCCTTGGTCTACTCAATATGGCCTTCTATTGCCTTGCAGCGGTAACACTTGTCACTGCGGTTACTGTTGCACTGATCGGCATCGAGACTCGGGGCAAGGTGCTGGAGGAACTGGAGGCGTAGGGCGTTACGTGGCAGGCGGCGGCACGCCAGGATGGCCACCGCCGCCGTCAGATTCTCTTAAGCCACCGGCCCGGGCCGAACATTCTGGTGCGGACGAAAGAAGTTGGCCGGGTCGTATTTGTTCTTGATCTCGACGAGCCTTTGGTAGTTCTCCCCATAGGCGGCCCGTACCCTGTCCGTCCGGCGCCTGGCTCGCAAACGCATGGTAGAACGCGCAAGGCGTGTTGCCACCTTGAACCCAAAGTCGGCTCACCACTGCATTGCTGTAGCCACCACGCCTCAGGCGACCGCACCCGGCGGCGCATGGCGTGCCAGGAAGCGGTCCAATTGGCCAGCGAACGCCTTGCTGTCCTGCTGGGCGTACGGTGCCGGCCCGCCGGTATCAACGCCTGAACTGCGGAGTTGTTCCATCACCTCGCGCATCGTCAGGCGCTCCTGGATGTTCTCACGGCTGAACCAGCTTCCTCGCGGGTCGAGCACAAAGGCGCCCTTGTCAAGGGCGGCGGCGGCAAGCACGATGTCCGCCGTGATCACAAGGTCCCCGCTGCTGACCAGCTCGACGATACGGTCATCGGCGACGTCGAAGCCCGCAGGCACTTGCAGTGACTTGATAAAGCGCGAAGGCGGCGTGCGCATGTACTGGTTGGCAACCAGCGTGACGCACACTTCGACACGTTGTGCGGCCCGGTACAGCATTTCCTTGACGACAACCGGGCAGGCGTCCGCGTCAACCAGTACTTGCATCGCGATACTTCCAATGGGGGAGGAGCGCTCATATTACTGCCTGCGCGTCCCGTTCGCTTGTTATTCGGCCAACGCCTGGTCACCTGGGCGGCGCGTCGGATGCTGCCCAACTCGACCGCCTTGGCGAACATGGCGATCGCCCTGAATTCGTTGACCGGCATGGCAATCTCCCGGCTTGGAAGCCGATTATCAAGTTTTTCTTGTAACTGATGCAAGCGGGAATGGCCTAGTTGGTTGAGACAGTGATCTTTACAGTCCCGGGTATCGGACCAATTGGACGGGAGACCACCATGCACAAGCGACAACTCGGCCGTTCTGGCCTGGAAGTTTCTGCCCTGGGCTTCGGCTGCATGGGGCTGAGTTCTGGTTACGGCCCCGGACTGGAACGTGCGGCGGCGGTCCAGATGATCCGCGACGCTTTCGAGCGCGGGGTGACCTTCTTCGATACCGCCGAAGCCTACGGTGCCCTGAACGAGGAAATGGTTGGCGAAGCCTTGCAGCCGATTCGGGATCAGGTTGTCATCGCCACCAAGTTTGGCTTCAAGGACGGCGATGCCACCAAAGGCATGGACAGCCGCCCCGAGCGCATTCGCTCCGTGGTGGAAACTTCCCTCGAGCAGGGCAATTTCGGCGACTTTACGGTCGCCCGCATTACCGACATGCCTGCCTTCGACGTGCACATCGTGCCCAGTGCCGATGCGCCGACCGGCATGGGTGAACCAGGTCTGCCACCGCTTGCGCCGGCGTTCGCGAATGCCATCGCGCGGCTGACCGGCAAGCGGCAGCGCGGCCTGCCTTTTCAGCTATAGCCATACGCGGGTATCAGCGAGCCACCGCTCGGGCTCTGAGGGTGCTGACATGCTTCTTGATTTTCGTGTTCTTCTTGCCTTGCCACTCATCTGCACAGCGGTCTTCGGCGGCAACGCTCTCTCCGCGCCGCTCGTGCTCCAGGCCCAGGGCAGCTTCGCGGTCGGCGGCACTGTCGTGCGTAGCCCGGGTATCTATGAACTGGGTAAGGCTGGTCCTGACGGACAGACGCTCCATGGTGACCATGCGCGCGTGGCTTACCAGATCCCCGTGAACCCGCGCAAGCTGCCCCTGGTGATGTGGCACGGATTTGGCGAGTTTTCGAAGACGTGGGAGACCACCCCCGACGGTCGCGAAGGATTCCAGACCATCTTCCTGCGCCGCCGCTTTCCGGTGTATCTGCTGGACCAACCGCGCCGGGGCGGCGCGGGCCGAAGCACCGTCGCCGCGCGAATCGCCGCCGAACCGGATGAACAACGCTGGTTCAATATGTTCCGCCTGGGCGCATGGCCGGACTTTTACCGCGGCGTGCAGTTCTCGAAGGATCCGGAGGCACTGAACCAGTTCTTCAGGCAAATGGTGCCGGATACCGGGCCGTTGGATAACCAGGTGGCGGTCGATGCCGTATCGGCGCTCTTCCACCGTATCGGCCCCGGCATCCTGGTCACGCATTCCTACAGCGGCGGGCTGGGATGGCAAGCGGTCATGCGCAACCCGGCCATCCGCGCCGTGGTGTCTTACGAACCTGGCAGCGGCTTCGTGTTTCCGGAAGGGGAGGTGCCTGCTGCAATGCCAAGCCTCACCGGACCCTTGGCCGGCGTGGCGGTGACGATGGCGCAATTCAAGTCGCTCACGCGCATTCCGATCGTGCTCTTCTACGGCGACAACATCCCGACCCGGCCTGGCGCGGCCCCGGGGCTGGACAACTGGCGCGTGCGGCTGGCGATGGCGAAGCTGTGGGTCGACGCCGTCAATCGCCATGGCGGCGACGCCAGGCTGGTTCACTTGCCGGACCTCGGGGTACGCGGGAACACGCATTTTCCGTTTTCGGACTTGAACAACCTGCAGGTGGCAGATCTGATGCAGGCGTTCCTGTCGGAGAAGGGGCTCGACTAAATAGAGCAGTCAATCCAATAGCTTATAGCTGGCAATTTTCCCTGGCGCGAGCGGCATGGGTTCCTGGACGTAGGAAGTAACCGCAAGCGCCGCCGGCGCCTCTTCACGCATGCCGGCCACCCCTCATGATCGCGCTGGCTGTGTCGACCACGGCGGCCAGGGCAAGCATGGCGATGATCACCGTGCAAGCCTGGGGCAGATGGAACAGGGACAGCTCGAAATACAGCATCTGCCCAAGTCCGCCGGCGCCGACAAAGCCAAGGATTGCCGCCACGCGGATATTCGTTTCCCAGCGGTACAGGATGTAGGCCAGGAACTGGGGCCATACGCACGGCAGCGTCCCGTACATGAAGACCAGCGCGGCAGGAGTGCCCCCTTCCATCAGCGCGCGGGCGGGTGCGCGCGGCGCATTCTCCAGCGCCTCGGCGAACAGGCGCCCGAGCACGCCCGCGGTATGCAGTGCCAGGGCGAGGGTGCCGGCAAACGGTCCAAGGCCGACTGCGAGCACGGTCAGCGCAGCCCATACCAGCTCGGGGATCGAGCGCAACAGGTTCAGTAGCAAGCGCGACAACGCGCGCAGCGCATCGCCGTAGAGCCCGGAAGCCGGTAGTGCCAGGCCAAAGCCCAGCACCGCCGCACACAGCGTGCCCACCGCGGAAACCGCGAGCGTTTCGAGCATGCTGCCAGCGGTTCTGGCCAGAAAGGCGGGTGACAGCTGCGGCGGGAAGAACGTCAGCAGGAAGCGCGCCATCTCGGCTGCAGCGTCCGCGGAAAAAAGCTGGCCCAGATCGAGCGACAGATACGCGAAGCTGCCCGAAACCGCGGCGGCCACCGCGATCAGGGTGAGCAGGCAGCGCATGCAGAATTGAGCGGCCTTGACCTTGTGCGCCATGATTCAGTCGAGCAGCTTGCGCAGGTGCGCGCTGAGCGCGTCCGCCAGCAGGACCAGCAGCAGGAACACTAGCAGGATGGTCGCGGCTTCCCCGCCGTTGAGCAGTTTCATGGCCTGGTCCATCAACTGCCCAAGTCCGCCGGCGCCAACGAAGCCCATGACCACGGAAGCCCGGATGGCACATTCCCAGCGGTAGACGGTGTACGAGACCAGCTCCTGCGCGGCATGGGGAAGCAGCCCATAGAACAGTGCCGCCAGGCGCCCGCTGCCGCTGCCAAGCAGGGCATCCACGGCGCGTTTGTCGCTGGATTCGAGGATTTCCGCATAGACCTTTGCCAGCATGCCGCCATAGGTGATGGCCAGAGCGAGCACGCCCGCCGCCGCCCCCAGGCCGAGGGCCCGCACGAAGACCAGTGCCCACACCAGCTCCGGCACCCCGCGCAGCAGCAGCACCAGGGCGCGCACGCCAGCGCGCACCGCCATGCGCGGCTTGCGTCCCCGGCCGGGGCCGATGCGCGACACCGACAGGCTGCCCGTCAAGGCCACGGCCAGAGGTGTTGCGATCACAAAGGCGAGCGCAATGCCAGCGGTGGCGATCGCCAGCGTTTCCAGCGTGGCGTTGACCACAAGCCCGAGGAATCCGGGCGAAACCTCGGGGGGAAGGAAGTTGCGCACGAAGGCGCCCATCACCTTGAGGTTTCCGGTGTCGAACAAGGCTGAAGGGCTGAACCGGGACAGCTGCAACAATGGCCACAGCAGAAGCAGCGCGACCACCAGGCCGCTGGCGCGCCGCAGCGCCTGGGGATCGCGCGGGTGGGCGGTCATCGGCACGCAGGCCTGGGTCGGGTATCGCCACCGATGGCGGCGCTCGCACCCGCCGCGATGCTCATCAGGGCCTGGCTGCCCTGTACCGGTGGCGATGCGCTTTCGGAGGCATAGAGTTCGCGCAGCAGCGCGTCGGTGACGCGCTCGGCCGGCAGGTCGAAGGCGATCTCGCCCGCCTTCAGGCCGACGATGCGGGGAAACCAGCGCAGCGCCAGGTCCACTGCGTGCAGGCTGGCGACCAGGGGCACGGCGCGTGTATCCGCTTCCTTGCGCAGCTCGCCCAGGGTGAGGTTGGCCAGCACCGGGTCCATCGCCGAGACCGGCTCGTCCGCCAGGATCAGATCCGGGCGCTGGTAAAGCACGCGGGCGACGCCCACGCGCTGCAGTTGGCCGCCCGAGAGCTGGTCGCAGCGGTCGAACAGGCGGTCGGCCAGCTCAAGGCGGGCGAGCTGTTCGCCGGCACCATCGATGTCTGCCGGATAGACCAGCGACAGCAAGGATTTCCAGGCGGGCCAGATGCCCAGGCGGCCGGCAAGGATGGCGGTGATCACGCGCTGGCGCGGCGGCATCGGCGGCGCCTGGTGCACCATGCCGATGCGGCAGCGCAACTGCCGCAGGCGTGCGGCGGACACCGCCCAGGGGCTTTGCTCCAGCACCTCCACACGGCCCTCGCTTGGCCGCAGCGACGTTGCCAGCAAGCGCAGCAAGGAGGTCTTGCCGGCTCCCGACGGACCGATGACGGCGATGGGCTCGCCGCGGCCGGCCGCCAGCGTGATCTGGCTGAGCGCACGCTGTCCGTTGGCGTAGCTGATGCTGGCGGCGTCCAGGCGGAAGCTCATCAGACCGGCATCACTGGATCAGGCCCGCGGCCCGGGCTGCGGCCTCGATGCCGTCGTAGTTTTCCGGCCGGGTGGGAATGTACTTGGCGGTCCGCTGCAATGCCATGATCTCCCGGTGCTCGGGATTGGCCGGGTCAAGCCGCAGGAACGCTTCGGTCAGCTTCTTGCGCAAGGCCGGATCGAGCCCGCCGCGCACGGTCCAGTTGTAGTCGTAGTAGGGCGGTGTGACAGCAAATACCCTGACCTTGGCGAGATCCACCTTGCGTTGCTCCACCAGCTTGTCCCACACCGAGGCATTGAGCACGCCGGCGTCGGCCCTGCCGGCCTGCACAAAAGCCACCGTCGCATCGTGGGCGCCCGAATAGGCGACCGTCTTGAAGTCCTTGTCCGGGTCGATGCCCGCCTGCAGCAGGAAGTGCCGTGGCATCAGGTGGCCGGAGGTAGAGGACGGCGCGCCGAAGACGAAGGTGTGGCCTTTGAGGTTGGCCAGTGACTTGATCGCGCTGTCGGCGGTGATGAACTTGCTGGTGAACGCGGCATCTTCCTGGCGCTGGACGATGGGGATGGTGGCTCCCTTCGTCCGGATCTTGCTCTGCACATAGGTAAAGCCGCCCAGCCACGCCATGTCGATCTTGCCGGTGGCCAGCGCTTCGACCACCGCAGCGTAGTCCGTGACGGGCACGAACTTCACCTTCATGCCGGTTTCCTTCTCCAGGTAGTTGCCAAGCGGCGCGAACTTGCGCTGCAGTTCGGTGGGGGACTCGTCGGGAATGGCCGAGACCTTCAGGACAGCCTGGGCACTGGCGAGGCCGGCAAAGCCCAGCAGGGTCAGCGCGGCAAGGCGCTTAAGCAACGGCAACACGGGCGGCACCTTGCGTCATTTCTCCGATCACGGCAGCGTCTGCGAAGCCTTCCCGGCTAAAGATCTCCAGGATCTCGTCCACGGCTTCCGGTGCGCACGACACCAGCAAGCCGCCGCTGGTCTGGGGATCGGTCAGCAGTGCCTGCTGGCTTGGCGTGACCGACGTGGACAGGTCCACCTCGCTGCCGTAGCTGACCCAGTTGCGCCCCGATGCGCCGGTCACCAGCCCTTCGGCGGCCATGCGCTCGACCCGCGGCAGCAGTGGAATCCGCCCCATGTCCAGCCGCGCGCCGACGCCCGCGCCACGACACAGCTCCAGCAGGTGGCCGAGCAGGCCGAAGCCGGTCACGTCGGTCAGCGCGTGGACAGCCGGCAATTCGGCCAGCAGTCGGCCGGGCGTGTTGAGTTTGGTGGTGCAGGCAATCAGTTCCTGATAGCCAGCCGCGTCGAGCTTGTCCTTCTTCACCGCGGCGGACAACACGCCCACGCCCAACGGCTTGCCGAGGATCAGCTTGTCGCCCGCCTTGGCGCCGCTGTTCTTCTTGACCCGGTTCGGGTGCACCAGACCAAGGACCACCAGCCCGTAGATCGGCTCAAGGGAATCGATGGTGTGGCCGCCCGCGACCGGGATGCCCGCCTGGGCGCAGATCGATTCGCCGCCTTCGAGGATCTTGCCGATGACCTCGGGCGGCAGCTTTTCGATGGGCATGCCGACCAGCGCCAGCGCCATGATCGGGGTTCCGCCCATGGCATAGACGTCGGAGATGGCGTTGGTGGCGGCGATACGCCCGAAATCGTACGGATCGTCCACCACCGGCATGAAGAAGTCCGTGGTGGCGATCAGGGCCTGGCTCTCATTGAGCTGGTAGACCGCCGCGTCGTCGCTGGTTTCCTTGCCGACCAGCAGGGCTGCCGGAGCAGGGAAGCCGACCGAATTCCTGAGGATTTCAGAAAGCACACCGGGGGCGATCTTGCACCCACACCCGCCGCCGTGGGAAAAGGCGGTGAGCTTGATCTTTGCGTTGTCTGGCTGGTCCACTGCGGGGCTCCGAGTCATTCTGGTTTCAAGGCGTCGGCGACAAGTTTACTCACTTCCGCCCGTTCCCGCGCCGGCGCGAACAGCGGCGCGCGAATTGCGCATTGCTGCCGCAGGCGGTCCAGGAACCCGGCATCCCGGCTGGTGCGTTCCAGCACCAGTGCCAATTGCGCGGCGTCACCCAACGGAAAATAGCCTTCGTAATCACGGCCCAGCATGCCGACGTTGCCCGGGATGCGGCTGGCCAGCACCGGCACGCCACTGGCGACGGCCTCGATGATCACGTTGGCGCCGCCTTCCATGGCGCTGGAGATCACCATGGCCTGTGCTTTCCGGATGTGCTGCAGGGTTTCGTCATGGGGCAGGTTTCCCAGCCAGACATAGCGCCGCACGCCGGGCCAGGCTCGTGCTTCCAGCGCCAGGGCCTCCTGCTGATAGGCGTCATCCAGCGCGCCGCCGATGTGGATCAGGCGCACGCGCGAATCGTCGGGAAGCAGCGAGAGCGCGCGCATGGGCGTCAGCGGGTCTTTTTCCGCCCGCATGTGGCCGACCAGCACGACCTCGAAGTGATTCTGGCGGGGCGCCGCGGGCGCGCATGCCGGGGCAGACTGGTAGATCACCCGGCACCGGGCGCGATGCGCGGCCGCCAGTTCGGCCAGCCCTTCGTCCTGCAGCACCACCAGGTGGGTGGCGAGTTCGAGCGAGCGCTGGGCCGATGCATCGGTGCGGATGTCGCGGTACAGATCGGTGCCGGTCAGCACGACGATCAGCGCACGATCCGGACAAGCCTCGGCGAACCTGGCGATGGACTCGGCCGAGCGTCGGGCGTGCAGGGCGATGAGGCAGTCGGGCAGGGCGCCGCCCGGGCTGGCCGTCGACCATTCAGCGGCCAGCGTGACATCGTAGTCCCCCTGCAGGAACCGGGCCCAGCGATTGGCGGTTTGCCAGTTGCCATTGTTGGCTTTGCGCAGCGCTGGACTGATAATCGCGACGGTGGCCTTGGGAGGACGCATGACGACAGGTTCTGAGGGGGCGGCAGCAAGAAGGATAAACAAGTTCGAGCTGGATGCGGCGTTTGCCGATGCGCACCGGCGCACCTGGGCCGTGCTTGAGGAGCTGTCGCCGTCCCAATGGCAGGTTCCGTATGACGCGGGAATCAATCCGCCTTTGTGGGAGTATGCCCATATCGCCTGGTTCACGGAGCAATGGGTGCTGCGGGAGCCACGTGCCGGCCAGGACGGCTGCTGGGTGGCCAGCCTCCCGTCCATGCTGCCGGACGCCGACCGCCTCTTCGATTCCATGCGCGTCGCCCACCGGGACCGATGGCATCTTGCGCTGCCCCGGCTCTCCGAGATTCGCGACTACGCAGCCGCCGTGCTGGAGCAAGTTCGCGCCAGGCTCGCCACATCGGACGATACGGACGCGGCGCTCTATTTTTTCCGGCTCGCCTTGTTCCACGAAGACATGCATGCGGAGGCGCTGACCTATATGCGCCAGACGCTCGATTATCCGCTGCATGCCCCGCTCGGCATGCCTTCCATTGCGCCAGGCGCCGGCGCGGCAGCCGCGGGCGGCGGCACGTTCCAGATGGGGTTGCCCAGCGGGGCCGACGGGTTCGTCTTCGACAACGAGAAGTGGTCCCACCCGGTCCCCATCGCCCCGTTCCGCATCGATCGCACTTGCGTCAGCAATGCCGCATTTGCGGAGTTTGTGGCCGCCGGCGGCTACCGCGACCGTCAATGGTGGTCCGACGACGGACGCGCATGGCTGCAACAGAGCAGGCTGGCGCATCCGGTGCGCTGGCGCCGGACAGCCGGCGGCGCCCCGGGGCAATGGGCGTTGCGCTGGTTCGGGCAGTGGGTGCCGCTGCCGCTCGAGCAGCCGGTGTGTCATATCAATGCCTACGAGGCGGAAGCCTATTGCCGCTGGGCCGGCAAGCGCTTGCCCACGGAAGCCGAATGGGAGTATGCGGCAACGCATGACCTGATCCGCTGGGGTAGCGCCGTGTGGGAATGGACGGCAGATCCTTTCGTGCCCTATGCAGGGTTCTCGCCCGACCCCTACCAGGAATATTCCGCCCCCTGGTTTCACACGCATCGCTCGGTTCGCGGCGGATCGTTCGCCACCCATGCCCGCATGCAACATCCTCGCTACCGGAACTTCTACCTGCCGCACCGCAGCGACCTCTTCGTCGGATTCCGCTGCTGCGGTTGAGGAAGGAGGGCGTCTTCAGGTGATATCTACTATGCGGCTGACAACGACCTGACGATTGCCGGCTATCGAGCGATGAACCAGGCGGTGGCGACGAGCGAGTTCATGTTCGATATCAGCGGCTACCAGACCACGTTCGTGGCGAGCGCCGCGCTGTTGCTCGTGGCAGCGTTCCCTCGCCCTCCAGGGCGGGGAAGGATAGCGTGGGCAGGATAGCCGTCCCACTGCCGCCCATGCCGAATATCGGTTTCACTGCTCATCGGCCGAGAGTAAAATTCCGGCCATGCAACGCATCCAGGCCTTCAAGTACAAACTGATGCCGACCGGCGAACAGCAGCGCCAAATGCGCCGCTTCGCTGGCTCGTGTTCTTGTAGGCTTTTTCGAGGTCTTTGAGCGCATGTTGCAGCGGATGGACGGGCGCATCCTTTAGCCAAGCCGTCCCCAAGCAGTTGCGCCACGCCGTCAGATGCCGTGACAGGAGCGCGCCATGTCCGAAGCACTTCGCTACTCGCTTTGCCGATTCTTCATCGCCTGCTGCCTGGGTATCGCAGCTTGCGGAGGGGGCGGGGGAGACGGGGGCGGTGACGGCAGCACCGGCGCGGGCACCGGCACGCTGACGCTCTCCATCTCCGGCCTGCCATCCGGGACGTCGGCGGCCATCACGGTATTGGGGCCCGGCCAGTTCCGCCAGACCGTGACCCAGTCGACCACGCTGTCCAACCTGGCTGCTGGCAGCTATACCGTCAGTGCCGCCAGCGTGCTGACTGGCACCACGCTCCTCAAGCCGCAGCCGCCTTCGCAGACCGTGGCGGTGACCGCGGGCGGCCGTGCTTTGGCAAGCGTGGAATACGGCTCACCGGAAACAGTGCAGTTGTCGCTGACGCAGGTTGCCGGCGGGTTATCCGAGCCCATCTTCCTGACCGCGCCCCCCGGCGATCCGCGCCTGTTCGTGGTCGAGCGGGCCGGCCGCATCCGGATCGTGCGCAACGGCGCATTGGTCGCTACGCCGTTCCTCAATATCGCCGCGCTGACGACGACCGATGGCGAGCGCGGGCTGCTGTCGATGGCGTTCGATCCCAACTATGGGACCAACGGCCGCTTCTACGTCTATTACACCGACACCAATGGGGCCATCACCATCGCCCGCTACAAGGTATCGGCCGCGAATCCGGATATCGCCGAGGCATCCGGCACCGTGCTGCTGTCGATCCCGCACGGCACCTTCTCCAACCATAATGGCGGCCAGCTCGCGTTCGGCCCGGACGGCATGCTCTATATCGGCACGGGCGACGGCGGTGGCGGTGGCGATCCGTCGGGCAACGCCCAGAACCCGGGAACGCTGCTCGGCAAGATGCTGCGCATCGACGTCAGCGGCGCATCCGGCTACGGCTTGCCTGCCGGCAATCCCTTCGTCGGCCAGTCCGGCAGCCGCGGCGAAATCTGGGCTCTCGGCCTGCGCAATCCGTGGCGGTTCACGTTCGACGCCGGCTTGCTGTATATCGCCGATGTCGGCGAGGACCAGCGCGAGGAAGTCGACGTGGCGCCGGCCACCAGCGCTGGCCTGAACTACGGCTGGAACCGGACCGAGGGCACCGCCTGCGTGGGTGCGGCCACTTGCGACAAGACCGGGCTGACCATGCCGGTGTTCGAATACGGCCACGAAGCGGGCGCTTGTGCCATCGTCGGCGGCTATGTGTACCGGGGCAGTGCCAACCCGGTGCTGCATGGGCGGTACTTCTATTCCGACCTTTGCACGGGCAAGCTGCTGAGCTTCATGTATCGCGACGGGGTTGTCGCAGAACAGGTCGACTGGAACGTCACGATCCCGGGCAGTGTGTTCTCCTTTGGCGTGGATGACGCGCAGGCGCTGTACGTGCTGGCCGATCCGGGCACGTCGGCGACGAGCGGGCGGGTGTATCGGATCGATGTGTCGGGCGGCACGCCTTAACGGCGGGGCGCAGGAGCACTGCGCTTCGGGCAGGGGCTCCTGGCCGTTGAACCGCCGCGGACGTGCTGCTATGGCACTTTCCTGCACGCGCCCCTCATTGCTGCACGTGCATCACAGCAAATCGGCCAACCGCTGCCGGCATAGGCTCACGAACTGCTGTGCCGCCGTCGACTGGCCTTGTGCCGGATGGAATGCCAGGATTGCGCGGAATCGAACGGGAGCGGTGAGCGGTACGCTGCGCAGCCCGAGCGCTACGTAGCTACGGGCCACCAATGGATTGGTGATCGCAAGGCCAGCACCGGCCAGGGTCAGTGAGCACTGCGTGTGGCTGTACGGCGTTGTCGCCACGAAACGCGGCTCGATGCCGGACTCGGAAAAGCACGCTTCCAGCCGGCGTTGCGCAGGATCCGAAGCGTCCAGGCCGATCAACGGAACCTCGATCAGATCCTCGATGCCGACTTTCGCGCGCGCCGCGAAAGGATGCGTCGCGGGAGCGACGCAAACCGCCTGCACTGCGTAGAACTCGGACGCGGTCAGGCCGCTGGTGTCCGCCTCGTCGCCCATGAACGCGATGTCGAGTTCGCGCTGAAGCAGGCGCTCGCGCAAGCCCCTGGAGCTGTCGACCTCCAGCTGGCAGCGAACGCGGGGGTGGTTGTGGATGAAGTCCGCCACCGATGACGGCATCACGCTGGAGGCCATGGCGTGCAAGGCGCCGACGCGCAGGACCGTATCTTCATAGGAACGCAGCTGATCAATTTTGCGCTGCACGGCGTCGAGGCCGACATAGACGCGCTCGACCTCGTCGATCAAGGACGCCGCCTCGGGCGTGGGCACCATACGCCCTTTGCTTCGGTCGAACAGCCTTAACCGCGCTGCCTGTTCAAGCTGCAGCACGATCTGTGTCACGGCGGGCTGGCTGATGTGCAGGGCTTCGGCGGCCCGGCGTGCCGATCCCAGGCGCATGACCATGCGAAACACCTCGATTTGCCGGGCGCTGATCACGATGTCGGTGGCTGTCCCCATACCCAATCCTATAAGTTTTGCTTAATTCGATAATCGGAATGCCTGCGCTGCCCGGGCGTGACATCACATAGACTCGGGTCATGACCACTTGGGCTTTTATCATGCGCGCCAGCCGCTATCCGCATCCGACCGAAGCGCTTGTCAATCCGGCGATGCATGCCCTGCAATGCATTACCTGCCACGCTCAATATCCAGTCAGCGACATGCCGGAAGGGTGCCCGAACTGCGCAAGCGCCGGCCGGCCCAGCAGTCTCGAAGTTGCCTACCAGCCCCACGCACTGGATTTTGCACCAAGAAGCGGAAGTTATACATGGGGGCATTGGCAGCCGTACCTGGAAGGTGTGTCTTTGGGGGAGGGCACCACGCCATGCGTACCGGTGCCAACCCTGGCGTCGCTGGCGGACGTGGCGTCCGTCTGGATCAAAAATGAAGGCGCAAATCCGACCGGCTCGCACAAGGATCGCATGTCGGCGCAGGCCGTAAGCCGGGCGCTGGATATCGGCGCGAGCGAGGTGGTGCTGGCGTCAAGCGGCAACGCCGCAGTCTCGGCCGCGGCCTATTGCGCCGCCGCGGGACTGGACTGCGAAGTCGCGACCTACCAGGCGCTTCCGTCCGTTTTCGATGCCGCGTTGCGTTACTACGGTGCGCGGCGTGTCATCTGCGACAACGGTCACGCGCGATGGGCGCATGTCCGCCGCCGCGTCAGGGAAGAGGGAGCCTTTGCGCTGACCAACTACAGCGTGCCCGCGGTGGGTAGCCCGGTATTTGGTGTGGAAGGCTACCGTGCTGTCGCACTGGAGTGGGTGGCGCAAGGATGCCGCCCCGACCATGTCATGGTGCCGACGGCGCGGGGGGATCTGTTGTGGGGCATCTATAGCGCGCTACGGGACCTGGTCGCGCTGGGGCACCTTTCGAAGCTGCCCCGCCTCTGGGCGATCGAGCCGTTCCCGCGGCTGTCGCGCGTGCTGGCGGGCGCGCCGCAGCAGTCGGACTTCCCGGGCACGACCCAGCAATTCTCCACGGCCGGCTCGACCGTGACCGCGCAGCAGGTCCACGCCGTCAGGCAATCGGGCGGCGGCGCGGTTGTCATCGACGACGCGGCAGCACGCGATGGCACCCGCGGTCTCGCTGCGGCCGGATTCTGGGTCGAGCTGTGCGCGGGCGCGGGGTTTGCCGCGACGCAAGCACTGCGCGCCGACGGGCGCATCGCCAGAACGGAAGCAGTCATGCTGATGCTGACTGCACGCGGCGATCGCGATCCGGGACAAGCTTGATTTACAGACAATTTTCGGAGCCACCCATGAACTTGCGTTCTCTGTTGACTGCCGTCACATTCGGCCTCGCGGCTCAGGTACCGTCGGCCCTGGCCGCCTACCCTGAAAAGCCGATCCGATTGATCGTGCCCTGGGCTGCCGGCGGCAGTACCGATGCGCTGGCCCGTGCGGTCGCGCAGCGAATGAGCGAATCGATGGGCCAGCCCGTGGTCGTCGACAATCGTGCCGGCGCCTCCGGCCGCATCGGCGCCGACATCCTGGCAAAGTCGGCTCCCGACGGCTACACGCTGGGCGTCATCGAGCTGGCTCATACCGTGGCGCCGTCAGTGTTCCGCCAGATGCCATACGACGTGTTGCGCGATTTCACGCCGGTTTCACTGCTCGGCGAGGCGCCGCTCATCCTGTTCGCGGACAGCACGCACTATCGCGCTGGCGACGTCCAGCGCTTCCTTGCGGACTCACGCAAGGCAGGAACGCCGCTGCAGCTTGCCACCAGCGGGAACGGCACGATCAGCCATCTGGCCGCCAAGATGCTTGAAGCACAGGCGGGCATCCCGGTCGATGCCGTACCGTACCGGGGCTCGGCGCCCGCGCTGACCGATGTGTCCGCGCAACTGGTCAAAGGCCATTTCGCCACGCTGGCAAGCGGCAGCAGCCTGCTTGGCGGTGGCAAGATCGCGGCCTTGATGGTGACGGGCCCGGTGCGCGTGCCTTCGCTTCCCGGCGTGCCGACCGCAGCCGAAGCCAGGCTGCCGGGAATGCAGGTCAGCCAATGGTGGGCCCTGGTGGCTCCCGCGCGGGCACCGTCTGCCGTCGTGAGCAGGCTTGCGGACGAAGTCCGCGCGGCATTGGCGAATCCGCAGACCAAGGCACGGCTCGACAGCCAGGGTATCGACCTCAAGGCGTCCTCGCCTGCTCAACTCGGAGACCGGCTGCGCGCAGAGACGGATCGCTGGGCGAATCTGGCTAAGCAGGCTGGCATTCAACCCGAATGACTAGACCTGGACAAGCGCCTGGATCCTGGCATGGGGAGTCTATATCGGCCCGCGTCGTGACCGCCACAACATGACGGCTGGCCCAGTTGCTGAAAATGCCTGCTCTGGGAGCGGTGAAAACCCCGGCATCTTCTCGACTTCGTTCCCATCTGGATCGACGTATCCGACCGGTAATACGCCAGGCAGGTGAAATGACGGGCCATACCCGCGTTGGCTGCGGCTGAGCATGGTGCCCTTACAATGCCGATGGTTCAGATCGACTGGTAAGTGCAAACAGGTGTCATGCAAAGCAAGAGCAAAGCAACTCTCATCGGGCTCATCGCGATTCTGTTATGGAGCTCGATTGTCGGCCTGATTCGCGGTGTCAGCGAAAACCTTGGGGCAACCGGTGGGGCGGCAATGATCTATACCGTCGCCTCGGCCCTGCTCTTGCTGACAGTCGGTTTCGTCAGAATGCAGGATTTTCCCCGGCGCTATCTGGTTTGGGGAAGCATTCTGTTCGTTTCCTACGAGCTGTGTCTTTCCTTGTCCATTGGCTACGCGAACAGCAGCAGGCAAGCCATTGAGGTGGGGATGGTCAACTACTTGTGGCCGAGCTTCACCATGCTGTGTGCCATCGCATTCAACAAGCAGAAGGCCAACTTGCTGATCATTCCCGGCTTCCTGATCGCCATTCTCGGGATCTGCTGGGTGCTTGGCGGGGATCAGGGCTTGGACTTGGCCGGGATGGCGGAGAACATCCAGGACAATCCGCTCAGCTATGGGCTGGCCTTCCTTGGTGCCCTGATCTGGGCGGCATATTGCACTGTGACCAACCGGATTGCCGAAGGCAGGAATGGCATCACGCTGTTCTTCATGCTGACAGCGCTGGCGCTGTGGATCAAGTATTCCGCCACAGAGAGCGGGACGATGGAATTCAGCTATCAGGCAGTGATTTATCTTGCGTTGGCCGCCTCCGCGATGGGGTTCGGCTATGCGGCCTGGAATGTTGGCATCCTGCATGGCAATGTCACGGTCCTTGCTGGCGCTTCCTACTTCATTCCGGTGCTTTCCGCCGCCCTGGCGGCCATGCTCTTGCGTACACCCCTGTCGATCGCCTTCTGGAAGGGCGCATCCATGGTATGTGCCGGGTCGATCCTCTGTTGGCTGGCAACACGTGGGCAACGTTCCAAGGCACCTCCGTCGCCAGAATTACCGCGGTCGCGCCAACGTGTCCAGGAACCGTGAGTGCGCGCGACCGCGCTGTTTGATCAAGCAAGCAGCATCCAACTTATGATTCAGTCGGCCTGATGCCTGACTAGAAGCCAGCGACCAGGTCGTGAGCATTGGCTGGCTCGTCGATACGCAGCACCAGCTTGCTTGCCGCCTTGCCCGACTGCACCAGATCGAGCGCGCGCCCGGCCTGCTCCAGCGGCAGGCATTCGATGCGGGGCGGGCGCAGGCGCCCGCTGCCGAGCAGCGCCGCGATCTCGCGCAGCTGCGCGCCGCTGGGCATCTTGCTGAACGCCACCGCGGTGCGGACGCCGCGCTGCGTGGCTGCGGCAGGATCCGGGCCGTTGTCGCCGCTGACCAGCGTCAGGATGGCGACAAGGATGCCGCCGGGCCTGAGCAGGTCCATGCCGTTCGGCAGGGTGCCGCAGCCAACGGCGTCCAGTACCAGGTCGACGCCAGCCGGCGCCCATGCCTGCATCGCGGCAGCGATGTCGCCGCCACGGTAGTCGATTGCCAGGTCGCACCCGAGCGCCATCAGTTCGTCGCGTCGTGCCGTGCTGCAGGTGGCAGCGACGGTTGCGCCGGCCGCCTTTGCCAGTTGCACCGCAAACGTGCCGACCGCGCCGCCACCGCCATGAACCAGCACCGTCTGGCCTGGCTTGAGTCCGCCTTCGTCGAAGAGTCCGGTCCAGGCGGCCAGCGCCGGGGTCGGGACTGCCGCGGCCTCGGCAAATCCCAGGTTGTCGGGAATCGGCACCACGCAATCCTGGCTGACCGCGACGTACTCGGCATAGGAACCCCATTTGCCTGCGCCGACCGCGGTTTGCGCGAACACGCGCTGTCCCGGGACGAAGTCCTTGACGCCGCTTCCCACCGCTGCCACGACGCCGCTGGCATCGAATCCGATCACGAACGGAAAGCTATATTGCATGAAGTGGCTCAGATAGCCTTCACGGCATTTCCAGTCAGCGGGATTCACGCCGGCACAGGCCACGCGGATCAGGACTTCGCCGGCAGCGGGTTCCGGCGTCGGGAGGTCTCCAAGCCTGAGTACGTCGGGTCCGCCGGTACGGTCAATGACGACAGCGCGCATGCTCTTCTCCATGGGCTTGCTTTGCGGACAGTTCGTGGTTCAAACCGGGATGTGCCCAGGACGGGATCACTGGCGGCGGCAGCATGCCCTGACCATCAAGCGTACGGACGCTCAGTCCGTGCGCCAGCGGGAAGTGCAGGCTATGGGCGATGTGGCCGGTGCGCAGCCGGGCCGGCACGCTGCAGAGTGCAAGCGCCGTTTCCACCAGGTACTCCACTGGCTCGGTCGGATAGCCGTCCGGGATATAGCGCTCGCTGCCTGGCGTGCGGATCGCCGTGCTCGGCGCTACCGAATTGACCGCGATATTGTCGGCCTCCAGTTCTGCCGCCAGGCCCTCGGTGAACCGGTTGATGGCGGCCTTGACCGCGGCGTAGGCCGTGACCCCGCCAGCCCGGTCAAAATCCTGATACGGGCGAGCAGGCGACAGGGCGGTGACGGAGCCCAGGTTCAGGATCCATCCCGCGCCGCGCGTGCGCAGCAGCGGGATCGCTGCGCGGCTGAGCACGAAGGGGATGCGCAGGTAGTGCTCGACCGTCCGGTCGAAGATTTCCAGCGGCATCGATTCGATGCCGCTGTATTCCGCCATGCCCGCATTGTTGACCAGGATGTCGAGACCGCCCGCGGCGCTTGCCGCCTGCGCCACCAGGTCGTCGCGCTGCGCCGGGTCTTCGAGATCCGCCGCCAGCGCGATGGCACTGCCCCCTTGCCGCCGGATCTGGCTCACTGTCTCGGCCAGCGTGCCAGGCTCGTCGTCGGACTCGCCTGCGCGCCGTGCCGTGGCAACCACCAGCGCGCCCTCCGCCGCGAAGCGCTGCGCGATGGCGCGGCCGATGCCGCGGCTGGCGCCGGTCACGAGCGCAATCTTCCCTGTCAGTTTTCCGTGTGCGGTCATGGCGCGTATTCCTCTGTGCGGTTGTGGTTGGCAATCAGGCTTGTCGCGAGCGGGCAGAAGGCATGGGAGATCGCCTGGACTGTCCATTCGGGAAACTCGGGGTCGAACCATCGGTCGACATGGCCCCAATGAAAGGGGTGCATCAGGTATTCGCCCAGCAGGTCGTCCGCGCTGGCGAACTCCTGCTGCCAGACATGGGTCCAGGCGCCGGGCGACAGGGCGCGGGCAAGGCGCCAGTTGCGGATGCCGGGCATGTACTCGGGCATCCGCAGCAGGTCCTGCTCAAGTGCGCGGACCTGCCGGTCCGGCGCTTCAGGCCGGACCCGGAACATCAGCGTGCGCCAGATCCCGTGGCGCAGCTGAGGGGCGCGCAGACCGCCCGAGATCGGCTGATAGGCGACGCTATCCACCTCCGCCATGCCGGCCAGCGCGGTGGCCAGGCCGGTGTCGTGACCGGGCGAGCCGGATGAAGTCGCGTCGAATTGCAGGTCGAGCGTGTAGTCGCCAGCGCCCCAGCTTCCCGCCAGGTTCCGGCCAATCGCCACATCGCGCAGGCCCGGCAGCGTTTCAATCCGCGCAAGCAGGGCTTGCTCCTGTGTGCACGTCCCGGCGCTGAAGCCGGCGTGCAATCGCACCTGTGCTGTCTCAAGCCGCATCGCTATGCTCCTTGCGCCGGGTCAGCGCAGCTGTCGCATCGGCCATCACATGGCGGCGGCGGGCTTCACACAGCGTGCCGACTGTCGACCAGAAGGCTAGGGCCGGAGCGTCGATGCTTGCGCGCATGGTGTAGTAAGCCGGCGCATCCGCCACTTGCCACAGCAGCCACAGCGTATTGGGTGCATCTTCCAGCGCCACGGGCGGCGACACCCAGCGCTGCAGCAGTGCCAGGCCCCTGGCGGCGCTGCCGGGCAGGTACTGGTTTTCCAGCAGGCTCAGCACAGTGGGCAGGTGCCCGGGCGCGAGCACGATTTCATCGAGTATGTGGATCACGGTGTGTCTCGCGCGACGCAGGCGTGGCAGCAAAGCTGCGATGCCGGAGCCGGGGGTTTGCGGGAGGGAAGCGCGGTCATGGGTTGTCCCGTATAGCCATGGTGTTTGTGGCATGGCAACCTCCATCGCCCAGGCCGTGCAGCAAGCTGCCGCGCGGGTGGAAGTGCCGGGATGATTATGGGAGGCCAGGCCGCACCGGATCCCCACCCGAACGATCAACCATCGCTACCGAAGCAATCACGACCAGCGACCATGAATGCCCACATACCGGGGAATCCCGTACCTGTTCCGCACGGCATGGTGCAGCGCCTGCTGGACGAACTGAAGCGGCAGGGCGTCGAGGTTCCACCTGCCGCCGGCGCATCCGGGCATGCGCCGCCCGCCAGGTTCACCGCGCTCTACCGCGCCGCGATCGAGCGGCTGGAAGCCCTGGTCGCCAAAGGCAACGGCCACCCCCCGATGCGCAAGCAGGAAGTGGACTTGCTGTGCCGTTGCGTCTTGAGCAGCCAGACGCTGAGGGAGGCGATCCGCTGCGCGGCCGACTTCTGCGCGATGCTGTATCCGCGCGCCGGTGCGCTCAGCCTCGGGCAAAGCGCAGGCCAGGCGGTGTTCCGCATGGATTCGCTGCGGCGTGCGAACTCCTCCGCGGCTTGCCTGGTGGATCTGACCGGGCTCTTCTTCTATATGCTGCTGTTCGGCTGGCTGGTCGGCCAGCCGCTACGCCCGACCCACGTCTACCTGGCGCATCCCCGGCGCGAGGACGCCATGCCTTTCCTGGGCTTGTTTCATGCCGCGGTGACGTCCGGGACCCAGACCTACGGATTCGAATTCGATGAGGCCTTGCTCGACCGCCCGGTCGTGCGCCAGGCCGCGGAGCTCGATGCCTTCCTGGAAGACTTTCCTTACCGGCTGATCGGTGCGCCGGTCGAGGTCGTATCACTGAGCCAGCAGGTGCACGGCATCCTGCATGCAGCGCTGGTGCATGGCGCGCGGCTGCCGACGCTGGCTGAGCTGGCCATGCGCTTTGATGTGAGCGAACCGACCCTGCGCCGCCGTCTCGCTGCCGACGGCAGCAGCTACCGGGTGCTGCGCGAACACAGCCTGCAGGAATACGCCGAACAATGCCTGTGCACGACCAACTGGCCGGTAGGAAGAATCGCGGAGCAGCTTGGCTTTGCCAGCGAGGAAGCGTTTCGCCGGGCGTTCCAGCGCTGGACCGGGCATGCGCCGACGCGCTTCAGGCGGGAAAGCAGGGGTGAGGTGGTGAACGGGAGTTGGTGAAGCGGTAATTCCAGCTGTCGGCGATAGAGAACAGGCTGCGCGCGCCCGTTACCTGCGACGCGGCAGACGCACGTCAAACGTGGTCCCTGTCTGGTCGGAGCGCGCCTCGATCGATCCCTGATGGGCCTTGGTAATCTCGCTCACTATATACAGCCCGAGTCCCAGGCCGTCCGCGTTTTTTTGCTCCTGATCCGGGCCTCTCCTCAGCGGGTCAAAAAGGCGCTGCAGCGACAGCGGGTCAATGGCGGGACCACTGTTCCTGACCTCGAGACGGACTTCCGCGTCATGGCCGGTGACTACAACGCGGACCGGCTCGTCCGGCGCGCCGTACCTTATCGCATTGAGCACCAGATTAGAAAGCAGTTGCTGCAGGCGCGGACCGTCCCAAATACCCTGCACGTTGTCCTTCACCTCAAGATCGATGCGGCGGGCCGGATGAGCTGTACGCAACTGGTCCACGGTATCGGCAACCAAGTCAGCCAGATCGACGTCGTCAGGCGTGATGTTGATACCCAAGCCGAGTTTCGTTCGGTTGAAATCGCACAGATCATTCAGAAGAGAATTCATGCGGGAACCGCTTCGAATCAGCCGGGCTGCAGCTTCCGATACCTTCTCCCCCGCGTTCAGCGCCGCCAGATATGAGGCGGTCGTCTGGATGGACTGCAGTGGGCTGCGCATATCGTGCCCAACCATGCCGAGCAACAGGTCGCGAGCCTGCTCTACCTCCGAATGGAAAAAATCCACGGACTCCGCGACTGCCTGGTCGATAGCCTCGTTGAACCGCATTACTTCGTCCAGATCCGGGGCGGCCGACTGACATTCGTCAATCCACAAGCGCAGCACGCTGGCGCGCAGCGCCCGGTACTCAGCGACCAGTTGATTGATGTTGAAGCCACCGCGCGCGCGCATGAGGGCGTGTGTTTGTGCAGCGGTTTCCGGCGCACCGAGTAGCCTGGGGGCCTGCCCCATTGATTTTTCGCGTTGAGCTTCCCTCGTTTGCGGGGTCAACAAATCCTTCGCTACGGCTTGCAGGATCTGCGGTGCGTGGTCACGCAGCGCGAAGGAGTCCATGCCTCTTGCGGCCGGCAGCAGGGTGGTCGCAAATTCCTCCCATGCCGCCACAATGCGCGCAGTGTCCCGCATGATGAAGTCAGCTAGCCGCATGTCTCCTCCTGAAGCAACCGAGCGAGCCCCCGGAAATGCACTCTTGGGAATTTATCTTAGGATAGTTGTCGGCGGTTCCAGTAGCGTCGGATACGGCCTTGAATGACCGATCCGGCACAAACGCCGGTTGACCGGCCATGGGGCGAAAGTGGTCTCCCGCAGGCCCCTGGCAGCCCCGTTCAGCGCCGTTGCAGGCCGCCTGACCTATGCTTCCTGACCGCACGCAGCACCAGGCCCGCAAGCACCGCGACGACCGCCAGGATGCCGACGGCGATGAGAAACGGTAAGGGCCGATCGATTGCCAGGCTTTCCCCGGCCACGACGATACCCAACGCATAGCCCGCTTCGGCGATGGCCATCGCGGCCAGGAATTTGCGGAAGGGGTAATGCATGGAGCCGAACAGATAACCGGGAATTTCCGACGGAACCGCGATACAGAACAGCAGCACCGCCCAGAACTTCATGCGCTGCGACACGTAGTCCTGGTATTTCGCCAGCTTGTCCTCGTAACCACTGCGGGCGAGCAATGGATAGGCCAGGCGGCCGATGCCGAAGGCGGCCACAGCGCCCAGCAGCCAGCCGCCCCAGAGCAGAACAATGGTGAGCGGCTTGCCCCACACCTCGGTGGCCGGCGGCACCAGGACCACGCTCGAGGCGAAGGCGAGCATGGCAGACACGGCCGAGAACAGGAAGAAGACCAGCGCGCCTGCCGCGGGGTGCTGTTCCATCGTCGCCCGCGCCCAATCGATGGCCTGGTCGACGAAGGCCTTGAACGGAGGCGACAGGACGACCAGGCCAATCAGCACCGCCGCGGCGCCGACTGCAAGCCAGAACCAGACGGGGCGCCGATTGGCAGACAATTTGCTCACCATACGAAATTAGAACCGCGGGCCGGGCCAAAGTTTCGAGGCGACTCTTCAGCTCGGTCCGCGGCACCCCCGAATGCGATGCGTTCGGCCCCGCCTCAGTCTTCCAGCTTCAGCCCGGTCTTCTTGACGAAGCTGTGCCAGCGCTCGTATTGCTCGCGCGCATAGCGGTCTACGGTGGGACCATCGGTGGCCATGACCTCGAAGCCGGCCGCGGTCAGCTTTCGTTTGGTTTCCGGGTCCGACAATGCGGTCTGGAAATCTTCCGTCAGTTTCCTGACGACCGCAGGTGGGGTGCCTGCCGGTGCGAAGATGCCGATCCACGAGTAGGCCTCGAAGTCCGGGAACCCGGACTCGATGACGGTTGGAACATCGGGCAGGTCGGGCAGGCGGCGCGCGCCCGTCACGGCCAGCGGCTTGATCTTGTTGGCAGAGATCTGGCCCTTCAGGGCCGCATAGCTCAGCAGCGTGATACTGGACACATTGCCCAGCACTGCCTGGACCGCGGGACCGCCGCCGGCGTAGGGCACGTGCATCAACTCGACCCGAGCCTGCCGCTTCAGGTCCTCGGCCACGAGATGGTTCATCGAGCCAAGCCCGGTGGAGGCGTAGCTGTATTTGGACGGCTCACGCCGCGCAGCGTCGAGGAAGCTGCGCAGGTCCTTGCCAGGAACGGTGGGCGATGCGCCGATCACGAGCGGGAAGCGCACGGCAAACGTGACGCCAGTGAAGTCCTTGAACGTGTCATAGGGGAGCCTGGACTTCGCCACGGGGTTGATCGCATGCGTATCGAAGGCGACCAGCAGGGTATTGCCATCCGGCGCGGAGCGAGCCACGTACTGGGTGGCGACCTGGCTGGCAGCGCCGGGCCGGTTTTCGATGACCACGGGCCGCCCGGCCGCCTCCGCCAGTTTCGGCTGGATGATGCGTGCGGCAATGTCGGTGCTGCCGCCGGGCGGGAAGGTGACCACCAGCTTCAGTGGCGTGGCATTGTCAGGCCCTGCTGCTGCCGTTGTCAGCGGCAGCAGCAGGCAGGCAAGGGCCACCACGCCGGCACCAAGCGCTTTCTGGCGGCCTGGTGCCGCAAGTCGGCTAGACATAGATACCTCTCCCATCGGATCAGATAAGCGTTCTGGACATGGCCTGGATGTCAGCCCATCCACTGGCTCACGGGTGCGGCGGTGTCCTGCAGTTCCTGTGAAATCACGTCGACCAGCGCCGGGCCATCATGCTCCAGCGCCGCGCGGATCGCGGCATCGAGCTGTCCCGGGTCTTCCACGCGCCAGGCCTTGACGCCGAACGCCTCGGCAACGCGCGCGTGGTCGGTGCGGCTGAAATCGACCGAGAAGTAGCGTTGCTCGTAGCCGGCCTTCTGGCTTGCCTTGATCCATCCATATACAGCGTTCGAGAACACGATCATCTTCAGCGGAATCCTGCGTCGCGTCAGCGTTTCCATCTCGCCGCAGGTAAAGCCGAAGCTGCCGTCGCCCATGACCGATACCACGGTCGCACGCGGGCGCCCAACGGCCGCGCCGATCCCGGCCGACATCGAGAAGCCAAGGGCGCCGTGGGCCCGGTTGGTGATGAAATGGCGCCCAGGCTTGCTGGCGTTGTAATACGCGGAGAAATACGGGCAGGGCGTGCCGGGGTCGGCCACCACGATGGCGTCATCCGGCAGCAGCCGGTTGAGCGCATCCACCACGCGCTCCGGCTTGATCGGCACATCGAGCGAGGCTGCCAGCGGTGCGAAGGCGGCGAGCTTGGCGGCACGCGCGGCACCGGCCAGCGCGGCGCCGTCGGCAGCGTCGGACGGGCGGTGGGCCAGGCGGTCGCTCACGGCGGTGTTGAGCGCCTTCAGGGCGAGCAGGGCATCGCCAACCATGGCGACGTCAGTGCGGTAGTTCGCGGCAATCACCATCGGATCCGCATCGAGATGCAGGATTGCGATGTCCCGCGACGGGAAGCGCCAATGCTCGGTGGTGGTCGAGCCGGCGCGGCAACCGATGAACAGCACGGCGTCGGCCTTGGCGACAATCTCGCGCGTGGCCATGATGCCGCCATTGGCACCGACCACGCCGGCATTCAGCGGATGGGTGTCGGCCAGGCTGCCTTGCCCGCTGACGGTGGTGCAGACCGGGGCATTCAGCATGCCGGCCAGCGCTTCCAGTTCTGCGCAGGCGCCAGAGATGACCACGCCACCACCGCAGATGATGACCGGCATGCGCGCTGCGACCAGCCGCTGCGCTGCCCGTTCGATCTCGGCCGGGTCCGGCGCATAGCGCATGGCAGGGAAGCGGTCGTGGCCAGGCTGCGCCCATACGTCGGCAACATCCACCTCATGCTTCTGCACGTCGTATGGCAAACACAGGTGCGCGGATCCGGGCTTGCCGGTGGTCATGGCGCGGAAGGCGCCGCGCACCGCGCCCGGGATCTGGTCGGCACGGTCGATCGTGGTGTTCCACTTGGTGAGGGGGCGGTACAGCGCTTCCTGGTCGAGTTCGGTCAGGGGGTACTTGCCGCGCGAGCCGACCGACACGTCCGAGGTAATCCCAAGCACAGCCACTGAAGATTCATTGGCCTCGACCAGACCCGGCAGCAAGTAGGTGGCTCCGCCGCCACTGGGCCCCTCGCATACGCCAACCTTGCCGGTTACGCGGGCATAGGCGTCAGCCATGTAGCCGGCGCTGCGCTCATCGCGCGTCAGGATGTGGTCAATGCCATGGTCGAGGCGGGCCATGGCGTCATAGAAGGGCAGGCTGGTATCGCCGCACAGCCCGAAGACGTGCTTTACACCATTCAGTTGAAGCATTCGGACCATGGCTTCAGCGCCGTTCATCTTCGTCATTCCAGGAGTCTCCAAGTCAGTGTCGGGCAGGCAAGATAAGAATACACTGAAGGATACAATTAAGTATACTTAAACTTGAAGGCATGGATGCGTCACCTGGCGGCTCGGCAGCGTCGGGTATGATCGCGGCCAACGAGGAATATCTATGCAAGCAACCAACGGCATGAAGCCGCTGATTTCCGCTGTCAGGCGCAAACGGGGATCCGATGTCATCAGTCGATTGCGCGAGATGGCGATTTCCTACGAGCTCAAGCCCGGCGAACGACTCAATGAGATCGAGCTGGCGGAACGCCTCGGCGTGAGCAGGACGCCAGTGCGCGAAGCGCTGACCCGCCTTGCCACCGAGGGCTTCCTGGTGGAGTCCAGCCGCGGCTATGTGCGCCGGCCGCTCGATATTCAGGAAATGCTGGACCTATACGAAGCACGCGTAACGATCGAGCGCGATTGCCTGCGCCTGGCGTTCGAGCGGGCCTCGGCCGAGAGCATCGAGGAGCTTGCGCGATACCTCGAGCACAGCAAGTCGGTGCCCGCAAATACCCCGATCCCGCAACTGGTGGAACTGGACGAAGGCTTTCACCTGCGCATCGCCGCCATGGCGGGCAACGCCGAACTCAAGCGGATGCTGGTCAGCCTGAACGAACGCATCCGGTTTATCCGCTGGATCGACATGGAGAATATCGGGCGCGATTCCACCCAGAGCGAACACGCTGAAATCGTTCACGCCTTGCAGGCGCACGACTGGGAGAAAGGGGAAAAATGCCTGACTTCGCATATTGCCTTGCGGCGCGAGCAGATCGTCGAGGCCATTGCGAAAGGCCTCACCAGGATCTACCTGGCGGAACAGCGCTAGCGGCCAGCCAATGCCGCCCCATCGGGCAGCCTAAGCTGTCTGGGCCGGTGCGGTCAGGCTCCCGCCATCGTTTCCGCACTGACTTCCCATCCTGCGTCTATGCCACCGGGCAGCATCTGGCCGCGGTCCTCGCCAACCTCGGCATCAGTCAGCTGATTCAGCTTTTCGTTCATGGCGACCAGTAGTTCCCGTTGCTTTTCGCCTGCCGCCAGGTTGTTCATCTCGAAGGGATCGGCCTGCAGATCGTACAGCTCCACGTCGTTGAACCGGTAGAGCTCCTCCAGGGTCTTCGGCTTGTTATGCTGCCTGGGAGAAAAGTACCGTGCAAAGCTATAGCGTCCATCGTAGACCGCACGCACCGCGCCGCGCTTCATCAGGTCCGGGCGGATACCGGCCTGCTTGAGCTGGTCGGGCTTGCCACCGCCCTGCAGATGGGCAACAGCCTTGAAAAGATAATCGCCATCCAGGTAGGCCAGCATGTTGTAGCAGAACAGCGCGCCATCGCGAATGGCGTTCGCTTCGGCTGCGTCAGGCTTTGCAAGCAAGCGGGAAAAATCCTTTCCCGGTAATCCCTTGACGATGGCTGCGCGCTTGTCAGTCGCGACGCCAGTCAATGCAACCAGGGTGGGCGCGATGTCCAGATGCGAGGTGACGGCGCGACACTGCTTTCCACCTTGATAGGCGGGATGGGCAATGACCAACGGCACGTTGTTCTGCTCCCGATAGGAGACGGCGCCTTTTGCATGGAGCTGGTGGGCACCGTCCATGTCACCGTGATCCGATGTCAGGATTACGATGGTCTTGTCGGAGAGCCCTGCAGCGTCAAGCTCGGCCAACAGGGCAGCGATATTCCGGTCGACATCCCGCATGCAGTTCAGGTAATAGTTGTGCCGGCGGCGCCAGCGCGCATCTTCATTTGGAATGGCTCCGACCAGGGCGTCATGCGAGCGCAGGAAATCGCGGTGTGCCGCAGGGCGCCCAGGCGCGTCAAGTGCCTGTTTCCGGCTTGCCGGCAGCGTGAATTGCCACTGCTTGCCGTATAGCGGGTCGGCCGGGTCGCGCGCGACATGTGCGAGGCCGCGCATTGCCTGAACCTCGGTGCCGGGCGCGTCGGTGTCGTAGAACATCACGTCGTGCGGGTTGACGAGGTTGACGGCCAGGAACCATGGCCTTCCCTGCGCCGCCAGCTCACGCCCTTTTCCGCGCAGCCAGCTCACACCCATTGCAGCAATCACCCCGTCGTGCAGGTACCCACCGCTGGTGTGGGCAATAATGTCGCCGATTCCGATGTAGTCGGAAAAGCCATAGGCTTCCATTTCCTGAGTGAAGATCTTGGTTGGCGTGCCAAGCTTGTTGACGGTCTCGAATTCCTTGGTGAGGTGCCACTTGCCCTTGTACGCCGTGTAATAGCCGGCGTCACGAAGCATGTCACCGAGCGTCCGTATCTCCGTTGACATGCTGCTAATCCACGGGAAGTTCGTGTTGTCGAACATCCGGGTGTGCTGGATGTGCTGGCCCGTGTAAAGAACTGAGCGGGACGGGGTGCAAACACATGAATTTATGCGGTGATTGACAAAGGTCGTACCGCGCTTCATCAAGCGATCATGTGCAGGCAGGCCATAGCCCTTGGGCAACTCGCCAGGTCGGAAGTAGCGCTCCTGGTCAACGAGGATAAACAGGATGTTGTACGGTCCCGAAGGCAGGCTCCCAGCGGCCTGGGCCGCGTCGCTTGCCCCCGCTGGCGCATCCTTGGCATCCGCGCCTGCGCCAAGACCCAGGGCGATGGCCCCAACCCCGGTAGTCAGGAGGAAATCGCGCCGCGTCAATGTGCCGCCAGGCTTGTTGTCGTTGCTCATTGGCTTCTCCCTGCCTGTTCGCGCGGCCCATGGCGGGTGGACGCTGTGCTGCCGCAGGCCCGCCCAGGCATGCGTAAGACAGTCTAGCAAGCACATTTTCTGCCGCCAAGGCAGGGCGCGGCGCCGGCAGGAGGCGATGGTTGGCAACCACACACATTCGCAGTTTCGCGGGTCGGCCGAAAGGCGGAGAATTTCGAGGATGCGCGGCTGCGCTTCCGGCAGATGCAATATGCCCGAGCGTGGCATCCGGGATTGGTTACCAACTATATTTGACGCCCAGTCGGCCGATAAAGGCGTGATAGGACTGCGAGCCCCATTGCCAGCCGAGGTTGCTCCACCCCGTCCAGCCCTTGCGACCTTGCACGTCCAGGCCTAGCTTGACCTCATACCGATTGCTCGGGTAGAGGTCGCTCATGGTGATGCCGTTTAGCGCGATGTTGTTGTCAACCGAATCGTGCCACCAGTTCAACGTGATGTACGGCTGATAACGGTGACCCTTACCGTCGATCCACGTACGGTGCATGCGCACACCCAGCCGCGTAATGACGCCGTCCGAATCGGCACCGCCCACTTGCGTCCCGTTGGGCTCGGAGAATGTCCCCTGATATGAGCGAACGTAGATGACCTGCGCCTGCGGCTCAATCACCCAATCATGCGTAAAGCCCGGCAGCCATGCGTATCCGGTCTCCGCGGAAAGGGCTAACATCCTGGAGTTGTAACTGGCGGATGGCAGCAGCTCGCCGTTCACGTGATTGCTGAACCAGCCAAACTGGGCCCACAGGTCCGTGTACCAGCCGAGTCGCGACTTATCATTCTGAAACCAGGTGCCGTAGATTCCGACGTTCACGCCCTGCACATCGCTGTCGGCCGCGAAAGGGTTGCCCTTGGCGCGTCCGGTGCTCGAGCCCCAGTTGTAGCCGATCATGCCACCGAGGTGCGCGCGGTCGTCGCCGCGGAAGACCGACCACTGCGCAACGTCGCCGCCGAGCTGGAGCATCCACGCCGTGCTTTGGACGTCGAAGGTGCCATTGCTTGTGCGCGAGCCAATATCCTTGCCGACCAGGCGCACCCACCCCGAACCACGCTTTGCGTCGTCGTTCTCGAATGTCTGCTGTTCGGCCCACTGCGGCTCGCCCAGGCGATCATGCAGGCTGTGGACGAGGAAACCGGCGGCGAGGCGCTGGTTAGCCAGATATGCGCCGATCTCAGGGCGGAATAACGGGACAACGATATCAGGGTTCGGCGGCACGGGCGGGGGAGGCGGCTCCGGTTGCTGCTCACTGCGCAGATACCAGGCATTCGGGTTCGTGCCGTCGGCGCCGCCTCGGAAGAGCCGGTACTCGTAGACGCCTGCAACAGCGCGGCCGCTTTGCGTGAAGGAAGAAGTCCCGGTTGTGCCACCGTTCAAGACATCCACCACCAAAATCCCGTTCTGCGTCGTCAACGCACCTGGGCCACCAGCGTTGGTCACGCGAATCCCGGACGTGCCGGAGGCCGTGCCGCCGTTGATGATTAGCTTGTCCGACGCAGAGCCGTCCGTTCCAAGGAAGGTATTGATACCGAGCACGCCGCCATTGCCGGCGTAGTTCTGGGTGGTCAGGGTCTTGAAGGCGCCCGCCGCCGGCGCGGTGAACGCAACCGTCCCTGCATTGGAGACTTGCCGGGTCACCGTCGAGTTACCCGTCACGGACCATGTACTGGTCGGATCCACGTTCACGTTGGTAACGTTGAGCGCTGCGCCATTCCAATGTGAGGCTGTTTGCAGTGTGATATTCGCCGTTGCCGCGGCGTCGGCGAACGCGTCGCCGGTCAGCACACTCTGATTGCGAGCGACCACGTCAGCGACAGTCGCCTGTGGTGCGAGTGCACTGCCAATTGCCGTAAGCAAGCTGCCGCCACTGATCGTCGTGTTATCAGCCACGATGCTCGTGGGTCCTCCGGACGCGTAGATGCCTACCGCATCCGGAGCCTTCACGCTTCCACCGGTCACCATAACGCTGTTGGTCAAGGTGTTCGAAAAGTTCTGGGAAAAAATGCCGATTGTCGCGGAGCCGCTCGTCGTAACGTTACTGTTGGTCAGTGCGATGGCAGGCCCGACACCGCCGGTCACGTTTGCGCCGGTGATCAGATAGAGCCCGCCCCCACCCCCAGACACGTTTACGGTGGACCCTGTTGCGTTTACCGCACCGTTCTGATCAGCCGCTAGTCCGTAGCTGGCCGCACCTGTGCCGTTCACCATGCTGTTGGTGAGGTTGATTGTGTTGAGGCCAGAGATTGCGCGCGCGCCGGCATAGACGCCGAAGCCATTCGCGGCGTTCATGTTGATTGTCGTGTTGATCGCATCGATCCTGCTCGTGGAGAGAAGGGACGACTGGGATCCTGGCGTCGCCCTCAGCCCCGCAGGGGCGCTGGTGTTCACCGTGTTCAGGGCAGGCGTGGTAATGCCCGCAGCATTCACGAGTTGCGAAGCCGCTGACGACGTCACCGCGAAGGTGGAGGTGCCGGCGCGGTTGATCGTGATCGTTGCGTTCGAAAGGTCTACCCGCGAACTGGTGCCAGCGTTGCCAGCTCCCCCAGCACGGGGATCGCCGGAGAAGGCAACGACCCCTGTCCCCGCGTTCGCGCCGTCCACGACAAGACCACGGAACGTCGCCGTCGATCCGCCAAATGCCGCCACGCCAACGCTGCCGTTGATATAGGACTGGCCCGTTCCGGTGAGGTGAATCGTCAGTCCGTCGCCAATGGCCGCGTCAGCTTGCGGTGCCGCCTCAAGGACTATCCCCGTATTTCCCTGTCCATTGAGTGTCAACGTGGTTCCGGCAGGAAGCGAAAACGTTCCGCCGTTCTTCGCATAGACACCAACGCTTTGTGCGCCGTTGCTTATGATGGTGTTGTTCCCCTGCATGCTCAACGTGCTGCCCGTGCCGGCGGTGCCAAGCAGGATTGCGCCCAGCCGCGAGGTCGTGATCGCGGTATCGGTCAGCGAAACCCGCCCTCCGTCCTGGGCGACGGCACCGTAGCCCCCACCCGTTCCGGTTCCGGAATTATTGATAGTTAGCCCGCTTGCCGTGACGCTTGCAGCGCCCCCAAGGGCGACGACGGCCGTACCGAACGTCGATGTTGAAACGGTTACCCCTGGCAGTGCCAGGACCGCAGCAGGAGTCGTGGTCGAATTGACGAATAATCCATGGTCGCTAGTTGTCTGGATCTCGATCGGCCCCGCCGGAAAGCCCGCTGCGTTCGGGTCTAAGGTCAGTGTCCCGGCTGTCACGAGGGTGCCAGAACCAGCGCCAGATATCGTCACCTGCGTGTTCCCCACGATGGTCTGGTCGCCAGTGGATCCATTGTTGCTTACAGTTGCGGTGATCGTACCCGGGCCAACGGTTTGTGCCCACGTTGTCGCTTCACTCAAGGCTGTAAGCACACACACGAAAAGGCTGCGTGCCGCGCGTGGGCTCCGGCTACGCTGCATAGGAGTCCTCGATGGCGATTGCGGGGTGCCAGAGCAGGGGAATGAAGGGATGGATGTAGACCCAGTTCATTGGCTCGTGACTGGAATGGGCAGAGCCACATCCGGGCGCGCCAGCGACTTGGCGAACGCAGATTCCGCGTTGAGATAATCGTGTATCACTTTGCGCAAGATCTCGGCGGTGTCGCCGAGTAATGCAGCATTCCCGTCTTTGTTGACGTAGTGAACAGTCGCGAATCCACGCTGAGTGTCGTACAGCGCGACGATCAGGTGCCCAGAGTTCTCCGGGTCGGTCATCCGCCCCAGTATATATGGGCGATCATCGATCCGCAGCGGTAGCATTGCTGAAGCTGTCGTCGGTGGTGGCACGTCACCATGCGTCTGTCCGTTAGGGAGCTTATCTTTGACCCAGTCAGGGACTACTTCATTGCCATGGCGCAGGCTCAGGGAAAGCGCGTGGCGAAACGCTGGAGTTGTCGCGTAGACCTCGTCGAACAGCGGGCACTGAGAGGCTTCGCTGCACTGAATTGCCGTGTATGCGCCCCGGGGTGGGATCTGATTTTTGTCAGCCTGCTCGGCAGCAAGCAAAGGACTGACTAGCAGCAATGCCATGCACAAGGTGCCAATGCTTCCATGTAATGGCTCGAGCAGCATGTCGATGGTACTTGCCGGTTGGGTTAATCGATGTCCGCGGTGTTATTAAACAGTGCACCGCCAAAATCTTCGACTGTGAACCATTAAAACAGAAAGCAGGAGCGAAGCGTATTTAGTATTGTGATAAGCCGCAGTTAGAAGTTTCGACCCGCCACACCCCACCTGTCGCGCACGGCAGGACGTTACATTGAGTGTGGTTGTTTTTTTGCTGCCGCGAATCAGGGAAAACTCAATAATGTCGTGGCGCATCCGTCAAGTGCGCTGCTTGACTGGGTTTGCCGGTTCACGACATATCCTCGATGGGATCTCGTTGCGAGCGAATCTCCTCGGGGCTCAGGACGATATAGCCCAGCGCCTTCAGCAACTGCACCGCCTCCAGCTCTGCGTCCAGATACACCGGCCGTTCCGGGCGGCGCGGGCGCGGCGCGGGGGGCAGCCACGCGGCGCTGGCTTGCACGGCGGGCGCTGCCTGGCCGTCAGACCATCGCGCGGTCAGGATGCGGCAATGCTCCAGGTTCGGCTTCCAGGCAACGTCCAGGGCGGCATTGAACCTGGCGGTGCAAAGCCGCAAGCGCTTCAGCGCCTTCAGCCAGTTGATGAAGGCATCGCGCTCCGGTGGCTGGTAGCCCTTCAGCAAGGTAGCCAGGCTGTCCTGCGCAGTGGCGCTGTCGGCCGCCTGGTCGTCTTCGAGCAGGGCAAGCTCAAGCGCCACGTGCTGGCGGCCGTCCTGGTCATAGATTGCGCAGTCGGCGTCCAGCACGCCTTCGCGCAGCAGCTCGCACAGCAGTACCCAGGCCCTTGGATTCTTGTCGAACCGGCCTTCGAGGGTCGGGTCGATCTGGCTGAGGATCTCCGGGATGGTGCGCGCCTCGCCTGACTGGATGGCCAGGGCGAATGCCATCGCGTTGTCGGACGGCCTGGCACCGCTTGCCAGCATCTGCAATGACGTTTCCCAGAGTTCGCGGATTTCTGCCGCGGTATCCACGGCATGCATCCATGCATAGTCCTCCAGCGCCGCGCACAGCCTGCGCGCGGGCCTGGCCAGCTGGCCTGCCAGCGTCCTGATAAAACCCGTGCAATTTGCGCAGCGGCATTCCAGGCGGCCCGCATGCAGGAAGCCGGCGTACAGCCGTTCCTGGTGTCCGCAGTGTGTGCATTCGAGTGAAAAGCCGCCTTGCCGTGCCGGCCGCTGCGAGGCCAGCAGCCCGTCGACCTGATAGTGCGCCAGTCCGTCGCAGCACGGGCAGATCCATTGCAGCTTGTGTGCGCCGTCCCGAGGCCGCGCGGCCCGGTCGAACTGGCGCTCGATGGCGCTGCGCGGAATCCCCTGCGCGCGCCCGACCACGTCTGCGCTGTAGCGCCAATAGCAATACGAGTGGGCGGCAGCGGCCACCTCCGGAGAGAGGCGCTGCAGATCCGGCAGCAGGCGGGGGCTGCGCCGGATCTCGTCGGCCATCGCATCGATCAGCGCTGGCCCGTCCGACATCACCGCCTCAAGGGCGGCGCGGCTCTGTTCCAGGAAATCGGGCACGAAGACCCGGCGGATGTAGTCCTCGTTCTCGAGCCAGAACAAGTGGCCGGGGAGGGCTTCCAGTACATCAACCCCTTCCCTGACTTCCGACATGCCGGCGCAGGCGAGAAACGTGAACGGCTTACTGAACAGGAAGGCGTCTGTCATGTTGTCGTCAACGGAGAATCTCGCCCACGAGCTGGCAATATGCCTCGTGTGCGATGGTTCACCACCCCGTGACTCGGCCAAGCAAGCGCACGGAAAGCGCAATCCTGATGGCGCTTTCCGTTCCGGGGACTTCCCCCTTCTTGTTTTCAGATCCGTCGGACCTGTGCGGATTTTGCATCTGCCGCATTGGACAGCATAGGCGAACCTGACGGCTCGTTACAGAGGAATTCCTTTACTTGACGTCCTCGTCCTACGGCCAGGGAGACCCGCCGGGGCGCTGTTGCCATCCTGATTCAATTGCTTTAGGGCCCGCCTGGCCTTGTCCTCGCAATCTTCACCCTCCCTGTTGCCGTTGATCTCGTCGATCAGTGCGACGAGGCGGTGCTTGCTCTGCGCCAGACGCTGCTCCAGCAGCTCGATCTCATCGACCTTGCGCCGCAGGGCCTGGAGCAATTGGTCATGCGGCCACTTCTCCAGGTCCGGAGGCAGGAATGGCTCGAATCTCTTCCAGAGAGAAGCCCGAGCCTTGCGCACACATGAGGATCTCCAGCCTGGTCAACGTTTCCGGCGCGTATTCGCGATAGCCGTTGGCTTGCCGCTGCGCGCCGGCTCGAGCAGGCCGCTCGCCTCATAAAACCGGATGCGTGAGGCGGAAACGCCACTCAATCGAGCCAGTTCCGCATTCTCCGGGGGCTTGATCTTAAAGTCGACTTTAAGCTTAAAGTCGGGCTCTGGTCACCTGGAAGAACAAGACGCTGGGCTCGCGCCGATTTGTATTCGGGTCCTTCGGCACACGGCTGGCCAGCCTGATGCTTCTGTTCGAGGAGGTGACCTTTGAACGTGTAGACGTCCGTCTGGCCAGCTACCTCCTGCAAGCTGGGGATGGGGAACTGAATGCGACCCACCAGATGATAGCTACCGAGTTGGGATCGGCACGAGAAGTCATCAGTCGCCACCTCAAGGAGTTCGAGCGACGGGGATGGCTGGAAATGCAGCGGGGCAGAATCCGCGTGCGGAATCGCCACGTACTGGAACAACTGGCGCGCCGATTGTGACCAAGTCACAGACATGCAGGGCGATCTGGCCCACGATCTATGTGTTTGCATAGATACAGGAGCAAAAGATGTCGTTCTGCAAAAACCTGAGTGGAGTGGATCGGACAATTCGGATTGTCGCTGGCATAGCGTTGTTGATGCTGGTCTTCTTTGGGCCAAAGGTGCCTTGGGGCTGGATCGGGCTGGTCCCTCTCATCACTGGCCTCGTCGGCTTTTGCCCGGTCTACACAATCTTTGGGAGGCGCAGCAAGTAGGGGGTCGACCAACGCTGGTCATGCCTGGTGAGCGGTACGTCGGGGAGGAATGCCAGCCAACGGGTTCCCCGATTGTGATGCCACCTTGCGCACCGCCTACGCTTGCAACGCTACCGTCGACCAGACGGGTGCACCAGTCACTGCACTTGCAGGGGACCATCACTATCCGGAAGGGACAATCCTGGGTCGAGGCTGCATGTCAATCGGAATCCGTGGCAGAATACGTAGCATGTCCCGCGCATACGCTCCCGCATTGCTGATTATTCGCGCCATCCGGTTTTTCGGTGGGTAGCGCGCGACTGGCCAGAGTGCAAAACCCGCCCCGGTGGCGGGTTTTTTGTTGCCCGCTTCAGTGGCTCTCATTCAGGAGGAACCCATTGATGTCAGCGCACGAACTCACCCAGATCATCAAGGCCGCCGACGCTGCGATCACGGCAGAGGATTTTGATACGCTAATGGCAATCTATGCCGACGACGCGATGCTCGTTGTCAAGCCGGGCATGATTGCAAGGGGCAAGGAGCAGATTCGCCGTGCATTCGTCGCGATCGCCGAGCACTTCAATCACAGCATGACTGTCAGTCAGGGCGAGACGGTCGTGCTGGAGAATGGTGATACGGCTCTTGTGATTATGGAGACCGTACTCAACTCACTCGATGCAGCGGGTGCTGCCGTCGCAACGACCAGACGTGCGACGTACGTTTTCCGGAAGGGGCCAGAGGACAATTGGCTCTGCGCGATTGACAATTCATACGGGACCGATTTGCTTGATGCGGAATTGCCGTCGGTGAACTGAGTCGAGGGCCGGCCGGCTGGCGTTTGATCGACTGCTGCTGGCTGGAAAGTGACCTCTGTTTGCCGCGAGCCGGGCGTCGCTTCCCGACCCATCTCCGCCGTTGCGAGTACCGGAAGACGAATGGCCGCTTCCGAAGTACAACCGACATCGCCCCCTTATCGTGATCAGCAGGTCTTCGGACGAAGCGAACGTACACCGGACTGCAAAATGTTCGATACCCTATGGCAGTCGCGACACTGCGGATTTTCGTTCCTTCACCCGAATCCGCGTAGCTCTTTTCCGACCAGGCACTATCATGTGGCCATCTTAATGATGACGTGGAGCCAGAAATCAAATCAGGAAAATCTATCCCGCCATCTGCTCTGGATCGGCTGGGCAACGTTGACTTCCATACTCTATTTGCGCTTGCAGCCCTGTTACGGGGGCGAAGCGTATCGCGCGCGGCGGCCCAGATGGAAGTCTCACAGCCGGCTATGAGTCGAACCCTCGACCGTCTGCGCATCGTATTCCAGGATGCCCTGCTGGTGCGTGAGGGAAACCATATGCTGCTGACTGCGCGTGGCAAGGAGTTGCTGCCGATCGTGGAAAAACTGCTGGAAACGACGGCTCAGTTGGCCAGCGTCAATGCGCCTTTTGATGCCGCCACCCACGTGCGACATTTCTCACTGGCCTGCAATGAGCATATCCAGCTCTCGCTTGCCCCTTCCTTGCTGACCGCGCTGCGCACCGCCGCCCCTTCCATCACGGCGCAATTCAGTCCATTGCATCGGAGCGGCGCAGTCGATGCGTTGGCAAGCGGCGAACTCGATCTCTGCATTGGCTCGGCCATCCCCTCCGCGCCCGGAATTCACACTTCGCTGCTTTACTCCGAGGCGTTCGTTTGTGTAATGCGAAAGCCGCGCCACACCGGAGGAAAGGTGCGGATCAGCCTGAAGGACTTCTGCGCTCTGCCGCACCTGGATGTCTCGCCAACCGGTCTGACCCTGCTGGGTGAACTGATCAACCGAACTATCCGCAAGCAAGGCGGCTCACGGCAAGTGGTGTACACCATTTCCAGCTTCATGGCGGCGCCGCAGATCGTCAGCGAGACCGACATGATCTGCGCCATCCCTGCCAGGACGGCCAGGCGGCTGGCGTTGCCCGACAACGTCGTCGTGGCCGAGCTTGCTTTTGAGGCGCCTGCCACGGATGTTTCCATGTTCTGGCACAACCTCACCCACCGCGATGCAGCCTGCGATTGGCTGCGAGCCGAGATCAGGCGCGCACTCCCCGCCCGATAATGGCCATCTGGTCATACCAGTAGTGGTATGACTGATATAGACCCACCGCGATTGGTGTCATGTCTATGGTTGCCTATTCTGCAGCCATGCGGGCCAGACAGAGCTCGCCCTCGATAAGTTAGCGTGGAGACAAGATGAACAGACGCACCTCCCTGCGCCTTGCCGCAGCGGCCTCGCTGCTCTCGCTGGCATTGCCTTTCAGCGCTGGCGCATACCCTCACAAGCCAATCCGCCTAGTAGTGTCCTTCCCGCCCGGCAGCGGCGCCGATACCACCGCGCGCTATGTCGCACAGAAGCTCGGTGAGCGGCTGGGTAAGCCGGTGGTGGTGGAGAACCGGCCCGGTGCCAACAGCTTCATTGCCGCCCAGGCCGTGGCCGGTGCTGACCCCGACGGCCACACGATCTTCCTGGCCAGCAATTCGCCGATGGCGACCAATGTTGCCATCTTCAAGCGTTTGCCCTACGACCCCGTGAAGGACTTCGCACCGGTGGCTCGGCTGACGCGTGGCGTGATGGCGGTGGTGGTGCCGGCCTCTTCGGATGCGAAAACTATCGGTGAGTTGGCAGAGCGCAGCCGGGCCCAGCCTGGCACGCTCAACTACGGCGCCGGTGCGGCCTCGTACCAGATTGCTACCGAACTCTTCCTTCACCTTGCGGGTGGCCGCGCTACGCCCGTGCCTTACAAGGGTGTGGCGCCAGCTTTGTCAGACCTTGCCGGTGGCCAACTCGATTTTGCCTTTGCCGACCTCGGCGCCGTTGTTCCCTTCCTGCAGTCCGGCAAGGTTCGCATGCTGGCCGTGAGCGCCGACCGGCGCGTCGATGCCTTCCCCAAGGTGCCGACGCTGCAGGAGTCGGGCTTCCGAGATTACTACATGATCAACTGGACTGCGGCCTTCGTGCCGGCTCGTACGCCGGCGCCCATCGTCAATCTCCTTGGCGAGCATCTGCAGGCGATCTACCGCTTGCCCGAAGGCGTGGCAAAGGTGCGGCAATCCTATGGCGAGCCGTTTCTTGGCGATGCCAACGAGCTCAGACGCTTCCAAATTGAGGAAATCAGCCGCTGGGAGCAGGCAGCCCGGCAGGCCGGAATGCAGAAACAGTGAGATCCATACCATGACGACGAACCCGACGACGAGTGTGACCAATGACCTTCCGGCGCGCGACCTTCCGCTGGCAGGCCTGACTGTGCTTGACCTGGGCCAGATCTACCAGGGACCTTATTGCGGCTTCCTTCTGGCGATGGCGGGCGCCGATGTGATCAAGATCGAGCCGCCACATGGAGAGCCGGTGCGGTCGCGTCGCGAGTCGCTGTTGCCCCTGGCCATGCTCAATTCCAACAAGCGTGGCATCACGCTGAATTTCAAGACCGAGCAAGGCCGCAGCGTCTTTCGCGACCTGGTGGCCAAGGCAGACGTAGTGCTGGAGAACTTCATGCCGGGCGTGATGGAACGCCTCGGCCTCGGCGCCGAGGCGCTGCTGGAGATCAATCCTCGCCTGATCTACGCGTCTGCCTCGGGCTACGGCACCAGCGGGCCGAATCGCGATCATCTCGCCATGGACCTGACCATTCAGGCCATGAGCGGGGCGATGCACGTGACCGGCTATGCCGATCGCCCCCCGGTCAAGGCAGGGCCGGCCATCAGCGATTTCCTGGGTGGTATCCACCTCTATGGCGCCATCGTTACAGCCTTGCTGGAGCGCGAACGGACCGGCCGCGGACGAATTGCCGAAATCGCCATGCAGGACGCGATGTATCCCACGCTGGCCTCCAACCTGACGCTGTACTACGAGGACCCGAAGCGCAATCCGCGCACCGGGAACAAGCACGGGGCGCTCGCCATGGCGCCTTACAACAGCTATTTGGCAAAGGACGGCTACATCGCCATCATCTGTGTCACCGAAGGCCATTGGCCGGCGCTGTGCGAAGCGATGGGTCACCCCGAACTGGGCAAGCATGAACGCTACGCGACGCACACCTCGCGTTGCGAGGTGATGAGCGAAGTGGACGAATTGGTCACATCCTGGACGTCGAACCTGACCCGAGCCGAGATCATGGCGGCGAGCCAGGCTTATCGCTTTCCCTGCGCGCCAGTACGCACGCTCGATGAGGTGGTACACGACCGCCATATGCACGAGCGCGGCATGCTGAGCTATGTTGATCATCCCGAGTTGGGCGAGGTGGTACTGCCCAACAGCCCTCTGCGCTTTCATCAGTCTGCGCCGCTGGTGCTAAAGCCCAACCCGGGCCTGGGCGAGCACAACAACGCGGTGCTGAGCGAGCTGCTCGGCCTGTCGGCCGCCGCGATCGACACCCTGCGCCAGCAAGGCGCGTTCTGAAGTGAAAACCGGCCGTCTGCCAATGGAGACTTCCAGTCATGTCTGATTTCGTCCAGACTGTCCGTGAGGATGGCATTGCCATCCTCACGCTGAATCGCCCCCAGACCCGCAATGCCATTGCAGACGACGCCAGCATCCAGGCGATCGTCACGGCACTTGCGGAGATCTCCGCCGATACGACCCTGCGCGCGGCCATTCTGACCGGCGCCGGGCCCGCGTTCTGCGCCGGCGGCAGCCTGCAATCGCTGGGTCAGCTCGCAGCGGGTGAGCCGATCGTCAACGAACAGCGCTACCGCACTGGCATCCAGCGCATTCCGCGTGCCTTCCAGCAAATCGACATACCGGTGATCGCCGCGGTCAACGGCCCCGCCATTGGTGCCGGACTGGACGTCGCCTGCATGTGCGACATCCGCATTGCCTCGACCCGCGCTACCTTTGCCGAGAGTTTCGTCAAGCTTGGCCTGGTAGCGGGCGACGGCGGCGCCTGGTTGCTGGCACGAATCCTGCCGCTGGCGCGCGCGTATGAAATGGCGCTCACCGGCAACGCCATCGATGCGCAGCAGGCAATGGAATGGGGTCTCGTGTCGCGCCTGGCCGAGCCTGAAGCACTGATGGAGACTGCGCTGACGCTTGCGCGTGCGATCGCTGCGAACCCGGGGCACGCAGTCAGGATGACAAAACGCCTGGTGGAGGCGTCCCTGCTCAACACGCTCGACGCCGTGCTCGACCTCTCCGCCAGCATGCAGGCGCTGGCGCATACGACCGAAGCGCACCGCCAGGCACTGCGCTTGCTGACGGAACGCGTGGGGAGCAAATCATGAGCGTGGCCAGCCCGAGCCCCACCGAGAGCATACGCTGCGAAGTGGCGGACCAGATTGCCGTCATCACCCTCAACCGGCCGGACCAGCTCAACGCCTGGAACGCCGAAATGGAAGCGGGACTGCGCGCAGCGCTCGAGCGCTGCCGGGACGACCGCGAGGTCCGTGTGATCGTGCTGACGGGGGCCGGCAAGGCCTTCTGTGCCGGCGCCGATCTGTCGGCGGCGCGCGCGCGGCTAACAGCGTCCGGCCCGCAATGCGCCGTTGGCACGGCGGCTCCCATGCCTGACGATGCCACCGCCAGGAAAGACTTTGACCAGCGCTACAGCTATCTGCTGGCCATCGGCAAGCCCATCATCTGCGCCCTGAACGGCGCCGCAGCCGGGGTTGGCCTTGTGCTCGCACTCTATTGCGATATCCGCTACGCCAGTCACGACGCGCGACTGGTGCCGGCGTTCGTGCGGCGTGGGCTGGCCGCCGAGCACGGCATTGCCTGGATCCTGCCCAGGCTGATCGGCTTGTCACGTGCGCTCGAGTGGCTAATGTGCGGCAGGTCAATGACCGCTCAGGAGGCCGATCAGGCCGGTCTGGTTTCCGCGGTGCTCGAAGCCGATGGATTCCTGCCGGCGGTGCTCGAACGTGCCGCTACTTTGGCGACGCTATGCTCGCCCAGCGCAATGGCGGCGGCCAAGCGGCAATCGTACCTCGCGCTTGGCCAGACGCTAGGTGAAAGCGTGGCGCTGGCTGAGCGCGAGATCGCGGCTTCATTGCAGGGCAGCGACTTCCGTGAGGGGGTGGCGGCCTTCCTCGACAAACGACAGCCTTCGTTCCTCGGACTGGGGCGCTGAGCGGCTTGCCTGCGCGTGCGCAGCTAGCATAAGCCTGAACGTCCGGTACGGGATGCGGAGCGGGCATTGAGCTGCCTGGACGCAAGCGTTGGCCGATGTCCGAAACTGGCCGCAAGCGACCGCTCGCCGGCCGTGATGTCATCAAACTTCAGTCTGCTCCGCCATCTCAAGCGCGTCGTCGACCTCGATGCCAAGATATCTGACAGTGCTCTCGATTTTAGTGTGTCCAAGCAGCAACTGTACTGCGCGCAGGCGTGAAGTCGGCTTGGGAAAAGGTGGTCAGATGAACGGAGTCCTCGTATCCGAATCCAGGCAGCAACGCTGTCACGGGTCTGCTCGGTGATCTCAAACTGCACCGGTCGATGGGTCTTTTGCTGAGTGACTGTGGCTCGGGCGGCCACGTGCCCGCCGTGGCATATGTCTTGGACCAGCAATCGAGTCAGATCGCAAGCTCGGAGCTTGCTGTCGATGGCCAAGTTGAACAGCGTAAGCTCGCGCGCCTTCGAGGACATTTGGAGCCTGGTGCGGATCGCCCAGATTTCCTTGAGCTTCAAGGGCGGCTTCTGACCCGTAAGCTTCCCTTTGTTCCAAGGAACGTGAGGCGCGGCGGGGGAGTTTCGCGTATCCATGACGATCTCCTTTCAGGTGAAGGGAGATTCAGTTTGCGCCTGCTGTAACGGTCGCTGTCCGACCCTCTTCTGCCGTCTAGCCCCGCGCGGCCCCAACGGCGGCTTCCAACGCGAAACGGACATTTGTTACGTCCTTGCGCACGAGCGAATTCCGTAGGTGCATCAGGCCCATAGTGCTCCAGTACCATCGCCATAAACTCGAGGCATGGCCAGCTCGCGAACCAGCGCTGCTGCCATAACGCTGATCAGTTCGTCGGTAGCTAGCACTGGCATTGATGCTACACATGCTACACATCCAGCGATGCAATCGCGATAAGGGCGGGGCAATCCAGTATCTCGATATGCGAATAGGCGATCGTGATGATCTTCTCGCTCTCGAAATCTTTTAGCTCCCGGTTCAGCCGCTGTCGCGACACGCCCACCAATGCGGCCAGTTCGTCCTGGGAGAGCTTGAGTGAGAGCGTGACTACGTCCCCCCGCGGGAGGCCGTAAGCAGGAAGCAGCGAGACCAGCGATCGCGCCACCCGGACCCGTATCGGGGCCAGCGCGTTGGCAGCGGCTCCGTCATAAAGAGCGCGAGAGCGCCAGCAGAAGAGGCGCAGCAATGCCTGGGCCAGTGCGGCGTCTGTAAGGAGCGCATCCATGAAGGCCTGTTTGGCAATGTGCAATACGACCGAATCACTATGCGCGCGCGTGTCGTGAATGGAGTGCTGTCCATCCAGCACGGGGATGACGCCTTGAATTTGCCCAGGCTCCATATAGCGGATCACAAAGCGTTTGCCTGAACCCGTAAAAACGCCGACCTCAAGGCAACCACTTAGCAGCACAATTAGCGAATCCACCGGCTGACCTCGGGTAGTGAGGATTTCTCCGGTGGCATATTGCTTGATCTTCCCCGTCTCAACGAAACGGCTGCGCGTCTGCTTCGCGCACCCTTGCAGCGCCGCGGAGCGCTCGAGTACGGAGTTGGCGAGTGCCTGATACGCCGTAAGTCCAGTTTTTGTCTTCAAGGTGACAGATTGTTGCAGCGCGGCATCGCCAGAATGCGCACATGGGGAAAGCGTCGAGGGGTCAAGGCTGGCGAGTGAACATCTTAGCATCGCAACATCAGGCTTTGCGGCGGTAGCCGTGGCAGCCGCCGCACCGCTCTGCGCCCTTTCGTGCGCCACTTCCCCGGCTTAAGAGCGTGTCATGCGAACCAGGTGGTGGACGCTGCAATGGCGCAGGCCGCCGGCTAGCAGCACGCCCTGTGTGAATCGATAACAAAAATGAAGGGGGAGCAAACAATGGCACGAAAACATGGTGTGGCCTGCATCTTGATCGTCGCGGCGGGCGCATCGGAGGCAACCACTACGCAATTGTTCGGTGTCGCCGACCTGGCCGTGGAATATGCCCACGGGTCGACCGGTAGTGTTGTGCGCATGCGCGATGGCGAGCAGGCCGCATCGCGTTTCGGGATCAGGGTGATCGAAGACCTCGGGGGCGGAACCCGGGCCACGGCCCTGATGGAAGCCGGCGTCAGCATGGACACCGGCATGGAAGCCTTTTGGCAGCGGCACGCTGTTCGGCCGGCAGGCCTATGTCGGCCTGGGGTCGGATACCTGGGGCGAAGTGAGGCTTGGCCGCCAGTACACGCCGTCCTTCTATGCGCTGGTGCGCGTGGACCCGTTCGCATTGAACGCCGCCGTATCGCCTTTCGGCCTGCTCAACAGCGTCGCCTCGCAGGGAACCGGGCAGGTCGCCTTCGGCGCGCGCTTCAACAATGCGGTGCAGTATTTTTCACCCAAGTTCGGCAGATTCGCTTTCGGCGCCGCCGTGGCGCCGGGCGAGGTGCCCGGCTCGCCCCGCAGTGGCCTGAACTTCGGCGCGAATCTCACCTATGAGTCGAAATCGGTCTATGGCTTCTACGCCTATCAAGGCATGCACAACCCGCAGACGCCGACGCCAACCGAAACCAGGCTGACCTCCATCCATCTTGCGGGCGCCGCCGTCCGTACCGGCCCCGTCGAATGGGGAGTGGCCGCTGGCTATACCAGCAGCACCTTTGTCAATACGAAGCCGGCGCGGCATCTCGGCCTGACTGCAAACTGGGACGTCACCAAGAGCGATGTCCTGAAGGCGGCAGTCGTCAAGCGCTTCGTCAAGGGAGGCAATCAGCCTTTCGCCCTGGCACTGGGCTGGGACCATGCGATGAGCAAGCGGACGGCTGTCTATGTGCGCGGGCTCTACTTCCATAACAGCCCGCGCGGCAGCATCTCGCTGAACCAGATCCCGATCGACGCCAACAGCGGCGATTCCGGCAAGTCCGTCAGCGTCGGCATCCGCCATCGCTTCTGAATTGACGCAGGCAAGGCACTGGTCCTGGCGGGGGCATCCCGTGCGCGGCCTGTCAGAACCGTGCCGTGCCAGAAACCGGATTTTGTCTCCAGGTTGACAGATTGTTGCAGTGCGCCAGGCCTAGTATCGAGATGTCGGCATTGGGTAGTTCGCCTGGCGCGGCACAGCAAGAGACTGGATAGCGGATGAACAGAATGAGCATGAACGAGACAGATACTTATGACTTTATCGTCGTCGGCGCCGGCTCCGCCGGTGCCGCGGCGGCGGTAAGGCTGGCGCAGGCGGGCAAGCACCAGGTCCTGCTGCTCGAGGCGGGCCCGCCGGACACCAGCTTCTGGAGCCGCATCCCGATTGGCATCGTCAATCTCCTGGGGCGGGGCATTTATATCCGTGACTTCTTCACCGAGTCGGACGCGCAACTGAACGGCCGCAAGATCTACTGGCCGCGCGGCTGGGTGGTGGGCGGCAGTTCCACGGTCAACGGCATGATGTGGGTGCATGGCACCCCTCGCGAATATGACCGATGGGCGGAGGATGGCTGCCCTGGCTGGGGCTGGAACGATCTGGCGCCCTGGTTCCGCAAGATCGAAAGCTATGCCAAGGGGGATCCGGCGCATCGCGGGCGGGGAGGCCCGGTCGGCGTCACGGAATTCCAGCCGGTCGATGAAGGACCGGATGCCTTCCTCGATGCGTTGCAGGCTTCGGGGGTAGGCAAGCGGGTCGCTGACTACAATGCCGGCGGGATCGGCGGCAGCTACATCCAGTTCAACACGCGCAACGGCATGCGCTCCAACATGCGCGAGGCCTACCTGGACCCGAACAAGGGGCTGGATAACCTGACCATCATGACGGGCGTGCTGGCCAGCCGGGTCCTGATTCAGGGAAAGCGGGCCTGCGGCGTGGTGGCCCGCGGGGGGGAGCGCGAGCTGACGCTGCGTGCGCGCCGCGAAGTGATCGTGAGCGGCGGCGCCTTCAATTCCGCCCAGCTGCTCGAACTGTCTGGCATCGGCCGGCGCGATGCCTTGAGCGCGGCGGGCATTGCGCTGCTGCACGAGTTGCCGATGGTGGGGGAAAACCTCTCAGAGCACGTCTACAGCCCGATGGCCTACCGGTGCAAGCCGGGCATCAGCTGGAACCGGCAGCTTGCCAGCGGGGTTGGCAGATTCAAGGACGGCGTGCGCTGGTTCTTCCGCCGTGACGGACGCCTGACGTCGGCCACCATCACCGCGCATGGCTTCGTGCCGCGCGAGGCCGGCGGCAAGGATGCCGAGATCAAGCTCCAGATCCAGCAGGCCAGTTCCTCGGGCAATCGCGGCAAAACTCGGACACGGCTGGATCCCTTCGACGGCGTGACCCTGGCATCGTTCCAGATCTGCCCCTATTCGCGCGGGTCCTCGCACATCGTCAGCGCCGATCCCGCTGCGTCCCCGCGGATGGTGTCCAACCATTTCACCGACCCGCGCGATATCGAGGCCTGCCTGGTTGCCTTGCGCAAGTCGCGCCAGGTGGCCGCGGCCGCGCCGCTGGCGCGCTGGCTGACCGAGGAGCTGCGTCCGGGACCGTTTGTCTCTTCCGACGAAGCCCTGGTGGACTATATGCGCGCGACCGGCGCCACGGCCTACCACCCGGTCGGCACCTGCCGCATCGGGACCGATGCCGCGCAGTCCGTGGTCGACCCCAGGCTGCGCGTGCATGGGATCACCGGGCTTCGGGTCGCTGACTGCAGCGTGATGCCATCCATCGCAGCAACCAACACGAACGCGATCGCCATCGTCATCGGTGAACGCGTGGCCGACTTCGTGCTGGCCGAGCATACCTGAAGCGTGCGTCCGCGCAGGCGCGCGGGACCAAGACAGACACGCCAAACCATGGGTGGCCGCACCCCGGCGGTGCCGTCCACCCTTCCTGGAGACATCTCATGACCGATCTTTTCCGCCGTAAGCTCCTGCAGGGAGGTGGCGCAATCCTGGCATTGGGCGCCGTGGGCCGGTCCGCCTTCGCGCAGACGCCATGGCCATCCACCACCAAGCTGGTCGTGCCCTTCCAGGCCGGTGGCGGTGCCGACAACAGTGTGCGGATGATGGAGGGCATGCTCGGCAAGGCGCTGGGCACGACCATCGTGGTCGAGAACAAGCCAGGTGCGTCCGGCCTGATCGCCGCCAAGTCCGTCATCAACGCGCCGCCCGACGGCAGCGTCATCCTGTTGATGAGCAACCTGATGGTCACCCAACAGGCCATCACTGGCCGCTACGACCTGCTCAAAGACCTCAAGCCGGTGACGAAGACCACTGTGACGCCGCATGTGCTGGTCGTGCGCGGCAACTCGCCCTACAAGACCCAGGCAGACCTGATCGCTGCGATCCAGTCCGCACCGGGCAAGCTGAGTTACGCCAGCGGGGGCATCGGTTCGAACACGCACCTGATGTACGAGATTCTCAGTGATCGGGTGCCGGGCGGGCTCAAGGCGCTGCATGTGCCATTCAAGTCCGGCGCTGAGGGCGCGGTCGCGCTGTTGTCCGGCGAAGTGGACTTTTCCTTCCAGCATCCGGGCGCCGTGCTCGTCTACCTGAAGAAGGGCACCTTGCGCGCCTTGTCCATTACGGCCAACAAGCGCCCGGCGCAGTTTCCCGACGTGCCCACCGTGGCGCAAGCAGGGGTGCCCGGCTACAACTATGTGCCGTGGGGCGGGTACGCCTTGCCGGGCAAGGCCAGGCCGGAGCTGGTCGAGCGGCTGTTCACGGCGGTCAAGGCCGTCGCGAGCAAGCCCGAGTATGTGGCGTATCTGGGAAGCGTGGGTGCGAGCGTGGAGATCAGTGAGTCTGCGGCGGCGTTCGCCGAGCAACTGCGCACGGAAATCCAGACGGAACAGGCTCTGGTGAAACGCCTGGGCCTGAAGACATAGGCAAGCCAGCCCATGGCATCCACCGCTAGTCGCGCTGATGAACGGATCGCCACGAAGCTTGCGATCACGCCACAATGACAAGAGGTCTCATGACAACCAGTAATTTTGAACCGCAGTACCAACCGGCATTCCAGGGCAAGATGGGGAAGACGCTGGCAGACTCAATGCCGCACTGGTCCCCCCCCGTGCGCGCAAAAGCTGGCAGCCCCAACGTTGTCATGATCCTGCTCGACGACCTCGGGTTCTCCGACCTGGGCTGCTTTGGCGGAGAGATCGAGACGCCAAACGTCGACGCCCTGGCGGCCGGGGGGCTGCGATTCACCAACTATACAACCGTCCCCATGTGCACGCCTGCGCGCGCGGCGCTGCTCACGGGCAAGAATCCGCACAGCGTGGGATGCGGCTGGCTCTCACACCATGATCCGGGCTACCCGGGCTATAAGGGTGAGATGTCCCTGGATGCGCCCACCATGGCGGAGATCTTGAGGAGCACCGGCTACAGCACCATGGCGGTCGGCAAGTGGCACAACACCTATGACCGGAACAACTTTCCCGGCGGCGATACCAGCTCGTGGCCATTGCAGCGAGGCTTTGACCGCTTCTACGGCTTTATGTCGGCCGAGACCAGCTACTTCCAGCCGGACAATATGCTGGACGGCAACCAGTTTGCCGGCGTGGAATCTTATCCGGACGACTACTTTGCGCCAGATGACTACACCCGGCGCGCGATCGGCTGGATGGCTGAGCACCGATCCTGTTCGCCGGACAAGCCGTTCTTTCTCTACCTGGCTTTCCAGACGCCCCATGGCCCCTTGCAGGCAAAGCCAGGGGACCTGAAGAAGTACCTGGGCCGCTACGATGCCGGGTGGGATGCACTGCGCATGGCGCGCTACCAGCGGCAGCGCGCGGAAGCCGTGATCGAGCCCAACGCCGCCTACCCTGAACGCAATCCGGGCGTGGCCGCGTGGGCGGACCTGCCGCCCGAGGACCGGGCGTTGTACGCACGGTACATGGAAGTCTATGCTGCGCTGGTCGACAACGCAGACCAGAACATTGGCAAGGTCCTGGACTTCCTGCGCAGGACTGGCCAGCTTGACAACACCATTGTCATGGTGACTTCGGACAACGGCGCCAACTCCGTCGGAGGCCCGACCGGCGCCATGAACCTTCAGGCACGCCGGGCAGGGCTGCCGGACAATCCGGAGGTCAACAGGCAACTGCTGGAAGCCGGCCGCGTGGGGAGTAAAGAGACATATGTCGTCTATCCGTCCGGCTGGACACAGGTCAGCAATACGCCTTACCGGCTCTACAAGCGCACCCCAATGGCGGGCGGCATTCGCGTGCCGTTCGTAGTGCATTGGCCTAGCGGCATTGCCAGGGAGGAGCGGGGCGCTATCCGCCGGCAATGGATTCACGTGACTGACGTGTTGCCGACGGTGATGGACCTGGCCCAGACGGCGCTGCCGCCGGTGTTTAATGGCTTCCGCACCCGTGACCTGGACGGCAAGAGCTTTACTGCCAGCCTGCGCAGCGGCACGGCGCCGTCGCAGCGCAGCCGCCAGTACTACGAACTGCAGGCCAACCGGGGATATATCTCTGGCGACTGGAAGATCGTCTCCTTGCAGGTGCCGGCGCAGCGCCTCGATCTGGACAACTGGATGCTGTTCAATATCGCCGACGACCCGACCGAGATCCATGACCTCGCGGACCAGCATCCGGAGATATTGGATCGCATGGTGGCGGAGTTCGAAAGCGAAGCGACCGCGAACTACGTCTATCCGCTCGACAACCGCGATGAGCGGCGCCTGGTTTCCCTGCCTCCATATGAACTCGATCACGTCCGGTTGCCGCGAGACTTCCATCGGGAGGGCCAGGCCATTCCGGGCGCGGTGATCTCTCCCCTGATTGGCGATCGGTGCTTTGTCCTGCGGGCATCGTTTGACTGGAACACGGGGGACGAGGGCGTCATCCTTTCCATCGGCGACCGCTTCTCCGGAATGGTGCTCTACGTGGAGCAGGACGCGCTGCATTTCACGTACCAGTGGTGGTTCAGCCCGCGGACCCTGCCGCCCATCCGGCTCAAGCCGGGAAAACAGGAGTTCGAGCTCGATTTCAAGGCGACCGGCGGACGCCGGGGGGAAGCGGCTGTCACACTCAATGGCGCGCTGCACGTTGAGCGTGCCGAGTTGTCGCCGACGATGCTCCGCGCGACCAATGGCCTGAGCGTCGGCATGAGCAGGCGACTGTCTGTCAGCGAGTGCCATGAAGGCAAGGGCGCACTGCGATACACCGGGCAGATCGATCGAGTGCGGATCGAGCCGGGCGAACTGGCCAGCGACAGTCCGATCGTATCGAGCGAAGCGCTGATACAAGCCAGGATGCGCGATGCCGGGTTGAAGGGCAGCGCTGTCTGAGCGGTTCGGACGTTCGGCCAGAGGAAGGCGCAACCCGCCGGACACGCGCCACTTTGCACACTAAGGAGAAGACGATGAATGCACAAACCATGACTGCAGTTCGAACACCCAATCCCCCCGGTGGCCCCAGCGCCAGCGCAATGCTCGGCGCCCTGCGCGCTGCTAAGGTAACGCACGCCGTCACCGTGCCGGACTTCGTGCAGTTCGCACTCCACGAGAGGTTGCTCGCTGCTGATAGTGGTATCCGGCAGGTAGCCGCCTGTAGCGAGGATCAGGCACTGACGATGGCTACCGGACTGTACGTTGGCGGTGCGAAGCCGGTGGTCATGGTGCAGAACCAGGGATTCTACAAGTGCCTAAACACGCTGCGCGCAACCTGCATCGACGCCGGCGTGCCCATGGTGTTTCTTGTTGGCCAGTTCGGGCGCGAACTGGAGAACATCGGGCAACCTGCACGAGATTCCAAGCGCAGCATGGTGCGTCTGATGGAACCATTGCTGGATGCCATCGGCGTTCGGTACTGGAATATCGAAGATGAGACTGACGTCGCCCACTGCGCGGAAGCCTTTGCGCACGCGGCGGCCTGTGAGGGACCGGCGGTGCTGCTGATCGGTCGTCACGTAACCTGGAATTGAGGAGACGAAAACGATGCAAATTCAGCAAGCCTGTGCCGCCATCGCTGCGGCCCGCAACCAAGCATGCCCTGACGCACTGCTCGTATCGACGATGTCAGCCCAGTTTGCCTTCGACGCGCTGGGTGTGGCTGAGCGCCGGATCGACTCGGTCCCCTTGATGGGCGGGGCGGCTGGCCTTGGCCTGGGATTGGCGATGGCCAGGCCCGACCTTCCGGTGATCGTGGTCGATGGCGACGCCAGTCTGCTGATGGAACTGGGTGGCCTGGTCACCGTGGCTCACAACCGGCCTCAACGCTTCCTGCATATCGTGCTTCACAACAGCGTGCAGTTCAATGGCCTGGTCAATCTTGCGACCGCAGGCACAGAGCCGACGTGCGATTTCGCGGCGATGGCCAGGGCTGCCGGCTATGACGATGCGCGCACGATCGATAACCTGGACGCATTGACTGCCGCACTCCCGGAATTGCTTGCGCAGGACGGCGCCACGTTTGTCGACCTGGTGGTCGATGCAGACCCACGGCGCATCGGGCCTGACACGCCGCAGCCACTATTGCCTGAACTGCAGTTCGTGCGCATGCGCAACGCCGTACGGACCCTGCGCGCGGCGCTCAATACCTAGAAGCAGCGGCAGCTGCCGACTGATCCCTTACCCACTTCACAAGACGCCGGGACCTCGGTCCCGGCAGGCAAGGCAGATGAAGGTGGGCCCGTAACTGCGCTGTTCTCAACGTCACCAAAAGTATCACTATGCAAGCTGCCACCACAATGGAGCGGCCGTTCACCAGCATGTCCGCGCTGATTCGGGAACATGCGTTGAAGGGGGGCGATCGCACCGCACTCATTCATCGCTGCCGGAAAATCAGTTACCGGGAACTGGATGCGATGGTGGATCAGGTCGCGTCCACCTTGCAACGCGATGGGGTCCGTTCGGGGGAAGCTGTCGCCATCTGCGCAGCTTCGTCCGTCGAATATGCCGCCGTCTTTCTCGGCGCCTTGCGGGCTGGCGCAGTCGTTGCGCCGCTGGCGCCGTCTTCGACTGCAGCAAACCTGGCTGGGATGGTGGCCGACGCCAATGCCGGCATCCTGTTTGCCGATGCCGTCGTGGCTGCGATGCTGGAAGGCGTTGCCGCAGAACTCGGCAATGTGAGGCTGGCCAGGCTGGATACGCAGGCTTTCGTGGACTGGCTCGGCCCCGCCGGAAAGCCCCCGGCTGATGTGCCAGTCACGGCCCAGCAGCCCTTCAACATCATTTACTCTTCAGGGACGACCGGCACCCCCAAGGGCGTCGTGCAATCGCACGGGATGCGGTGGAACCATGTGTGCCGAAGCGCGCTCACCGGTTACGGTCAGGATTCGGTGACACTGCTTTCGACGCCCCTGTACTCCAATACGACACTGGTCAGCTTCATCCCGACCCTGGCGCTGGGTGGCACCGTCATCCTGATGGACAAGTTCGATGTCATTGACTACCTCGAACTTGCCCAGCAATACCGCGTGACAAACACCATGCTGGTGCCGGTCCAGTATCGGCGGTTGCTGGCCCATCCGGAATTCGAGCGCTACGACTTGTCGAGCTTCCGCACCAAGTTTTGCACTAGCGCGCCTTTCTCTGCCGAACTCAAGGCCGACGTGCTAAGGCGCTGGCCCGGCGGGCTGGTCGAACTGTATGGCATGACGGAAGGGGGCGGCACGTGCATGCTCGCCGCGCATGCGTTTCCTGACAAGCTGCATACCGTGGGGCAGCCAGCGCCCGGCTCTGACATTCGTGTCATCGATGAGCACGGAAACGAACTCCCATCTGGTGCGGTTGGAGAGATTGTGGGCAAATCCGCGGGAATGATGTCTGCCTACCAAAATCAGCCAGAGAAGACCGCCGAGGCTGAATGGTACAGCCCCCAGGGTGAGCGCTTTATCCGCACTGGTGATATGGGACGCTTCGATGAGGACGGCTTCCTTGTGCTTGTCGATCGCAAGAAGGACATGATCATTTCCGGTGGCTTCAATATCTTTCCCAGTGATCTTGAAGCGGAGCTCATTCTGCATCCCGCGGTAGCGGATGTCGCGGTGGTAGGCGTCCCCTCGGAAAGATGGGGGGAGACTCCCGTGGCATTTGTGGTGGTTCGGCCAGGCCAGGCGCCTACAAGTGAGGCGTTGCTCCTGTGGGTCAACGACCGGCTGGGCAAGATGCAGCGGCTTGCAGCGGTGCATCTCACCGCCGAGTTGCCTCGCAGCGCAATTGGCAAAGTACTCAAGCGCGAGCTGTTGCACGGATTCAGATCCGGAAATGGCGAATCCCGTGATACCGCTGGCTGAATTCTGGCAACCGATTGCGCTGCACACGGTTCGATGCCTGGCACCGTTTCACGGGCGCCAGAATCCGTACGCCGCCTTCTGATCAAGTTTGCGTGGCAATGCAAGGAAGGTCGGCCTTACTGACGCCGTTTCAATGGAGGCCAATTCCATGACGAGCTTTACCCGCCGCGACATCCTGAAATGCGCCGCCTGCATGCTGGCGATCCCCGCAACGAAAGTCCTGGCGGCAGGCGCCTTCCCATCACGGCCTATCACCGTCATCGTTCCGCTGCCAGCCGGTGGCGCCGCGGATGTCCTGGTTCGGAAACTCTGCGTTTCGCTACAGAAGCGCCTCGGCCAGTCGGTTGTGGTGGACAACAAGCCGGGCGGGATTTATCAGATTGCCATGCAGACGATAGCGAGAGCTCCTGCGGACGGCTACACCCTGATCGCCCTGAATTCGGGCATGGTGGCAGCGCAAGCGTCGCTGCGTCGCTACGACCTGCTCAAGCAACTGGCGCCCATCGGCCGAACCAGCATGACCCCTGGGGCATTTGCCATACCTCCCAACAGCGCCTATCGGACCTTGAAGGAGCTGATCGAGTATGCCCGCGCGAACCCCGGGAAGGTGAACTACGCTACGCCCGGGCCCGGAACGCTGGAGCACCTGGCAAGCGTCAAGTTCGCAAGGCATTTCAACCTGGACGTGGTACCCGTACCTTTCAAGGGTGGGCCCGACATGCTGACCGCTCTTTCCCGCGGCGACGTGCAGTTCGCCATCAGTGCGGTGCCCGTCGTTGCCAGCTTTGCACAGAAGAAGCTGGTTCGCGTGCTCGCCGTTACCGATGAGAAGCGCACGGCGGCGCTGCCCGATACGCCCACGCTGGCCGAGTTGGGCATCCAGGGACTGAATCTCGTTTTCTGGGGCGCCCTCGCTGCACCAAAGGGGACGCCCGCGCATGTCATTGAAGCGCTCTCTGCCGTGGTCAGCGCTGTCCTGAGAGAGCCTGATCTGCGGGAAAGCTTTGCTGCGGCTGGAAGCGAGGTCAGACCATCAACGGCTGCTGAAGTGGATAATGGGATCGTTGCGGACCTTGCGTGGATGACGTCGGCCGCCAAGTCAGCCAATCTGGTCGTGGCTGACTGAGCTTTTCAATCGATGCCTTCACTTCCCGGTGCGTCGCTGTTGCCCGCTACAGCCGCTAATCGTCTCGCCAGTTTCCTGATGCCATGGCACTGCGGCATCAGTTCCGAATCGCTGCGTGCCGACCTGATGGCCGGTCTGCTTGGTGCCGTGCTGGTCCTGCCGCAAGGGGTTGCCTTTGCCACACTGGCCGGCATGCCGCCGCAGTACGGCATCTATACGGCGGTGGTCCCATGCATCGTCGCGGCCTTGTTTGGATCGAGCCGGCATGTGATGTCGGGCCCGACCAATGCCAACTCCCTGGCCTTGTTCGCCATGTTGAGCCCGCTCGCCATCGCTGGCAGCGCCGAGTACATCAGTCTGGTGCTGGCGGTGACCATTCTGGTTGGCGTGCTGCAACTGGCGGTCGGCGCGCTGCGGCTGGGGTCCCTTGCCAACTTCATCTCTCCATCGGTGCTGCTGGGGTTCACCTGCGGTGCCGCCACCCTGATCGCGTTGTATGCGCTCAAGGACCTGTTCGGATTGCCGGTGCCCACCGGCACCAATGCGTTTGGCGTGGTGCGCTTCCTGTTCGAGAACATGTCCAGCGTCCATTGGGGTGCCTCCGCGGTCGGCGCTGTCACGCTGGTAGTCACGCTGGTGGTCAAGCGCGTTTCACGCCGGCTGCCCTTCACTCTGCTCGGCCTGCTGGCCGGCTATGGCTTCGCCTTGGTGCTGAACGCCACGGACCTGGGCGGCCATGTGAATGTGATTGGCCAGATCCCCTCGGCGATCCCACGCTTTCATTTACCGAGTACTCCTTGGCAAATCATTCCCGCCCTGCCGGGCGTGGTTGCCGCGCTGACCATCGTCGCGCTCGGCCAGTCGATTTCCATCGCCAAGGCAGTAGCGCTGCGTTCCGGTCAGCACGTGGATGCCAACCGCGAATTCATCGGACAGGGCCTGTCCAACATTGCCGGTGGCCTGTTCTCCTCCTATGTCTCCTGCGGTTCGCTTAACCGCTCCATGCCCAACTTCGAGGCCGGTGCGCAGACGCCGCTGGCCAGTGTGTTTTCCTCCCTGCTACTGGTGGCGCTGGTGAGCGTCAGCGCGCCGCTGCTGGCGCAGATTCCGCTCGCGGCCATTGCTGCTACGCTGATCCTGGTGGCATGGGGATTGTTCGATTTCGCCCGACTCAGGCGCATCGCACGCCTGAGCCGAACCGAGTTCGCTATCGCGCTCGGCACCTTCGCGGCCACGCTGGTGATCCGCCTGGAGATGGCCGTGCTGCTCGGAGCTACGCTCTCGCTGGTGGCCTATCTGTACCGCACCTCGCGACCCGCCGTGCGCAGCCTGGTGCCGGATGCGGACGACCCCGACCGCCGCTTCACCCCGCTGGACGAACTGCCGCGGCTCCGGCTCGAATGTCCGCAGCTGAAGCTACTGCGCATGGAAGGCGCGATCTTCTTCGGCGCAGTGCAGTATGTGGCCGACTGCCTGCATCGGCTGCGCACGGTCAGTCCTGGCCAGACCCATTTGCTGGTCATGACGAAGAGCATGAACTTCATCGACCTGGCAGGCGCGGAGATGTGGGAAAGCGAGCTGACCGAGCGCCGCGCCGCGGGCGGCGATCTGTACTTCCACCGCCCGCGCGCGCAGGTGCAGCGGACCTGGGAACAGACCGGCTTTCGCGCCAAGCTGGGCGATAACCATGTCTTCCCGACCAAGCGCCAGGCCCTGCACGCCGTCATCGCGCGGCTCGACCCTGACATCTGCGCGGGGTGCGGCGTGCGCATCTTTGAGGAATGCGCGAACCGGCCCATCAGAAAAGGAATCAGCTGAACGCGAATGCTTTTCCCGATCGAATTGCCGCCGTGGCCATGTGAGCAGGCGAGATCATGCTTCGCTTCGAATACGAGGCACTCGGACATATCGCACAGCAGATTAGAGTCCACCTGTAATGCGCACCTACAATGGCGTTTTCCAAGGCACAACCGCCGCTCGAATGTTGGAGTGAAGCGAAAGGCGAGCGTCCGGAGATGGCCGAACCCGGAAGTCCATCGGTCGCCGACCTCCGCCGCGGCGTCGAACTTCCGCTCCCGACCCATATCGGACTTCGCTTTCAAAAACGACCAACGGCAGCTTTTGAGATTCAAGCGGTCATCGAGGTAGGAGTCGTCGCCGGCACCTTATCGGGCATGCCTGCCGTTGAATGCAACAGAACCAGCAACAACATGATCAGGCCTGCGCTCTTTAATCAGGTGCCTGCCTCGGAGAAAGGCCCGATGCGAGCATTGGCTGGCATCGGGCAAGAAGGCCGGTGGGCACTACCCCACCGGACGGTAGGCGGCAGAGAGGTCAGAAGTTGTGGTTGATGCCAACGTTGAAGGCAGAGTTTCCGGCGAGTGGGTTGCCGACGTCATTGGCATTCCATACGCGGTAGAAGCCGGACTTGGCCGTGTTCGCCGCGCGGTTCCAGATGTGAGCGTAGGACGTATAGAGCCTGGTCCGCTTGGAGAGGCTATGTACGTAGCCGATTGCAAACTGATGGGCATCGTTGTTGGCGTCGGTCCGATCGTTCTTGTAGATGTATGACGTCACGACCCGCCCGGCGCCGACTGGAATCGAAGCCCCCACCAACACGTCTTCCGATTTGAAGTTGGGCGTGCCCGGTACGATGGCGCCCCGGTTGATCACGTAGTTGAAGTAGCCCGTCGCGAGCCCGAAGTCGTACTTGGCACCGAAGAACACTTCCCGTGCATTCCTGCCAGGGCCGTTGGCGTCATGGGCGTCCGCGTATGCAACACGCCCCTGGAAGTTCCCCCCCGAGTAGCCGAGTGCCGCGCCAAACTGGCTGTTGGTGGCCGCGCTGCCGGGCACTTCGCCAAAGCTATAGGACAGTTCGCCATCGAGGCCGCCGAGTGTGCCCGGCAGCTTGTATTTAAGGGCGTTGTCGACGCGGTTGCTGCCGCCTCGACCGCCGGCTGAAATCAGGTTTGCAGACGTGCCGGCCAAGCCAGTCACAAACGGATCGAACTCCACTTGTGCCAGCGCCAGCGTTGTGTATTGCCGCCCCATCGTGATGCGGCCCGGCAATGCGTCGAGTCCGACGTAGGCCTGCCTGCCGAACAGTAGGCCGCCCTGACCTGATGCGCCAGTATCCATCAGGATGCCGGCTTCCAGCGTAAAGAACGCTGCCGTGCCCCCGCCTAATTCCTCGCGTCCGCGCATGCCAACGCGCGAGCCTGACATCATGCCGCTCGTGACCTTTGTTACCGAACCAGCTGCCGCGCCGTTTTCGTGTACCAGCCCGACGTCCGCTACGCCATACAGATTCACGCTGGACGACTGCGCCGCGGCATAGATCGAGTGCCCACCTGCGCCGAATGCCACCGCCGCGCCGAGCACGCATCTTGCCAACATCGCTCGCTTCATTCCCATGTCGGTTTTCATTCTAAATTTTTTAAAATATGCAAATATTTATGGAATATCCAAATTTGAGCGTGGCGCGCACGAGGGCGCCAATCAGCCTGGTGGACTGTGAGCCTGCTCCTGGTTGGGATCCCGTCGGGTGCGGCGCAGATCTACAGCGTTGCCGCGAAGTGCCGCGTGGTCTCTAGTAGCGAATAGGTGGCCTTGAAGCCGATTTCTCGGCGAGCGGCACTGACGTCGGACGGCGCCGGTCGTGCATACGGAAATCCGGCAAAGCCGCCCTCGGGCAGCCTGAGCTCGGTGGTCTGCAGCGCCGGATAACATTGGCGCACGACATCGATGAACGCTTCAACCGAGAACCATTCGCCGGTAGCGATGTTGTACACGCGTTGGCGCGGCGCCGGTGCGGTCAGTGCAGCGATGTTGGCGATAGCGCAGTCCCGGGCATCGATAAATTCCTCACAGCCGTTCCACAACAGAATCGAGTCGTCCAGCCTTGCAGACACTCCGGTGCGTCCGGCTTCGAGCAGCGTGGCCAGTAACCGGCCCGGCACACTGGTGACCGCGTCCCGTCCCGCGCCGAGCACAGCGCCGTAGCGCAGCACGACCGCATCGACGTCATAGAGCGAGGCGTAGGCGAGCGCGAGATGCTCGCCAGCCAGCTTGGTGGCCGCATAGATACTGCCAGGCCGTTCGCTGAGGACCCGCAACGGGAAATCCTCGGCGATCGGTGTGGCAGGCAGGGACGGGAAGGCTGAGTACATGACGGTGGTCGAGCTGGCAATCACGACACGCGAGAGCTTACGCTGGCGTGCCAGCTCAAGAACGTTTGCCGTTCCCATCGTATTGACCCGGATGCCGGCGAGTGGATCCTTGCGAATGGCAGTGGAAAGCAAGGCCGCCGTATGGACGATAGCGGTGACCCCATGCTCGTCCACCAGGCGGGACAATGCGTCGTAGTCGGTCACATCGCACAATGCCAGCGGCAGCGCGCCCAGTTCAGCGGAATCGGGCCGCCTCACGTCGGCGAGCAGCACAGATTCTCCCCGGGCCAGCAACTGTGCGGCGGTCAGACGGCCGATCAGGCCGGCGCCGGTGACTAATATCGTCATGGCAGCTCCTCAGTCGGCCTGAATGCCGAATTCCTTGACGATCCGGCCATAGCGCTCGTAGTCAGCAGCGATCAGCTTGCCAAGGGAGGCTGGGTCGCTGCCCTGCGGCGTCACGGCAACCGTTGCCATCCTGGCGACGACGTCCGGCATCTTCAGGATGTCGTTGAAGTGCTTGTTCAGCGTCAGAACCAGTTCCGGGGACATGCCCTTCGGACCCACCACGGCCTGCCAGGCACCAACCTCGACATCCTTGTAGCCAAGCTCGGCCAGGGACGGCACGTTCGGCGCGAATGGCGAACGCTTCTTATCCGCGACGGCCAGCGGAATCAGCTTGCCCGACGGGAAGTACTGGGACACCGGCCCAAGCGTGGAGTACATCATCGGCACCTGCCCGCCCAGCAAGTCGACCACCGCGGGGGCGCTGCCGCGGTAGGGGATCTGGGTGAGCTTGATGCCGGCCGATTTGTTGAACAGTTCCGCCAGTATGTGCATTGGCGACCCGTTGCCCGGACTGCCATAGGTTTTCAGCGTACCGGCTTTAGCATGCGTGACGAAGTCTTCCATCCGGGTGACACCGGCGGCCTTATTGACCACAACGAACAGCGATTGCGTGCCAAGTAGCGTGATCGGCGTCAGATCCTTGCGCGGGTCGTAGGAGGCGCCCGTGCCGGGCCGCAGCACGTGCGGAGAGATTGAGATTGTGTTCGGGGCGAACAGCAGCGTATAGCCATCCGGCGCAGCCTTTGCCACGTAAGCCGTGCCAATGGTTCCGCCGGCGCCGGTGCGGTTCTCCACCACGACGGGCTGCCCAAGCCGCGCAGTCAGCTTCTCGGCAAAGAGGCGTGCCAGCACATCAGTATCGCCGCCGGCTGGATAGGCCACGAGAAGCGTGACCGGCTTGGTTGGATAGCTGCCCTGCGCAGTGGCTCCGCCCGCCGCAAGTAGGGTGGTAATCGCTGCCAGGCCAACCAATGCCCGGCGTCTCGCGGATTTCTTCATGTGATCCAACTCCTCTAGGTGCATTGCGGCCCGCCGGGCCTCACAGCAATTCCGGCGCTTACCGCACCATGTTCATATATGAAACAACGTTTCAATGAAAACCCGTAGAAATTATAAATTTAGATTTATTGAATAAAAGATGGCGTTTACCCTGCGTAGGCAAAGGGTGCGGAAATGGCTCTTTTCCGGCTGCACACGGGCGAAATTCAGGCCCGAATTGGTAATCCTACCGATCGGCGGCACCCGCTCTGGTCTCCGGATAGTGCAAAATTTCGTTGTTGGAGGTAAATTTATGAAATTGCAGGTGTCCTATAGATACCGGCCAGCCCTTGCCGCTCATCCATCCAACAACAAATCATGCGGACTTCCGATTTGCCGCGCAGGCTGCAGCACGCAGAGCCGGCGCCAACCCAGACCATTTCCGAGAAGGCGTATCAACTGCTGCGCGCAGACATCATTGCGGGCAGCCTGCCCCCTGGAGAAAAGCTTCGCCTGCAGGCATTGCAGGAACGCTACGAACTCGGCGTGAGCCCGATCCGCGAGGCCCTAATGCTCCTCTGCGGCGAAGGACTAGTCAGCAATGAGGGGCAAAGGGGCTTCAGCGTGACCAAGCTCTCCAGGAGTGATCTGCTCGATCTGATGCATGCGCGCACCTCGATCGAACTGCTCCTGCTGGCCGATGCCATTGAGCATGGCGACGATGACTGGGGCGCGAACATCATGGCCGCCTATTACAAGCTGACCAGAGCGCGGCTGCCGACCGATGCATCGGACACGGTCGCAGTGGAACTGTGGGAAACGGCTCACCGGCGCTTTCACCTCGCGCTGGTTGCAGCGGCTACGTCGAAGTGGCTACTGCGCATCGACGAACAACTGGTCGACCATTCTGAGCGGTATCGTCGAATTCGCCTTGCCTACCCGCGCTCGAGCAAGGAACTGGCCGACGACGTGTTGAAGGAACACCTGGACCTCATGGAGGCGGTGCTCGCGCGCGACACGGAGAAGGCCTCCGCGCTGCTGCGGCACCACCTGATGCGCACGGCCGAAGTCCTCAGCAAGCGCTTTGCCGACTAGCCCTAATTTCAGGGCTTGTCGGGCAGCGCGACGTAGGCCACGATTTCGATGCGCATGCCTGGCACTACCAATGCCTTGGCGATCACCGTCGAACGATTTGGATAAGGCGGGGCAAAGAACTCTCTATAGACCGCATCGACTACCGGCACGTCAACGGCTTCCAGCAGGGTGATCAGCACCTGCACCACATCGTTCAGGTCCGCGCCCGCTGCTTCGGTCGCTAACTTCAGGTTCTCAAACGTCAGGCGCGCCTGCCGGGCGATATCGCCGGTATCCACCGACCCGTCCGGACGGACTGGACCGTGCGCCGTGAACAGCAGACCTGCGGCCTGGGTCGCCCAGGAAAATGGCTGTGCCGGGGCGGGCAAGCCAGTCTCAATGACCTGCTTCACTGTGAGGTCTCCTTGACGAGTTGCGCGAGCCGCGCATACCAAGGGTGGGAAGGGTCGGAAAGCGCAGTATGTGTGCGGAAATGATCCTCGCCCGCGAGCATGTAGCAATCAACGGGTGCCGGCTGCATCCTCAGCATGGCGTACATGGCGAGATTGGAGCGGATCACCCGCTCGCTGTCATGTTCGCCGTAGCTGAGCACCATCGGAACGGTATTGCCAGCAGACCACGTCAGCGGACTCATTGCCGCATCCAGCTCCTGCGAATCGAGCAATGCGGTGTACACCCGCTCCTCAAGACTCCCGGGCGCCGGGTTCGGGTGGTGCAGGTTCATGATGCCACTGATAGGCAGGCAACCGCGAATGGCCTGCTGGTCAACGCCCATCGCGCGCAGTTGTGGCTTTCGCATCGCCGCCATTGCCGCAATACCGCCGCCCGCCGAATGGCCTGAAAGATACACTTGAGAGGGAGAGCCGCCCCAAGTGGCAATGCTCTTCTGCACCGTGGCCAGGAGCAGCACCGCGTCGTCAAACGCTGCGGGCAATCTGTGGGCCGGCGCCAGCCGATACGTGGGCGCCACCAAGACCATGCCAAGGCTTATCACCATAGGCGCAAGGAACGAGACGTATTCCTTGTAGCCGTTCGTCCAGCCACCACCATGCCAGAAGATCAGGACAGGCGCGTCGCGGAACCCTCTTGCCGTGAACACATCGAACCGCTGCTGCTGGTCGGTACCGTAGGTGAGGTCGCGCAAAGCGACGACGCTTTCCGGTAGGTGTTTCGCCCAGTCAAGGACAGTACATTCATACGCCCCTGCGGCCGCGGTGGGCAGCGGTGGCTGAGAGGACTCTGGTTCACTCACGAACTGGTCTGACGTTTTCACTTTGCATCCAAATCAAGTGCGTGCCACCGGCATATGTCGCTCCCTGGCATATTTGCAAAATGTACATCAACAATGATCTTGTTTGCAAGATCATAATTTATAAATTATTTTGCACGATGTGTGTGCCGGTGCAGAGGAGTCGGGGTTGTCACATGGACCTACACTGCAACGTATGCGCAGCCGTTCGAGTGTCTCAGCACAAGCGCAACCGAACGGCTCCTCATGGCCGGAATGGGCCTTCCGACCGGTACCTGACAGTCGGCGCGTCCCGACCCTGAAGAGACATACGTGGTTTTCGATAGTTGCCCTTCAGGGCCCGAGACTGCAACGCACGCTCAATGAGAGACAGCCGACAGACCAGATCTGAGAGGCACGTATCTGAGCTAACGCGGACGATTGGTCTGCGTAAGTGTCGACTATCACCACTATGTCGTCATCGGCGAGAAGACGTTTATCACGTCGGTCATGCGCGCTGATTATTTCACCGTGGCTGTTCGCACAGATCCCCGCAGCAAGCTGGCATGCATATCGACGCCAGTCTGCTGGCCACCATGGCTGCATTGCAGAACAACTCGATGACCGATGCAGGTGGCGTCGCCGGAACGTAGGCTACATGAGGCCGCATCACGCCCACTCCCTCTCCACGCGCTGCATCATGGCCTCGCACGCAGTGCACGCATTCGCAACCAGACGCTCGATGATCCTTCCAGCCGGTTCGATCGCATCGGCGAATCCGCCGGCCGGCCCGAGCGAGACGATGCCGGCGTCGGGTTCTCCGCCCAGGTACACGCGCTCCTGGGTGCGCGACGACAGGATGAGGTCGCCAAATGCCGCGTGCGTGCGGGCGCCCTCGGCTTCGAGGCGTTGCACCTCGCGCGCGGCGGCGTTGTCGAGCACGCGCCAGGTATCGTTCAGGCTGCGCAGGATGGCAATCGAGCAATGCTCGTCAGCCGCGGCGATGCGCTCCTTGAGCGCGCGGTGGGTGGCGATTTCTGTGGCGACCATGAAGCGGCTGCCCATCACCACGCCATCGGCACCAAGCGCCAGCGCGGCGGCGATCTGACGGCCGCTGCCGATGCCGCCGCCGATGACGAGCGGGATCTCCACGCGTTCCAGCGCGAACGCGCCATTGACGAAGGCGGACAACTCGTTGGCGCCAGGATGTCCGCCTTCCTCAAGCCCCACCAGCGCGATGGCATCCACGCCAAGCCGCTGTGCCGTCAGCGCGTGGCGCACGCTCGGGCACTTGTGGATCAGCAGGCCACCTCCGGCATGAATTGGCGCCACCAGTCGCTCGGGAGACATGCCCGCGCTCTCAAATACGCGCACGCCTTCTTCCAGTGCGACGTCGATCCACGCCGCGGCCAGCCGGTTGCGGTCCTCGCGGGCCGACAGCGTGACGTTGACGCCGAAGTGTCGGCCCCGGGTCAGGGTGCGGCAGCGGCGCAGATCGGCGCGAAAGGCGTCGAGGTTCGGGAACGAACGCGCGGTGATGAACCCCATCGCGCCTGCGTTGACCACGGCCGCCACCACATCGGACGTGCCGAGGAGTTGCATGCCGCCGAGCAGGATCGGATAGCGGATATCCAGCAGCGCGGCCAACCGCGTCCGGAAAATGCCTTCGGCCGCGTGGCCGGATGCTGCCGAACTCATGTGTTCTCCTCCATCGGATGTCTGGATGCGGCGCGTCAGAGCTGCGTCAGAGCATCACGTAGCCGCCGCTCACGCCGAGACTCTGGCCGGTGATGAAGGCCGCGCGATCCGATGCCAGGAATGTCACGACGCCGGAAATATCTTCCGGCCGTGACAGCCTCCCCAGCCCGCGTGCGATTGGATAGGCGCCAAGCATCTTCTTGAGACGGTCGTCGGTTTCGGGAGTGGCCGACGGATGCAGCGGGCCGTTGGCGATGCCTTCGTGCGAGACCGCGCCCAGTGCGATGGTGTTGACGTTGATGCGATCACGGCCGTGCTCCTGCGCGATCGCCTTGGCGAATCCCAGCATGGCGGCCTTGGCGCCGGAGTAGACTGCCAGGCGCGCCTCGCCGACACGTCCGGCTTCGGACATGATGTTGACGATCTTGCCGCCGCCCTTGCGCTGCATGCCGGGCAGGGCGCTGTGGCAGCAGTTCATCACGCCATAGACGTTCAGGTCGACGACTTCCTTCCAGTCTTCCACCGGCATTTCCATGAACGTCGGGGGCATGCCGCCCTTGGTGCGACGCGCCACGGTCACGCCGGCGTTGTTCACCAGGATGTCGACATCGCCGAAGCGCTCACGTGCCAGCGCGAACATGCGTTCCACCTGCTCGGCGTCGCCAATGTCGGCCTGCACGGCCAACGCCTGGCCGCCTGCCGCTTCGATTTCCTTTTGCACCGCCTGCGCGCGCTCCAGGAAGTAGTCGTTGATCACGACGCTGACACCTTCGCCGGCGAGCTCCAGGCAGATGCGCCGACCCACGCCTTGTCCACCGCCAGTCACCAGGGCCACTTTGCCTTGCAGATGCAGTTCCATTCCGTTCTCCTCCAGTTTTCGATGTTCCGATGTTTCGATGTCGTTCGCGTGCGGCTTAGCGCCCGACGAAGCGGGGTTCACGCTTCTCGACGAATGCGCGCATCCCTTCCTTCCTGTCCTCGCTGTCCATCACCATGGCCGCGCCGTAGCACTCGAACTGCAGGCCAAGGTCGACCGAGCCTTGCATGCCAAGGTTGACCGACCGCTTGGCGAAGCGCACGGCCAGCGGCGGTTGCGTGGCGATACGCCTGGCCATCGTCAGTGCCTCGTCCATCAGCTTGTCATCGTCGATCACGCGGTTCACCAGGCGGATGTCCTTCGCTGCGTCGGCGCTGATCAGTTCGCTGGTGAAGATCAGTTCCTTGGCCACGGCCTGGCCGACCACGCGCGGCAGGCGCTGCGTGCCGCCAGCGGCGGGTATGACGCCGAGCTTGATCTCGGGCAGGCCGAATCGCGCCGATCGCGCCGCCAGCCGGATGTCGGCGCACAGGGCCAGTTCCAGGCCGCCTCCGAGTGCCACGCCGTTGATGGCGGCAATCACGGGCTTTTCAAATTCCTCGATGCCGCGGAACAACTCATGCGTCCGCTGCTGCGTGACGTAGTAATCGGCGGGATGCGCCGTGCCGCCCGCGCGCTCCTTGATGTCCGCGCCGGCGCAGAACGCCTTGTCGCCGGTGCCGGTCAGCACCACGCAGCGAACGCTGGTGTCGTCCCGCGCCACCTCGAAGAACGCCTTGGCGAGATCCGGCTTCATGGAGCCGCCGAGTGTGTTCATGCGCTCGGGGCGGTTCAGCCGGATGATGGCCACGCCCTCGACCACTTCGTACAACAGGGTTTCAAACTGCATCGATGTCTCCTTGCCTGGAATGATGTTCGCGCCGATGTTTGCGTGAGGGTTCGCCAGTCGCACGTGCGGCCGGCCACCCCGCGGGGGCAGTCAGTGCGATGCCGCCAGGACGTGGGCGAAGGCCACCGAGCCGAGCCCGATCATGTGAGCCAGCCCCAGGCGCGCGCCCGCGTGTTGCCGTCCGTGTGCCTCGCCGCGAATCTGGCGCGTGATCTCGGCGATCTGCCCGATACCGGTCGGTCCGGTCGGATGACCCATGCCTAGCAGGCCGCCCGATGCATTGACCGCGCATTGGCCGCCGATGGCCGAAGCGCCGCGTTCGAGCCACGCCGCCCCTTCTCCAGGCGCGCATAGGTCCATGGCTTCCGTGTAGACCAGCTCCTCGATCGAGAAGGCCTCGTGCAGTTCCACCAGGTTCAGGTCGCGCGGGCCGATGCCGGCCTGCTCATACGCCAGCGCGGTGGACTTGCGCACCATGTCGACGGCTGCCGACGAATCGCCGTGCTCAAGCTCCTCGCTGTTCGCCACCGATGCCAGCACGCGCACGGCGCGGCGCTTGTCCAGGCCGAGACGCCTGATCGCCGCCTCCGACACCACGATCACGGCAGCGGCGCCGTCGCCACGCGGGCAGCACTGCTGCACCGTCAGGTCGCCCACCACCTTTGGCGAGGCCATGACCTGCTCGAGTGTGCGGGGTTTGCGGAACTGTGCATACGGGTTGAGCGCCGCATTGCCGTGGTTCTTGACCGCGACGCGTGCCATCGCTTCGGGCTTCAGGCCGTGCTGGCGCAGGTATTCATGCGCCATCAGCGCGAACTTCACCGGCGGCATGGTCGCGGTCGGCGCAAGGTGCGGCAGGCCGTCCTTGTCGGCGGCCTTGCGGCCATCGCCGAACTTGTCCACCCCCATCGCCACCACCACGTCCGAGATGCCGCTCGCCACCTCCAGGCACGCCTGGCGGAACGCCGAGCAGCCCGATGCCGAGGCGCTTTCCACCTGCGTCACGGCGAGGCCGGTGGAGCCCAGGTGGCGGAACATGACGCGCCCGGTTGCCATGCCGATCGCCGACGTGCCTACGTACGCGCTCTGCACCTCTGGCCAGGCAATGCCGGCGTCCGCCAGCGCCTCGCGCAGCGCGCGCAGGCCGAGGCTGACATAAGGGGTATCCGACGCGAACTGGTACGGATGCAGTCCGATGCCGATGACGTAGACGGGGGTTTGCTGAAGCAGGCGGTTCATCGTTGCACCTCCTGGCTTGCGGGCGCGAAGCGCAGCGGATAACGGTCGCCGCACGGGGCGTCGGCGCGGATCACGCCTTGCACCGTCATGCCCGGAGCCAGTTCCGATTCGCTGACCACGTCGAGCAGCACTTCTTCGCGTATGCCTTCCGCGAACTCGACCTCGCCGACAACGAATGGCGGCGGCATGTCGCGCACCAGCGGCGCATGCACGGTCACGTAGTTGCGCAGCGTGCCCCGCGCGGGCATCTGTTCCACCGTGCCGCGCTCGGGTTCGGCGCCGCAGTACTGGCAACCATAGGCGGAAGCGGGGTAGGTGGGCTTGCCGCATGCGCCGCAGCGCAGTACGGCCAGGAATGGCGCCCCTTGTGTTTCAGGCGAGCGGGATTCCGCAGTCTGCATCGTGTCTCCTCTTCAGTATCTGTTTGCCCATCGGGCGCGCGGGTGCTTGCACGTCGGCGCGACGTCGCGGGTGCCATCGGCCGATCTTTATCTTGCATAACTACGATAGGTCGGATTAGTATCCAGTATATCGTAGTAATACCCCATGTCAAACACGGGAGAACGTACGAAATCTCGTAGACTGTGCGCTTTGGGCGGATGCCGCCCTGTCATCACGAGAATTTCGGAGAACCCATGCCAAGCTTTGTTCCTGCCGCCGCGCGCAGTCTTGCCGTTTTCGAGGTGTTCTCGCGCGAAAAGCGCGAGCTCTCCAACTCGGAACTTGCGCGCCTGCTCGACCTGCCGGAGAGCAGCTGCTCGGACCTGCTGCATACGCTGACCGAGACGGGGTATCTGATGCGTACCGCGCGCACGCGCCGCTTCTATCCCACCACGCGGCTCCATTCGATCTGCGAAGCCATTGCCGGCAACGATCCGCTGGCGGCCGTGGCGGCCGAGGCCACCGAGTTCCTCACTGGCAAGACCGGCGAGACCTCGTTGTGCGGCCGGCTCGACGGCGCTCACGTGCGGGTGACCGGCTTCCAGGAAAGCCGCTACGAATTGCGTTACGTGCTGCGCGTCGGCAAGCGCCTGGCCTTGCATGCCACGGCGCTCGGCAAGGCGCTGCTGGCGGTACTGCCGCCGGAAGACGCGGCGCGGCAGTTACGCCTGCGCGCGCTGCCCAAGCTGGGTCCAAAGACGGAAATCAATCCGGTCGTGCTGGAAAAGCAGATCGCCAAAGTGCGTGAGCGCGGCTGGGCGTGGGTCGAGGACGAGGGCGGAGAAGGGGTGACCGCCATCGCGGTGGCCGGGCTGATCGGCGACGAACCGTTGGCGATCTCGCTGGCGGGCCCCACCGAACGATTCAATCGCCGCAAGGACGAGTACCTGGAGGTGATCGAGGCTGCGCGGGAGCTGGTTTTTCCCGCCGCCCAGAAGGATTAGGCCGGCACATGGGACCGTTCCTGTGTCCGGCTTTGTATCGGCGGTGCCTGGCACGCAATGCCGCCGGTGCCGCATGCATTTCTCAACCGGGCTTTTACAGGAGATACCCATGTTTTTCGAAGCAACTCCCGAGCAGCGGCTGCTGCGCGACAACATTCGCCGATTCATGCAGGCGGAGGTGGCACCGCTGATCAGCCGGCATGATCAGGAGAAGACCTTTCCCTTCGAGATCCTGAAGGGGTTGTCGCAGTTCGGCTACATCGGCGGGCGCCTGTCCGAAGAACAGGGCGGGATGGGGCTGGACCAGCTCACCTGGGCGATGATGATGGAGGAGGCCGGCTACGCCTGGCTTTCGCTGCGTACCATCCTGAACATTACCAACGGCCCGATCGCCAAGCTTGCTGCCGTCGGCACGCCGGATCAGAAGGCCCGCTTCCTCGAACCCTTGCTGGCCTGTGAGCGCAAGGTGTTTACCGCGATCAGCGAGCCGGGTACCGGTTCCAACATCGCGCAGATCCAGGCGCGTGCCGACCTGGACGGAGACCACTACGTGCTCAATGGCCGCAAGCTCTGGATTACCAACGGCGCGTTTGCCGACTTCGGCATCGTGGTGGCCCGTACCTACAGCGACAACTGCGAAGGCCAGTTGTCGACGTTCCTGGTCGAGCGCGAAGTCAGTCCTTACGAGGTGCGCCGCGTCGACACCATGGTGCTGCGCAGTACCGGCACCGCCGAGCTCGGCTTCGACAATATTCGCGTGCCGCGCGAGAACCTGCTGGGCGAGGAGGGCGGCGCGCTCAAGCGCATGCTGCAGGGCCTGGACGGAGCGCGCGTCAATATCGCGATGGGCGCCGTGGGCGCGGCGCAGTCCGCGCTCGACCTCGCCACTGACTACGCCAGGACGCGTACGCAGTTCGGCCGTCCCATCGGCAGTTTCCAGCTCGTGCAGAAGATGATCGTGGATATGACGATCCGGGTGGAAGCGGCCCGTGCGCTCGGGTATCGCGCCGCCATGGCGCTCGACCGCGGTGAGGACACGCGTGTCTCCGCGTCGATTGCCAAGTTGTATGCGACCGAGGCCGCGCACGAGGTGGCCAGCATGGCCCTGCAGGTGCACGGCGGTCTGGGCTACGCCACCGACTACCCGATCGAACGCATCTTCCGCGATACGCGTGGCGGCACCATTCCAGAAGGCACCACCGAAGTGCAGACACTGATCGTCGGCCGCGAGATTCTGGGCATGTCGGCCATCGCCTGAGCGGCAACAGCCGCGCCGGGCCTCCAGGCCCTTTCCGCCCGGCGTATCGCCGGGCTCCGCAGACTTCCGCATCGAGAGAAAAAACATGGAGACATACCAAGACCTGTCCCGGCTCGTCAGCCCGCGTTCCATCGCCCTGGTCGGGGCCAGTGACCGCAGTGGCAGCATTGGCGCCCGCGCGCTCGAGAACCTGCTGGACCATTCGGATTTTCTGGGCGATGTGTACCTGATCAACGCGACCAAGCCGGAAGTGGCCGGGCGCAAGGCCTGGCCCGACGTGGCGTCGCTGCCGGCCGTGCCCGACACCGCTCTGGTGGCGGTGCCCGCCGAGCATGTGCTTGCGGTACTGGAACAGTGCGGCGAGAAAGGGGTGCGCTTCGCGATCATCCTGACTTCGGGCTTTGGCGAGGCCGGTGAGGAGGGCAAGGCCGCCGAGCAGACCATGAAGGAGATCGTGGCGCGCACGGGCATGCGCATCTACGGACCGAACTGCCCGGGCCTGACCAATATCACGGAGCGGCTCGGCTTCACGTTCTCGCCGTCCTTCCGGCACGATCTTCGCGGCGGGCCGGTGGGGCTGGCCACGCAAGGGGGCGGCCTTGGCCGCAATGTGCTGCAGGCGATGGATCGCGGCATCGGCGTGGCGCTGTGGAGTTCCAGCGGCAACGAGGTCGACCTGCAGGTGAGCGACTTCATCCACTACATGGCCGATGCGCCCGATATCAAGGTCATCGCCACGCTGCTCGAAGGGGTCAATGACGGCCGCAAGTTCGTCGCGGCCGTGCAGCATGCGGCGCGCAAGGGCAAGCCGGTGGTGGTGCTTAAGGTGGGGCGTTCCGAATACGGGCGCAAGGCAGCGCAGTCGCACACGGCTTCGATTACCGGCTCGGCGGAGGTCAACAGCGCCGTGTTCGCCCAGCTTGGCGTGGTCGAGGTCGATGACATCGATGAACTGATCGACACCGCCTGGCTGTTTGCGCGCGGCATGCCGCGCCAGGGCGGTGCCCTTGCGATCTACTCGGGGTCGGGCGGCACCGCGGCGTTGTGCGCCGACATGGTCGGAAATTCCGGACTGAAGCTGGCCGAGTTCGCGCCGCAGACCCTCGCTGTGCTGCGCGAAGCGCTGCCATCGTACGCGGCCATCGACAACCCCATCGACACCACCACCGCGGTGATGGCTAACCCGGAGCTGGCACGGACTTGTCTGCAGGCGGTTTGCCAAGACCCGAACGTGTCACTGGTGCTGCTGCCGCAGGCGCTCGAGTACGGGGCCATCACCAAGCTGGCCGCCGACATCACGGCACAGGTGCAGGAAGAGAGCCCGGTGCCGATGCTGCCGATCTGGATGAGCGAGCGCCAGGGCGAAGCCTACAAGGTGTTTGCCGATGCGGGCCTGGCGCCCGTGCGCAGCATCAGCAAGGCCGTCAAGGCGGTGCAGCGCTGGATGGCCTATGCGGACTGGCGGGCCCGCGCCGATATCGACTTCGAGCCGCTGCTGCAGGCCGCCGCGCGGCCACGCGCCGAGGTGCCCACGCGGGCCCTGTCCGAGCCCGAGGGCAAGGCGATGCTGCGCGCAGCCGGCATCGCCATTCCCGTGTCCCGTGTGGCGGCCACGCTGGAGCAGGCGCGCGTATTGGCGCGCGAGGTGGGTTACCCGCTGGTGGCCAAGGTGGTGAGCGCGCAGATCCAGCACAAGTCGGATGTTGGGGGCGTGGTGGTCGGTATCCACGACGAAGCCGGGCTCGAGGCGGCCTGGCAAGGTATTCACGCATCGGTCACGCGCAACGTGCCTGACGCGCGCATCGACGGTCTGCTGCTCGAACAAATGGCCGCGCCGGGCGGTCTGGAGATACTCATCGGTGTTTCGCGTGACCCGGTGTTTGGGCACATCCTGACCTTCGGCCTCGGCGGGATCTACGTGGAGGTTTTCAAGGACGTATCGCGCCGCATGCTGCCGCTGTCGGCCACAGAGGCCGAGGGGATGATCCGCGAGGTGCGCTGTTTCCCGTTGCTGGATGGCGCGCGCGGAAAGCCGAGGCACGACATCGCGGCACTGACGGCGCTGCTGGTGAAGGTGTCGGACTTCGTCGTCGCGCATGCCGACCGGCTGGTGGAGATGGATCTGAATCCGGTTTGGGTCGGCGTCGCGGGGGAGGGGGCGCTGCCACTCGATGCGGTGATCGTGATGGAGCAAGAGGAGGATGGGAAATGAGCGCGGCCCGTGCGACCAGTGCCCCGCCGCTCGCGGGCGTGCGCGTTGTCGACTTGACCGAACTGCTTCCCGGCCCGTTCCTGACGCAGTCCCTCGTCGACATGGGCGCCGAAGTGGTGAAGATCGAACGTCCCCCGCACGGCGACAATGCCCGGCGCATGGCGCCGGGGCTGTTCGATGCGATCAATCGTGGCAAACGCAGCCTGTTCTGCGACCTGAAGAGCGATAGTGGCCTGGCCGAGGTGAGGGAGCAGATCGCGCAGGCGGACATCGTGATCGAATCCTATCGCCCAGGCGTGATGCGCCGGCTCGGGCTGGACTACGACAACCTCCGCGAGCCGTTCCCACGGCTGATCTATCTGTCGCTGACCGGGTTTGGCCAGGACGGCCGGCATGCGCTGCTGCCAGGTCACGACATCAACTACCTGGCAGCAGCGGGCGCGTTATCACTGGCTGGCGCGCCCGGTGGTCCTCCAGAGCACCAGGCCATGCTGCCGATCGCGGATCTGGCCGGCGCATCCACGGCGCTATCCGCGCTGCTGGCCGCGCTCTACCAGCGCACGGTGAGCGGACGCGGTCAGTATCTGGATGCGGCGCTCGCCGACAGCGTTCTGCATTGGATGGCGCCGCGGCTGGGGCTGTTTCGCCAGAAGGCCGCGACCACGTCCGATGCGCAGCGTGCGATGCTGGGCGGCAAGCCGGCCTATGGCGTGTTCCGCTGCAGGGATGGCCGCTACCTGACCATCGCCGCGCTGGAGGAGCATTTCTGGCGCGGCCTGAATGCTTCGCTGGGTCTGTTCGCCGCCGACGATGCATGTTGCGCGACCCACGCCGCGCGTACCGCGCATGCCGAAGCGATCAATGCGCGTCTGGCGGAATGTGTGGTCGAGTATGACGCCGATGCGCTGATGGCGCGTCTGGCCGACGCGGACCTGCCGGTGTTCCCGGTGCTGGATGCTGCGGAGGCCGTTGTGCAAGCCCGAGCCAGATCGGGGGCGCGGATCACGGAGACGGAAAACGGGCCGTTGCCCGGGTTCCCCGTGACGCTGGAGGGTATGGCCTGAAGCATCGCGGGGCGCCGGCCTTGGCCGCGCCCCGCATGGATGGCCCGTTGGTCAGTCCAGCTTGGCGCCGGACTTCTTGACCACATCCCCCCACTTCACGATCTCGGCCTGGATGAAGCTGCCGAACTTGGCTTCGGACAGGCCGTACATCGGCATACTGCCGTATGGCTCGATCGACTTGCGTACCTCGGGGTCGCGCAGCGCTTCCTCCGTCGCCTTCGCAATCAGCGCCACGGTCTGTGGCGGCGTGCCGGCCGGCACCAGGATGCCGGACCAGCTACTGGCCTGCGCCATGGCGTAACCTGATTGCGCAATGGTGGGCACGGTCGGCAGCAGCGCCAGACGCTCTTTGCCGGTCGTGGCAAGCGCGCGCAGCTTTCCGCTCTGGATATGAGGTATCACGATGCTCGGATAGTCGAACATCACGTCCACCACGCCGCCCAGCAGATCGTTGATCGCCGGCGAACTGCCCTTGTACGGAACGTGGGTTAGCTTCACGCCGGCGCTGGTCTGGAACAACTCGGCGCTCAAATGCGTGCCGGTACCCGCGCCCGCCGATCCGAAGTTGACCTTGCCCGGATGCTGCTTGGCGTATTCCACCAGTTCCTTGACCGTCTTGTAGGGGCGCGAGGCGTTGACCACCATGATCGTGGATGTTTCCGAGATCGCGTGGACTGGGGCGAAATCCTTCAACGGGTCGTAGCGCACCTTGCCGTACAGCGCCAGGTTGGCCGCCATTGTGCCCTGCGTGCCATAGATCCATGTGTAGCCATCGGCCGGCGCACGCGCCGCGACTTCCGTGCCGACCATGCCGCCAGCCCCGGGGCGGTTTTCCACCACCACCGATTGTTTCAGGGTTTCCGACATCTTCTTGGCGATGGTGCGCGATGCCGTGTCGGTGATGCCACCCGGGGTGAACGGCACGATCCAGGTAATTGGCCGACTAGGGAATTTTTCCTGCGCGAATGAGAGTGCTGGCGCCAGTGCCAACGCTGCCAGCAGCGATCGCCGCCAGCATCGGAAACTTCTGTTCATCGCTGTCTCCTTTGATATTTTCTTCGAAATATCGAAGTACTATACAGCTAATCGCAGGAAAGAAAAATAGGAAATCCAGGAGCTCGACAGGAGACCGTACGGGTGGACGTCATTGGGGAACCTTCCGGCTTCAGGTGTCGATTCAGGCTGAACGCGAGGTCGAACAGCCGCTGCCAATGGCGGTGCCATCGGCATTGATATGGGCGTAGCGCGGCTTGGCTTGCCGCGCTCTCGGACGGGACGTTATGCCCCGCTCAACAGCTTCAAGCGGCATGAAACAGCCTTGCGCTAGGCGCACCAGGCGATGAGCCACAAGTGAAGTGCAGCAACAACTGTAAAAAGGAGAAAGCTTGCAACTGGGCCGGCCAACGCGACGCGGAATCACAGTTTGCAAGCAGCGGCGGCGGTCATCAGAACCGTTCCTTGCACAAGGTCTTCAGCGTGCGCACAAAGGTCGCCATGGTGGGCGAGTCACCCGCACCCTGGCGCCGGTAAAGCGCCACCGGCGGCAGCGGCCACTCCAGGTCGCAGGGCACGCTGGCCACGTGCGCGCGGGTGGAGAGATCGTGCGCCACGTCGGCGGGCACGATGGCCACCATCGACGGGTTGCGCTCGATCATGCGGCCGACGATCTTGAGCGAATGGGTTTCGATGGCCGGCACCGGTGGCTCTTCGCCCACGTGCAGGAACAGGTCCAGCACCGAGGCGCCCAGCGCCGTGCCCGCGGGCGGCAGGACCCAGTCCATGGTGGCGAGCTCGTGCCAGTCCAGCGCGCGCTTGCCCAGATGCCTGGCAGTCTTGAGGTGGCACACCAGCGCGGGGCGCTGGCGGAACAGGATGTCGCAGCGCAGGTCACGCACCTGTGCCGCGCCGCGCGCGCGTGCCACCACGCCTTCGAGCCTGTGCTCGCGAAGCAGCGCCAGCAGGCGGTCGCTGCTGGCTTCCTCCACCGAGAACACGAACGGCCCGACCTGCTCGCGCGTGTGCGAGAGCGTGTCGCACAGCAACTGGCCGGACAGGTAGTGGATCACGCCGATGCTGAGCCGCTCGGTGAAGCCCAGGCGGGCTGCGGCCATGTCGTTGGCCCAGTCCTGCAGGTCGACCAGCAGGCGCGAAGCGCGCGAGATCGCGATGCGCCCCACCGGCGTGGGCGTGACGCCACCGCGTTGCCGCGTGAACAGGGCCGTGCCCATCATGGATTCGACCTCGGCCAGCATCTGCGTCAGGTAGGGCTGGGTCACCCCCCATTCCTGCGCCACGCGGGAGAGCGAGCCGTACTCGTTCAGCGCGACCAGCAGGTTGAGCTGGCGCGCCTTCAGGCGCGAGCGCATGCGGCCCAGCGTTTCAAGGGCCAGGGCGGTGAGTCGGTCGGGCATAAGTATTTACTTATCCTGGTATCAAGATATCTGCCAATACGTTTATGCCAGATCACTACAGTAGTGTCTAGACATCCGTCACTCACACACCACGGGAGCCCCCTAGATGCCTGTCATCGATGTTCACACCCACATCTTCACAAAGCCCTGGCTGGAGCTGCTCAAGCGCAAGGGCGGGCTCTACAACATCCAGCAGCGCCCCGACGGCCAGCACGAGGTATTCCGTGGCGACACGCCCGTGGTCATCCCACAGAAAGGACACTTCGACTACGACCTGCGCATCCAGCACATGGACGCGGCCGGCATCGACATCTCTGTCATGTCGCTGACTTGCCCCAATGTGTTCTGGGGCGACGAGGAAACCAGCTGCGAAGCGGCCCGCGAATCCAACGATTCGCTGGCGCAGGCGCAGGCCGATCACCCGAGCCGGCTGCGCTGGTTCACCTCGCTGCCGTGGGAATACCCGCAGCGCGCGCTCGACGAGCTCAAGCGCACCTGCGACAACGGTGCGAGCGGCGTCATGGTGCTGGCCAACATCGCCGGCCGCAGCCTGACCGACCCGGCCTTCGCGCCCATCTGGGCCGAAATCGACCGCCGCGCGCTGCCGGTGCTGGTGCACCCCACCGACCCGCCGGGCGCCGACCTGATGGACATGACCAAGTTCGACCTGAGCTGGTCCGTGGGCTTCATGTTCGACACCACGCTCGCCATCACGCGCATGATCTTCGAGGGCTTCTTCGACCAATACCCCAACCTCAAGATCATCGCCTCGCATGCGGGTGGTGCGTTGCCCTACCTGGCCGGCCGTTTCGGGAAGGGCCACGAGGTCGAGATCCCCCAGCGGCGCAAGATGCAGCGCACGCCCATCGACTACCTGCGCCACATCCACTACGACTGCATCTCGTACAGCCCGGCTTCGCTGGAGTTCCTGATCTCGGTCGTCGGCGCCGACCGGGTGATGTTCGGCACCGACTGGCCGCACCAGGTTCACGACACGCGCGGGTCCTTCGCCAATACGGAGCGGCTGTCCGCCGCGCAGCGCGACGCCGTGCGTTCGGGCAATGCCATGCGAGTATTCGGTTTCTGATCGACTTCGGCTGACCAAGGAGACTCTCAGCATGATGAAGCGACGCGTTTTCAATCGGGTGGCTGCAACCTTGGCGCTGGCCGCCGCGCTGCCTATGGGCGCCCTTGCCCAGGACAAGCCCCCCCTCAAGCTGCTGGTCGGCTTCGCGCCCGGCGGCTCGGTCGATGTCGTGGCGCGGCTGCTGGCCGAGCGCCTGCGCCTGCCGCTCGGCCAGCAGGTGATCGTCGAGAATAAGCCCGGAGCTGGCGGTCGCCTGGTGCTTGGGGAAGCAAAGCGCGCGCCGGCCGACGGCAACACGCTGGTCATTTCGCCCAGCGGCGCGTTGGTGATCTCGCCATGGCTCTACCACCTCAACTATGACCCGGTGAAGGACTTCACGCCCATCGCGCGCGTGGTGACCTTCGACTTCGCGGTGACGGCGGGTCCGGCGGCGCCGGCCGGCGACATCCGCGCGGTGCTGAACTGGCTCAAGGCCAACCCGGCCCGCGCCAACTACGGTACTTCGGGCGCAGGCACCGTGCCGCACTTTGCGGGCGTGCTGCTGTCGCAGGCCTCAGGCGTGCCGCTCACGCACGTTGCCTACAAGGGCGGCGCGCCGGCAGTGTCCGATCTGCTGGGCGGACAGATTCCCATCATGGTGGACACGATATCGGAGACCATCGAGCATCACCGCGCGGGCCGCCTGCGCATCCTCGCGGTCACGGGTAACGCGCGATCGCCGGCGCTGCCCGACGTGCCAACGCTCAAGGAGTCCGGCATCGACGCCACAGCTGAGGCCTTCGTCGGCCTGTTCTCCCCCGCAGGCCTGCCGGCCGACAAGGTCAAGCGCCTGTCCGACGCGATCGCCGAAGTGCTCAAGGCGCCCGATCTCCAGGCGCGCATCCGCGAGATCGGCCTGAATGCAAACTACGCCGGCCCGCAGCAACTCGGCGAGACCCAGGTCGCCGAGCTCAGGCGCTGGGAACGGCCCATCAAGGCATCGGGCTACAAGGCCGAATGATGTTGCCGCCGTGCAGCATGCAGGGGCTGGCCGTGCTCGTGGGCCGGCCGGTCCCGCACAGGCGGGTCAATCGTTTCCTTCAGTCCGAGTCGAGCCGGCGACTGGAACGTAAAGCGCAACAGGGCTGACCGCCAGGTGATTGATATATCCACCGCTATCAGTGCGATGCATGATGGCCTGTCGGCCGGCGCATGACCTGAATTTCCGGCCCAGTACGGGATTCGCAGGAACTTGCTACATTGCTGACTGCTGGCGAAAACAGCCCCCCGCTGCTGCCGCGCTCACCGCAAACCGACAGACCAAGGAGACATCGAATGCGCACCGCACTTCAACTTCGTTCGCAAATCAAGAGCAGTGGTGAACTCGAGCTGTCGCTAGCCAGCATCGACACGCCGAACCCTGGCCCGGATGAAGTGCTCATCCGCATTGAAGCCTCTCCCCTCAACCCGTCCGATCTCGGACTGCTGTTCGGTGCGGCCGACATGAGCACGGCCAAGGCCAGCGGCACGGCCGAGCGCCCCATCGTCACCGCGCGCGTTCCGGAAGGCGCGATGCGCAGCATGGCGGGCCGCCTGGATGCGTCCATGCCGGTTGGCAATGAGGGCGCGGGCGTGGTCGTCGATGCAGGCTCGTCCCCCGCGGCGCAAGCCTTGATGGGGAAGACCGTGGCTGCCATCGGCGGCGCGATGTACTCGCAGTACCGCTGCATTCCCGCGGACCAGTGCCTGGTCCTGCCCGAAGGCGCCACGCCTGCTGACGGCGCGTCGTCATTCGTCAACCCGCTCACCGCACTGGGCATGGTCGAGACCATGCGGCTCGAAGGACATAGCGCCCTGGTGCACACCGCCGCGGCCTCCAACCTGGGCCAGATGCTCAATCAGATCTGTCTCAAGGATGGCATCAAGCTGGTGAACATCGTGCGCAAGCAAGAGCAGGCGGACCTGCTCAAGGCACAAGGTACGGTCCACGTCTGCAACGCCGCGTCGCCCACGTTCATGCAGGACCTCACCGAGGCACTCGTCGCCACTGGCGCAACGATCGCCTTCGACGCCACGGGCGGCGGCAAGCTCGGCGGCCAGATCCTCACCTGCATGGAAGCGGCCTTGAACAAGACGGCCCGCGAATACAGCCGCTATGGCTCGACCACCCACAAGCAGGTCTATCTCTACGGCGGCCTGGACACAAGCCCGACCGAGTTCAACCGCAACTTCGGCATGGCGTGGGGCATGGGCGGCTGGCTGCTGTTCCCGTTCCTGCAGAAGATCGGGCGCGAGCGGGCCAACGCGCTGAAGCAACGCGTGATGGCGGAGCTGAAGACCACCTTTGCCAGCCACTACTCGAAAGAGATCTCGCTGGCCGAGGTGCTGGACCTGGACGTGATCGCCGTCTACAACAAGCGCGCGACGGGGGAGAAGTACCTGATCAACCCGAACAAGGGCCTGGCCGGATAAATCACCGTGGGGCGCCTTGCGCGCCCACCCGTGTCAAGAATCAGCCGCTGCGCCACAGCCGGCGGCGCGGCGCTGCCGGCCGGCAATGGGTGGGCGATTTCCAGTTCCGCGGCGGTGTGGCAGCTCATCCAGGTGCTGCCCTGGCAGTCATCGCGCACCAGCACGCGCAGGGGCAAGTCCAGCACAACGCTGGGTGCGGCGAGCATCAATGGTGTTCCCCGCTTGGCGTTGTCATAGATCAGCACCTGCGTCGCCGGCATTGCCAGCCCGGCGTTGCGTGCAGGCTATGATTTCGCGGGCGCGACGGACGCGCCCTCGATTCCGTGACGCCTGAGAGCGTCCGAAACGAAGCAGGAGGCCTTCATCTGCTCGACGAACCGCCGTAGCAATTCCACGGCTTCAGCGCTGCGGGCTATGGGGAGGCCCATGGCTTGCTGTATGACCATAAACCGGCCCGGCAACAACCTCAGGCCCGCAGTGCGCTTGGCATCTGCTTCCAATTGCTGTCGCACCCCTGCAGCCACGTCCGCGCTTTGCTCCAGGAATGTTTGCACAACGGCAGGGGAAGTCGGGGCGCGCACGATGTGTGCATGTTGCAGCGTACGAGTGAGATAAAGATCGTAGGCGCTCCCTTTTCCTACCACGACACGGCGTCCGGCGAGGTCGACCTCTTCGTTGGCCTTGACGGTGGATTCCTCCTTCACCAAATACGCGCCTTCGATCAGCACGTAGGGTTCGGAGAATGCGATGCCGGCCCCCCGGACCGGGTCGACGGCAAAGAATCCGAAGTCCGCCTGTTCGGCCGTGACGGCCTCGACCGACTTCCCCGCTGAGTCAAATACGACAAGCTCAAGCGGAACGCCCAAGCAACTGGCAAGCTCACGGGCGAGGTCTACTGAAACGCCGAATGGATTGCCGCCGGCATCGAGGTTTGCCAGGATAGGGTTGCCTACGTTGATGGATGCGCGAAGGATTCCCGTCGGCGCAAGCTCCGCTGCAAGCCTTGCATATTGACTTGTCATGATCCTTCCGGCGTGTGCCATTTCAGTTCGTCTTTGCGTTGGCATGTCGATCCAGTAGCGCCTTCACCGCTGGATCCATGAGAATGCCCTTTTCGCGCTGACGCGCCAGCTTGTCGAGTTCGATCTCTCCGGGAACAATAACAGGCTTGCAAGGCTCCGCGGGTGCGCTACCGTGGAGGATCGCCGCAAAGTCTTGCATGCGGGCAGCCAGCCATTGGGCCGATCCCAGTCGCCGGGTATCAACCAGGATAAAGAAATGGCCCAGGTTCTGGGGCTGGTCGGGTGCATCGACCCACGACTTGACGTGAGTCAGGTACGCCGCATCCGACAGCAGTCCTGCGAAAAGATCGACCATCAGTGCCAGCCCATAGCCCTTGTGCCCGCCAATCGGCAGCAGGAAGCCATCGAGGGCAGCCTTGGGATCGGTGGTCCGTCGTCCTTGCGCGTCGGTGGCCCATGAATCCGGGATAGATTGTCCTGCCTTGAGCGCATTGCGAATCTTGGCGCGTGCGGCCACGCTCATGGCCATGTCCAGCAGGAAGTGGCGGCCGTCATGCCCCGGTACGCCGAAACCCAGCGGGCTGTTGCCCAAGCGTGCGTCGCTTCCACCCCATGGCGCGATGGTCGTCGTGGCGTTGCTGCCAATCATGCTGGCGAATCCTGCTTCCGCCGCAATGTAGCTGTACGGTGAAACTGGCCCGAAATGATTGCTGCCCCGGACGAAGGCCATGCCGATGCCGAATTCTTCGGCGACTTCCATGGCGGCGCGCAGCGCCTTCATGCCAGCGAGCGGGCCGACTGCGTTGCCACCATCGATCTTCACCAGCGCCGGCGCGGCGCGCTCAACTGTAATGGTGGGGCGTGCCGAGATACCGCCGGACTGGAGCCGTTCGCCATAGGATTCAATGCGAGACAGTCCATGGGTGCTGAGCCCGAAGAGGTCTGCAAGTACCAGGATGTCAATGACATCGATGGCGTCCCCTTCGGTCAGGCCCAGGCCCTGGAACGCGCGCACTCCGAGCTGGCGGAGTTCGGCTTCGGATACAGTGATTCGATCTTGTTGCATGCTGGATATTCTCGGAAGACTTAGTTTGCCTGGATTCCCGCGCTGCGGATGACGGTGCCCCAGCGTTGTTGCTCGGAACGAATGAATGACGCAAATTCGGCGCTGCCCGCGCCGACAGGCGTGCTTGCGTCCTCGGCAAGTCGTTGTCGCACCAGCGGGGTGGCCAGGGCCTTGACAGCCTCGGCATGCAGGCGGCTGACCACCGGCGTGGGCGTGCGCGCTGGCGCCATCAGCCCAAACCATTGCGAGCTTTCAAATCCCGGGTAGCCTTCCTCGGCAATGGTGGGAACGTTGGGAATCGGCGCGAGGCGCTGTGACGATCCAACGGCGAGTATGCGCAGCTTGCCCGCCTTGGCGTGTTGCAGGATCCCCGCCAGGCCCGCCGATGCGGCGTCGATGTTTCCGGCGAGCAAGTCGGAAATCTGGGCGCCGGTGCCCTTATATGGCACGTGCACAAGATCGATATGCGCAGTCTGCTTGAGCATCTCGAAAGCAACGTTGCCAGCGCTTCCGTTGCCCGCCGATCCGTAGGTCATGGCACCAGGCTTCGCCTTGGCCTGGGCGATGAATGCCTTGATGGAATCGCTATGGACGGTAGGCCCCACCGCGAACACCATCGGCACTTTCGCCAGCAAAGTCACCGGCGTGAAGTCCTTCAGAGGATCGTAGGGAAGCTTGCGCATCATGGCGGGATTGACGGCAAGCGTGCCAACGTGGCCGAGAACCAGTGTGTATCCGTCAGGCGCTGCGCGTGCGGTCTCCTGCATGGCGATGACACCCTGGCCGCCGCCCTTGTTGTCCACCACGATCTGTTGGCCCAGATTCTTCGACATCTCTGCCGCGATGACGCGGGCAATGGCGTCCGAGCTTCCGCCGGGCCCATACGGGACAATCAGCCGGATCGGCCTGGCGGGTGTCCAGGTCTGCGCCTGTGCGGGAATCAGTGCAGTGGCTAGCGGGATCGCGAGGGCGGCTAGGGCGTTACGGCGCGACATGCGCCGTAACGGCTCTTGTACTTTGTTGGGCATTGTGTCTCCTGCTTGGTCAGGACAGTGTTTCGTTCCATCCATAGGGCGAATGATCACGCTGACCGGATTCCAGTGTAAAGTGCAAAGATCACAAGTATTCTTGCGTAAGACACATGAATTTCGATTTGGCGGACTTGCGAGCGTTCCTGGCCGTAGCCGATCTGGGCAGCTTCAAGGCGGCATCCGATGCGATGTTCCTGTCGCAGTCGGCACTGTCGCGTCGCGTCGATAAACTGGAAGAAGCGCTTGGCGTCGCGCTGTTCACGCGGACCACCCGGAAAGTCGAATTGACTACCCTGGGCCGCATGTTTGTGCACAAGGCGCGAAACGTCATCAACGAGCTGGAAGAGGCCATGCTCGGCATCCAGACCGTTGCCGATCGGCTGTCGGGCGAGGTGACGCTTGCATGCGTACCGTCTGCGGTCGGGCATTTCCTGCCTTCTGTCGTGGGGCCGTATCACGAGCGCTATCCGGGGATACGGATCCGCATCATTGACGAGTCTTCCGGGGATGTCCTTCTCGCGGTCACGCGCGGCGACGCGGATTTCGGCCTGACCTATATCGGGACGCAGGAGCCTGACATCGATTTCTGCCCCTTGATTGAAGAGGCGTTCGTTGTCGCCTGTCGCAAGGGGCATCCGCTGGCGACGCGAAGAAGCGTCAAATGGAAAGACCTTGAAGGCTTTGACTACATTACGCTCGCGCAAGGCAGCGGCAACCGCTTCCTGATCGACCAGGCCCTTGCGCGGCTGCCGGTAAGACCGCGATGGTACTGCGAGGTAAATCATGTTCCCGCCTTGGTAAGCCTGGTCCAGGCCGACCTGGGAATCGGTGTTGTGCCTCGAATGGCTTTGCCGCCGAAGTCCAGCAGTGGTCTGCTCGCGATCCCGCTGACTGACCCAGTGATAACTCGAACGTTGGGATTGATCTCGCGACGAGGACGCCCGTTGGCGCCGGCCGCTCAGTTTCTCTTTGACATGCTTATCCGAAGAGGAACAGCGAAACCCTAGGCGCGTGGCACGAAGTTGCTGCCGTGTCAGTGACCACCGGTGTCAGAGCACCCATGGTCACTCGGGAAGGAAGCGATGATCGACTGAGAATGGCTGACCCCAGGCTGTAGCATCGCGAAGGCCCTCAGTATGTTGACCGAACGGCAACAATTGCTCCTGCGTCAGTACGGGGGCATGCAGAAATATCCGGAACGCATCCCACGTCATGCGTGGCATGCAGATTCACTGACGCGCCGAATCACGCGTGATTGACCCGATCGCATCAGGCGGGCCGGAAGCCGGGAAGCTGCCGGCCCGCTTCATATTTCGACGCTGGGTAGGCCTCAGGCGGCCCGGTGAACCTCCGCCGCCACCCCGGCCAGCATGAGATCGAGGTTCTGCACTGCCGCCCCCGAAGCACCCTTGCCGAGGTTGTCGAACACCGCCGCCAACAGCACCTGCCCGTGCTCGCGGTTGGCGAACACGCCCAGGCGCAGGTCGTTGGTGCCGTTCAGTGCCTGCGGGTCGAGGTGAGTGGTGGCGGCCGATTCGGCTAGCGGCATCACCTCGACATGGCGGGCGCCGGCGTAGTGGTCGAGCAGGCAGGCGTGCAGCCTGCCGACGTCCGTGCCCGATGCCAGCAGGTCCAACTCCAGCGCCACCGTCAGTACGATACCTTGCCGGAAGGCGCCGTAGGCCGGCACGAAGGCGGGACGACGTGCCAGGCCCGCGTGCTGCTGGATTTCAGGCGTGTGCTTGTGCGCCAGGTCCAGGCCATAGACCTGGAAGGGCAGGGCCCGGGTGGCCTGCGGTCCCTCGTAGGTATCGACGGCGGTGCGGCCGCCACCCGAATAGCCCGACACCGCGTGGATGGCGATGGGGTAGTCGTGCGGCAGCAGGCCGGCCTCCGCCAAGGGGCGCAACAGGCCGATCGCCCCGGTGGGATAGCAGCCCGGGTTGCTGACGCGCAGCGCGCCCGCGATGCGCTGCGCCTGGCCGGCAGTCATCTCGGGAAAGCCGTAGGTCCAGCCAGGCTGCGTGCGGTGTGCCGAACTGGCATCGATCACACGCACCGCAGGGTTGACGATGGACGCCACCGCCTCGCGTGCGGCGGAGTCCGGCAGGCACAGGATGGCGATGTCGCAGCCGTTGATGGCGTCGGCGCGGGCGCGCGCATCCTTGCGCTGGCCGGCGGGCAGTGTCAACAGGCGCAGATCGTCGCGTCCGCGCAGGCGTTCGTGGATCTGCAGGCCGGTGGTGCCCTGGTCGCCGTCGATGAAAACAAGAGGGTAGCGCATGGGATGGATCCTTGGCAGTGGCGTGAAAGTGGCGGCCCCGGCCGGTTCAGCATCAGCTCTGCGTTGGTGCGGCCGGTACAGGAAGCGCCATCTTGCGCCACCGGATAGAATCGAAGAAGTTGAATTTCATGACGATGAAATTCACGTTTCCTGAACGATATTCCTCGTCAGCAGATACGCCCTTAACCGGAATGCCGCCCCATGCGCGAGATCAGCCTGGACCGCCTGCGTACCCTCGTCGCCATCGCCGATCTGGGTTCCTTCGCCGAAGCCGCGCGCGCGTTGCACCTGGCTCCGCCCACCGTCAGCCTTCACATTGCCGAGCTGGAAGCCCGTGTCGGTGCGCAACTGCTGACGCGCAGGCGCGGCGAGGTGCGTCCGTCGTCCATTGGCGAGACCCTGGTCGATCGCGCCCGTCGCCTGCTGGCCGATGCCGACCTTGCGCTGGACGACGTGCAGCGTCAGGTGCAGGGGTTGACCGGCCGCGTGCGCCTCGGCGCCTCGACCGGGGCCATCGCCCACCTGCTGCCGCAGGCGCTGGCCGTGCTGGCGGAGCGGCATCCCGACATCGACGTGCAGGTGGCCGTGCTTACCTCGGAGGAGACGCTGGCGCGGCTGGCCGCCGGCACGCTGGAGATCGGTCTGGTGGCACTGCCACAGGCGCGCGTGGCGGGGCTGACCATCCGCCCTTGGCGGCGCGATCCGGTACGGGCTTTCCTGCCAGCGAGCTGGCCCTGCCCGGCGCGCATCACGCCGGCCTGGCTGGCAACGCGCCCGCTGATCCTCAATGACGGCACCACGCGCCTGTCGCGCCTGACCGCCGAGTGGTTCGCCAGCGGTGGCCACAGGCCGGCACCGCGGATTCAGCTCAACTACAACGACGCCATCAAGAGCCTGGTGGCGGCCGGCTATGGTGCGGCCCTGCTGCCACACGAGGTCACCACGCCGGCGCCGGATGCGCGCATAGTGATGCGGCCGCTGCGGCCGGCGTTGTGGCGGCGACTGGGGTTGGCGCACAGCGGGGAGCGGGTAGAACGCGCCACGGAATACGTACTGGAGGCCCTGTGGGCGCTGCGGGCGGGGTAGTGCCGTTGGCCACACGTCGGCCGGCGGCTGTGCGCGGCGCCGCCACGCGTTGATCGCGTCCTCGATTGCATTGATGGAGACATTTGCCGCGCCTGTCTGCATGTTGCGGTCATGGGCCCCTCACTGGTGAGCGCCCCAGGATCAGCGCCCATGGGGCTGCTAGCGACGGGCGGCATAAGCGCCGTGCTGTTTCGGACTAGAATCCTCTGAGGAGGTGTCAGTCATGTCAGCTATCAAGCGCATCGATCCGGGCCATTCCGCCCATCAGGCCGCGCCGCACAGGACCCCCCGCTACCCTGCGGAGCACGTCACGCTGACGGCTGGCTCCAGGAAGAGGCTACGCCCCAGTGTGCCGCATCGAAAGGTCGGGCGCGGCAAGGTCGGTGTCGGCGGCAAGTAGGGACCTGCAGCGGCTGGTCGGCTTCGCGCCCGGCGGCTCGGTCGATGGGCCGGCCGGTCCCGTACAGGCACTCGATCACTTCTTCACGATCGAAGTACGCGCCGGCGCGTGACGTTCAGTTCGTTGCCATAGTCTGTGTCGGCATCAGCGATCACCGGTACCACTACCGACTGCGCGATGACGCGTGAACAAGCTGGGCGCGGGGCAGATCACGCACGATGTGTCGTCGGCGCCGGAGGGTTAGCGTCATTCTTGAACTCGCGTGCACCCTCATCGCACGCCGGCGCGGAGCAGAGTTTGCAGCGACTTGAGCGCTATTGGGTTCGCAGGCTTGTGTTTACAGCGCGAGCGTCTACCGTGAAAGGCGATCCCACAGGAAAGGAGACAGCAATGAAAAAGCTAGCTTTCCTCGCCGCCCTTTCGCTAACCGCCGTTGCGGCGTGGGCGCAGGGCGGTCGCTACGGTTCGCCTCCAACACCGGGGACTGACACTGGCAGGCGCGCGGAGCCAACTGTGCAGGCCGCCAGCGGAGCTTCCGGCGAGAGTGCCAAGAAAGACAAGAGCGAAGCGCACGGCAAGGTTGACCGCAGTAAGGGGCGTGCCGGCGGCCAAGGCGCTTCCGCCGCGGCAACGCGTGGCCATCCTGCATCGGCGCCCGAGAGCCAGCCCTGAGCTGGCCACCGCGAGTTCTTGTTCCCCAATAGGGATTGCACAACCCTTGACTGGGTGATCGCTTGCGCCTGCCCGCGGGCAGGCGATGCTAAGTATCGTGCCCGGTCAGATCGCGGATGCGGGGGTAGACGTCGGTGCACCAGCGAGGCCCGCAGAACAGATCATAGTGGCCGCACTGGCGGGCCGTGAGGTGCCGCTTGTCGCATGCGGCGATGCCTCGGCACAGATGGTGCGCGGCCTGCGTCTGGCCCCGGCCGGAAATCTCATCCTGTTCGCCCTCGATGGTCAGCAGTGCGGTGGTACGGATGTCCTGTGGCCGCACTGCCTCGCCCCGCACCTGCCAGCTGCCGCGCGCCAACTGAAATTCCTGGAACACGAGCTGGATGGTGTCCAGGTAAAACTCGGCCGCCATGTCGAGCACCGCGTGGTAGGCATCGCAGGCACGCCGGTGCTCCTTGGCACGCACGGGGTCGCAGCGAACGAGATCCAGGCAATAGTCCCAATAAGCCTCCCCCAGACGTTCTGGCTGTGCCGCCGCCAAGCCGGCAAGTTGCAGAAAGCTTGGGCACACCTTGCGTCCGGCACCCGGGTAGGGCTGCGGTACCGCATAGATCAGGTTACGCTGAAACCACGCGAGAGAGTGGCGCGCGGCCAGACGTCCGAGTGCAGTCGGGCTGCGGCGTGCATCGACCGGGCCGCCCACCAGGATGAGGCTCCTGGGTGTCGGCTCACCCGCGCTCGCCAACAGCGAAACCGCAGCCAGCGCTGGCACGGTGGCCTGACAGATGGCCAGCACGTGTAGCGGTTCCGCCCTGATCCGACGGATAAATGCCTGCAGGTGGGCCACCTGGTCATCGAGATGGAACGGTCCTTCGGCCACCGGCACGCGACGCGCATCGTTCCAATCCGTCACATACACGACATGCTCGGGCAGCAAGGCCTGCACGACTTCACGCAGCATGACGGCATGATGGCCCGCCAGCGGCGCACAGACCAGCACCGCTGGCATCGGTGCGGTGCAAGGGTCAAGCGCGCCCATGTCGGGTGCGAAGCGCAGCAGCCGGCAAAACGGCCCTTCCACGATGACCTGCTCAGCCACCGCGATGACGCGGCCGTCGCGCCGGATGGCGGTGATGCCAAACGACGGCTTCTCGCAGGTCCTGCCGAGCCGGTAGAGCATCTCATAGCCGGCAGCAAAGCCCGATGCGCCCGGGACATATGCGAAGGGGCTGGCCGGATCGATGAACGCATTTGCTGCGCTCGCCGCCCATGCGGTGAATGGCGCGAGCAGTGCGCGCTGATACTCGACGAGCTGGTACAGCATGAAGACTCCCGTAGGAACGCGCACACGATTCGGCTGGCAATGACATCCGCGCTGTGTCGCTCACGGCGATGGGCATGCTGCCGGGGTCGATGTGCCTCTCCATGGCAACAGGTGTCACCGCGGGGGGGAACGTGCAGTCATAAACACGGGCCAGAATTTCACTATATGTCGGACAGGCCTTGCTGCAACGCCAAACATCAAGCGCCGCGCCGCTGGCGGGGCCCGCTTGCTTGCGACCCCATACCGGTCTTCCGCATCCTGTTACGTGAACGGCCGGAATTCGATGGTTCACCGCCGATCCGGTAGGACGTGACCAGCCATCCCACCGCCGCCATCACACCGGACGCAACGCCTCAAGCATGATGTCAGCCAGGCGCTGCGATACCTCGGACGCGGGTCCCGGCGCGCGCAGGAGCATCAGGGGCATCTTGCCGAGCGGCGGCAATCCTTCGGCAGCCCCAAGTTGCCGCAGCGATGCCGGCAAGCCGTAGGGCGTGCGGACCACCAACCCAAGTCCGGCTGCCGCGGCGGCCCACAGGCCACCAAGGTTGGGGCTGGTGAACGAGACGCGCCAGGGGATTCCGGCGCGGTCCAATGCCGCCGTGGCGGCATCGTGGAAATGGCAGGGCCGGTCGAACGCCGCCAGCGGTATCGGCTGGCCGGGCTCGATGTGCCACGGCAGCGCAGCCGGTCCGACCCAGCACATCGGCGGTTCGCCGACCACGGCGATATCGGCGCCGGGCTCTCTTGCCGTCCGAGCGCCATCCGCGCCGCCCCAGACCAGCGCGAGATCCAGCGTCCGCGCCTGGATGCGGGCGAACAAATCGTGATTGCGCGCCACCATGGCTTCGACCCGGACCTTCGGATGCGCTCGCGCAAACCGCCCCAACACCTCCGGCAGCATTGCCTCGCCGAACTCTTCCTGCAGTCCCAATCGCACGCCGCCGGACAGGTCCACCCCTTTCACGGCCGCGGCAGCTTCGTCGTTCAGGGCAACGATTCTGCGCGCGTAGCCAAGCAGCAGACTCCCCGTCTCGGTAAGTTCCAGGGTCCGGCCGGCCTTGCGAAACAGCGGCGTGCCTGCCATGTCCTCGAGCTTGTGAATCTGCGCACTGACGGCCGAAGTGGAGCGCCCGACCTGCTCCGCAGCGCGCGCGAAGCTGCCCAGGTCGATGCCGGCGATCAAGCTGCGCAGCGCGGCAATATCAAGATTCGACGTCATGGCAATCGTGCGGAAAAACGAAACAATTGGTCCCAAACTTTCTGATTTTCAAGACGAATATTGGTTGCAATACTGACGCCCTGTCAACAGCCTTATCGGAGGGCCGTCGTGGCCGAGTCCGTCTGTTTTGCCCGCCCTGGTGGCAATTCCCTCGCGGCTTCCGCTGCTTCGCATCGCTGGAAAGTGTTGGGCGTCGGCGTTGCCGCGAACGCCAGCTTCATCGCTGCCGCCAACGGGTTGCCCGCCACCGCGGTGTGGCTGCGTAGCGCCTATCAGATCGACAACGGGGGGCTTGGCCTGCTGCTTGGTGCGTTGGGCATCGGCGCCGCGTTGTCCGAACTGCCGTGGGGCGCAGCGGCCGACCGGTGGGGCGACCGTCGCGTCCTGCTGTACGGGCTCGGCGCCACCGCTCTCATACTGGCGGTGATGGCACTGTTCCTGGCCCCAAGGCCGGATCGCGTGCCGCCGTTGCCGGTGGCGATGGCCTGCATGGCGCTGCTGGGACTGGCGGGCGGCAGCGTCAACGGGGCCAGCGGGCGGGCGGTGATGCGATGGTTCGCCGACGGCGAGCGCGGCCTGGCGATGAGTATCCGCCAGACCGCGGTGCCCCTCGGCGGCGGGCTAGGGGCGCTCGTGTTGCCGTGGCTGGCCTTTGCCATGGGCTTTCGCTGGGTGTACGCAGTCCTGGCCGCGTTCTGCCTTGCCTCTGCCTGGCTGACCTGGCGATGGCTGCACGAACCCGCGCATCTCGATGCCCCCGCGTCGGCACGGCGCCATGCGCACGACAATGCCAGCCCGTTGCGCAGCCTGCGGGTCTGGCGCATTGCGGTGGCCATCGGTATCCTGTGCGCGCCCCAGTTCGCGGTCTTGAGCTTCGCCTCGGTGTTCCTGCACGATGCGGCCCATGTGGGTGTGTCGGGCATCGCCGCCACCCTTTGCGCTGTGCAGCTCGGCGCGATGGCGATGCGGATCTGGAGCGGCCGCCGTACCGATCGGCGTGGCAACCGCCGTGCATGGCTGCGCCAATGCACGCTGATCGCCGCGCTGATGTTCGTGCCGCTGGCCCTCTGCGCGGCGGTCGGGCAGGGTGTTCCGGCGACGCTGACCATGGCCGCGGTCGTGCTGGCTGGCATCGCGGTTTCGGCCTGGCATGGGGTTGCCTACACCGAACTGGCGACGCAGGCGGGCGCGGAGCGGGCGGGTACGGCCCTCGGACTGGCCAATACGCTGGTCTTCGCCGCGTACTTCGCTGCCCCTGCGGCGATCCCGCCACTGCTCGATCGCGGCGGCTGGGCCGGCGTTTGGCTCCTGGCCGGGGCCTGCGCGGCGACGGCGTGGCCGCTTTTTCCCCGGGCTGGCGATGGTCCCGGCAACTGACCGACGTTTCCGGTCACTGCTTCGACCGGCGAGCAGCTTCCCATTAATAGGCATGCGCAGGGTTCTGAAAAGGAGAACCACTGCGACGGGATTCCGGAACTCGCCGTATCAGGTCACGAGGCGCTCAATGGCGACTTTCGCGCTGAATCCTGTAAAGCTCACGCCTGGGTCCCACCATTTCAGGCGATGACCTTCTACACTGCGGCAGGCTGCTCGCGCAGGCGACGGGCTTCGTCGCGCAGGAACTGCTGGTAATCGTCCAGATCGCCGTCGAAGGGCTCGACGCCGCCCTTGGTGACCAGCCAGAACTCATCGCATACGGCGCGCAGCAGGGCCCGGTCGTGACTGACCAGCATCACTGTGCCTTCGAATTCGTTGAGCGCCATGCCTAGCGCTTCGCGGGTGGCCAGGTCGAGGTGGTTGGTAGGCTCGTCGAGCAGCAGCAGGTTGGGACGCTGCCACACGATCATGCACAACACGAGCCGCGCCTTCTCGCCGCCGCTCATCGTGCTAACCGCCTGATGGACCATGTCGCCACTGAAGTTGAAGGTGCCGAGGAAGGTGCGAAGGGATTGTTCGGTGCCACTCTGGCCGGGAGCGCGCATGTGCGCCGGCGTGTCCTTGGCAAGGCGGATCATGTGTTCCATCGGCGTGTCGAGCGGGCGCAGCACGTCGAGTTCCTGCTGTGCGAAGTAGCCGATATTCAGGCCTTTGCCTTCGCTGATTTCGCCGGCAATCGGTGCCAGCGCGTGCGCCACTGTCTTCACCAGCGTGGACTTTCCTTGGCCGTTGGCACCGAGAATGCCGATGCGCTGCCCGGCCAGCACGGAACGGTTGATGCCCCGCACGATGATCGTGGGCGGCGTGCCCGGCAGTGCGCCGGTCGGCGCCGGGTAGCCGAAGCTCGCGTCCAGCATCGACAACAGCGGGTTCGGGACGTTGAGCGGCTCCTTGAACTCGAAGTTGAACTCTGCGTCGGCAAGTACCGGTGCGATCTTCTCCATGCGTTCGAGCGCCTTGACCCGGCTCTGCGCCTGCTTCGCCTTCGAGGCCTTGGCCTTGAAACGGTCGATGAACTTCTGCAGGTGGGCGATCTTGTCCGCCTGCCTGGCCAGCGCGGCCTGCTGCAATACGAGTTGCTCAGCGCGCATGTCTTCGAATTTGCTGTAGTTGCCGCCATAACGCACGAGCTTGGCGTTGTCGACGTGCACCGTCACCTGCGTCACCGCGTCGAGGAATTCGCGGTCGTGGCTGATCACTACCAGGGTTCCCTGATAGCGCTTGAGCCAGGCTTCCAGCCAGACCAGTGCGTCGAGGTCGAGGTGATTGGTCGGCTCGTCGAGCAGCAGCAGGTCGGATGGGCACATGAGCGCGCGCGCCAGTTGCAGTCGCATGCGCCAGCCGCCGGAGAAACTGTTGACCGGCTGACCAAGCTGCGCAGCACTGAAGCCAAGGCCGAGGATCAGCGCCTGGGCACGTGCGGGGGCATCGTGTGCACCGGCGTCGTGCAGGGCCATGTAGGCGTGCGCCATGCGCATGCCGTCGTCGCTGACCTCGGCGGCGGCTACTTCGGCCTGCGCGGCCAACAGCACGGTATCACCCTCGACTACGAAGTCGGTCGCGCTCTGCCCGGTCTCCGGCATCTCCTGCGCGACCTGGCCCATCTTCCATGCAGCGGGTATCGAGAACTCACCGCTGTCTTCGTGTAGCGTCCCGTTGAGAAGGCCGAAGAAGGATGACTTGCCGGCGCCATTGCGGCCGACAAGACCAATCTTTTCGCCGGGGTTGAAGGTGACGGACGCGCGGTCGAGTACGACATTGACGCCGCGACGCAGCGTGACATTACGGACGGAAATCATAGGGAGCTACTTCAGAGAGGATTCGCATGATAGCCGACCGGATGTGCAGCGCTGTAGTCTGATGCGTTGACGTTTGCGCTCATGGCTGAGATCCATCCTGTAGCGGGGGCATGGCCGCGGCGGAAGGTTTCCCCCGCGGAGGAGGCGATCATGCGATCAGCGCGTTGGCGACGATCGCTGCCGCCGCTACGCTGGACGTGCTGATGGCCAGCCAGCATCCCAGCAGGAGGGCGCCGTTGGCCACGCTTCGACCTGGAATCATCTTGTGTGCTCCGAGGGATGGGGGACTTCCAGCTTGGCGTTCGGCATACTGCTCTCTCCGATGAAATTTATTCAATGATTTTGAGTTCTCGTTGGGCGGCGCTTTGTTCGCTGTGTTGCATTGACGTGCCGTCTATGTGGCGAACTATATCGTATGAAAGTGCGGAGATAAGCCAGCCAGAGTTGTAAACATTATTCAAAAAATTTGATTATTCAGGGCATGTAAGACCCTGGCTCCGGTGGGCGTTTGATGCCTGAAGCCGGCGCGCGTGGCGGCTCCGACAACTTGGAGGAGATTGAAAATGACCGCTGGCGGCGCGGCACCAGGCGAACCAATCAAGCCCGGTCGAGTTAGCATTCAGTACCTTGATCTTCGTCCGCCCTCCGACTTTCTCCCGACGCTATTCAGGCGCCATCTGCGGGTCGCGCGGCCCCATGGCGATGCCGTAAGATCCCGAGGGAGCCGGACACACCGGATCCTGGCGCCAACGAAACTCGACCTTCCCTTCCCGCGGGCCGCCACCACGCCGAGCACCTTTCTGACCTAGTCCAATGTGGAAGTTTCGACATGACCAGACTCTTCGCCGCAAGAGCAGCCTGCCTTGGCGAGTTGGGGGGGCAGGGAGAGAGCGGCACGCCCGCGGCAGGGCCTGCCACGCTCTGATGCTGCTTCTGCTTGCGGGACTCAGTGCCTGTGGGTCGCTTTCTCACAATGCTCCGCGCAATCTGCCTCAGGCCGCGGCTGGCAGCGCATCGGCGGCCATGCGCGAACCCACCGACGTCGCCGGCCCGACAACCGTCGCCATGTCGTTCTCTGGCGGTGGCACGCGAGCCGCAGCTTTCGCCTTCGGCGCGCTGCAGGGGCTCGACGCCATGAGAGGTCCCGGGGACGCGTCCCTGCTCGACGACGTCTCATTTATCAGCAGCGTGTCCGGAGGCTCCATCACCGCGGCGTACTACGGTCTGCACGGCAAGGCCAGCCTGGCGACCTTTCGATCCGTGCTCTTGAAGGACGGAGAGGCGGGGCTTCGCTTCAGTCTCCTGAATCCGGTCAACCTTGCGCGCCTCTTCGCGGGAGGCCTCAACAATCGGGAAGATCTCCAGACATGGCTCGATGAAGACGTGTTCAAGGGCGCGACGTTCGCCGACATGTTCCGCCGCGGCAAGCCGCTCGTCTGGATCAATGCCACGAACGTCTACTACCGGGTCGCGTTCCCGTTCAGCCAGCTGGCATTCGATGCGCTATGCAGTGATCTCGCGAGCTTTCCCGTTTCCGAGGCCGTCGCCGCATCCATGGCGGTCCCGCTCTTCTTCGCACCGATCGTCCTTCAAAAATATCCCGAGGCTTGCAGTACACCGCTGCCGAACCTTGACCACGCCCAGAGGCCCGGGCAATCGCTGCTGCTTGGCGCTTTGGCAACCGCCGTTCGCGGTCACCGGGACACTTCGAAGGGAAAGTACATCAAGCTGGTAGACGGCGGGGTGACCGACAACTACGGCCTGGCCACCATTTTGCAATCGCGCCTGCTGCTGGGCACGGCTTACGGTCCCATGAGCGAGAACGACGCGATCAATGTGCGGCGGCTACTCTTCATCGTTGTTGACGCCGGTCAGGGCCCGCGCGGCGATTGGAACCAAAGCCCGGATGGCCCGTCCGGAATCGAAGTCGCAAGTGCGGCCATCGACGCGGGCATGGCGACCAGCGTCCGCATGACCTATGACGCCTTCGTTCCCATGATGCAGCGGTGGCGCGACGATCTCGTGGCGTACCGGTGTGGGCTGCCGCATTTCCGGCAGCGGGAGATCGCTGCACGCCGCCCAGGCTGGCGGTGCAATGAAGTCGAATTCTTCGTCACGCGGATCTCGTTTGAGGCCCTCGACAAGGAGCGAGCTGCAAGCCTGAACGATCTGCCGACCAGGCTTCGACTGCCCGAGAAGGACGTCGATCGCCTGATCGAAGCGGGAAGGGATGCCATCCTTGGCAACCCGGTGATCCGCGAGTTCGAGCGCGAATCGACCGAGACGCGATAGTACCGCGGCACGCGGCGTGGGTGAGGCCGCGTTCTTGCTGCTCGGCCGCGGCGCTCTGGCGCAGGCATGTGTCCGGCATGGCGAGAATGCCCGATACTCCGTTCACGCCAGCCGTCCTCCGTGCACCGGCGCACCGCCCACCGACATGTCGGCGCACAGGATCGTCCCGGTGGTCGACTCGGTCATGAATAGCGTGGTGCCCTCGGTGCCGCCAAAGCACAGATTGGTCAGCGATGTGCCATCCGGGCTACGAATCACCTCCACAGGCTCGGCGCGATGATTGAGCACCCAGACATAACCAAGTCCGGGATTCGCCACCAGCAGATGGCCATCCGATCTCATTGCCAGACCGTCGGGACCGCTCGGGCCGTAAGAGGTAAAGAACTGCCCGACCTTGCTGACCGAACCGTCGGCCTGCAACGGCACGCGCCATACGCTGTTGCCGCGGGTCATCGCGACGAACAGCACCTTCTCGTCAGGCGCGAGGACGACACCGTTCGGGCTCGGTGCGTTGTCCAGCAGGACGTCCAGCTTGCCGTCGGGCGTCAGCCGATAGACGCGGCCCGTCGGATCGTGCAACCCGGTCTGGCCCTGGTCGGTGAAGTAGAGATTGCCCTGCGAATCGAAGGTCAGGTCGTTGACGCCCCGGAAGCGTTCCGAATTCCTGCGCTCGAGAAACGGGGTTACGGTTCCCGACTTTGCATCCAGACGCACCAGGCCGTTGCGATAATCAGTGATCAGGAAATCACCGCTGGCCAGGCGCTTCATGCCATTCGGTTCACCGTCGTACTCGGCAACCAGCTCCCAGTCGCCCTGCATCGAAACACGGAAAATGCGGCCGTAGGGGATGTCCGTCACCCAGAGATGGCCATTGGCCCAGACCGGCCCCTCCAGGAATGAGTCGATCGTCGCCCCGCCGCGATTGGCATGCGCCCACGCGTTGTCGGGGTCGTGCCGACGGAACGACTCCGGAAGCCGGGTGAGCACCCGTGCATCGCGTACGGCCGGTTGCTGAAGTAGGAACATCGCCGCTCCTGGTTATTGCTTCTCAATATGCGCCTTTTGCGCAACCGTTGCCCATTGCGCGGTTTCGCGCTGGATCAGCTGCGCGAACGCGGGGCTGTCCAGGTTGCCCGGCTGCGACCCCATCTGCGCAAGGAACGTCTTCATGTCGGGCGCCTGGAGCGCCTTCTGGATTTCCGTTTGCAGGCGCGTAATGACGTCGTTCGGCGTGCCCTTCGGCGCGGCAAGGCCTGACCAGTTGAACAGGCTGAAGTTGGGTACACCAGCCTCAGCGAATGTAGGGACGCTCGGGAACACATCCACCCTGGTCTTGCCACTGATGCCCAGCAGGCGCATCTGATTACCCTTGACCGGCGCCAGCGCGGTCGGGGTCGACACGACCAGCAGATCCACGCTACCGGACAGCAGCCCGACCATGGCCTCACCAGCCCCCTTGTACGGCACATGCATCAGCTTGATACCTGCGGCCTGTTGGAACGCCTCGGCAGAAAAATGCGGCGAACTACCGGGGCCGCCGGTGCCAAACGTCACCTCTCCGGGATGCGCCTTGGCATAGCTGACGAGCGAAGCCAGGTCCTTGAAGCGCGAATCGACCTTGACGCCAAGCACCACCGGCGAAAATGCGAACGGCGCGATAGGGACCAGAGCGGTCTGATGGTCCCAGTTCAGCTTCTTGAAGACATAGGGGAGGGTAGTGTAGGAGTTGTCGTTCGCCAGAAGCGTGTAGCCATCGGCGGGTGCGTTCACGACCTGGGACGTGCCGATCGTGCCGGACGCGCCCGGCTTGTTCTCCACGACGAAGCTCTGCCCCGTCTGCACGGAGAGCTTCTGCGCAACCTTGCGCGTCACGACGTCGACGGCGCCGCCGGGAGGATTCGGCACGATGATGCGGACCGGTTTGTCCGGGTACGCCGCCACAGCGGACAGGCTGACAAGCAGCGTCGTTGCTGCCACCAGGCAGCCAATGGTTCGATAAAACACCTTTGTCTCCTTGTGCTGCGGGGGAGACCTGACTGTCCGTCGGCTCCTCCCGCGACACTTCTGTTCTAGTTGATGATGCAGCCGTGCGTCGGTCAGGCCGGCGTAGCCACGCCTTGCAGCACCGCCAGGACGTTCTTTGCCGCCCCAACGCCCATGTTCACGTACGCCGCGTTGCTGACGCCGCCGATGTGCGGCGACAGGATCAGGTTGGGAATGTCGCGGAACGGATGCGGCACGGGCATCGGTTCCACGGCAAAGCTGTCCAGTCCAGCCGCATACAGTTTGCCGCTCTGCAGCGCTTCGGCCAATGCAGGCTCGTCGATGAGTCCGCCTCGCGCCGTATTGACCAGGATCGCGCCGTCCTTGAACGTCTCCAGCGTTTCGCGGTTCAACATGCCACGGTTCTCTTCCGTCAACGGGCAGTGCAGCGACACCACGTCCGATTCCCTGAACAACCGAGGCAGGTCGACAAGTGTTACGCCTTCCGGGACTGTCGCCGCATAAGGATCGAAAGCGGTGACATCCATGCCCATCGCCAAACCAACCACGGCGGCGCGGCGGCCGATCTCTCCGAGCCCCACGATACCGAGCGTGCAACCGTTCAGTTCGACGGCCTTGTAAGTCGCCTTGTCCCAATGACCCTGGCGCATGCGATCGTTGAGATGTGGAACCGCTTTGGCACACGCAAGGATCAGCGCCCACGCATGTTCAGCCACGGCGGCGGCATTGGCCCCGGCCGCGGCGGCCACCTTGATGCCGCGCGCCTGCGCAGCGGCTTTATCGATGGTGTCAGTTCCGGTGCCGTGTTTCGAAATCACTTTCAAGGCGGGTGCTGCGTCCATGACTTCAGCGGTCAAGCTGCCGTAGCGCACGATAATGCCGACCGGGTTGTGCTCCTTTGCCAGGGCTGCAATATCGGCGGTCTGGGGCGTTTTCCCCGCGAATACGATTTCATAGTCGCCCAGCAGCGCGAGGGCTTCCGGCGCGAGGTCGGCACCCGTGACGATAATGACTTGCTTGTTCGTCACAGTGCTTCTCCCTGCTTCAGGACGCCCGCCGTCACCAGCGATGCCAGCAGCCAGGGCGCGGTGGTATTGCCTTCCCTGATCTGGGCGATGCGCTTGGCTTCCGCCTCTTCCTTCTTTGCCGCCGCATCGAGCAAGGCTTCGATCTTCTCGCGCTCCACCACGACCAGGCCATCGGCATCGCCGCAGATGTAGTCGCCAGGGTTCACCGTGACGCCACCAACAGAAATGGGATGTCCAATGCGCCCGCCAACCTCCTTGGTGGGGCCGTTAGGGTTCGTGCCCACCGAAAAGACCGGGAACTGCATTTCGTCGAGCTCGAGGCTGTCGCGGACCGCGCCGTCGATGACGACACCGGCAAGGCCGCGCTGGCGAGCGGCATGCATCATGATCGTTCCCATCAGCGCAGAGGTCTGGTCCCCTTTGCCGTCGACGACCAGAACATCGCCCGGCTGCGCCAGCGCCAGTGCTGCGTGGATCATCAGATTGTCACCGGGGCGAACCTCGACAGTGAAGGCGGGCCCGGCGACTTTCATGGTCGGGCGCAAGGCCCTGATCCGGCCATGCAAAGCGCCGCGGCGTCCGCCGACATCGGAGAGGATCGCCGGTTGGAACCTGGCAGCCCGCGCCACGATCTCGGCGGGCACGCGCTCAAACGATTTGATGATGTTGGGCAAGGTCATGATGGACTCCGGCAATATGAAATGGATAGGTAGATAAGGGCGTCAATCCAGCTTCGTGCCGGAGGTCTTGATGACCGATGCCCAGCGTCCGATGTCCTGCTTGATCAGCGCGCTGAACGCCTCAGGCGTGCCGGCCAGCACCGATGCGCCTTGTTCATTCAGCTTCTTGGCGAGCTCCGGGGATTTGAGCGCCTTGTTGAACTCGGTATTGAGGCGCACCACGATCTCCTTCGGTGTCGCGGCAGGCGCGACGAAGCCGAACCAGGTCGCGGTATCAAAGCCGGGATAGCCCAGCTCGGCGACTGTCGGCACCTGGGGCAGGTCTGGCAAACGCTTCGGCGACGTCACCGCGAGCGGCCGCAGCCTGTTGTTCTTGATATGCCCGAGCAACGTTGGCACGGATGCCATGTAGAGATCGACCTGGCCGCCCATCAGGTCGTTGACCGCCTGCGCTGCGCCCTTGTACGGCACATGGGTGAACTTCACCTTCGCGGTACCCTGAAGCAGCTCGCCGCCAAGGTGCGCCACCGTGCCGTTGCCCGGCGACGCGAAATTGATCGCTCCGGGCTTTGCCTTGGCAGCCTGAAGCGCGTCCTTCATCGTCTTGTAGGGCGAGTTGACATGCGTCACCAGGACGAGCGGCGCGGAGGCGACCAGACTGATAGGCGCCAGATCCTTCAATGGGTCATACGGCAGCCGTTCATACAGCGAGGGATTGATTGCAAGGTTGCTGGTCTGCCCCATGACGATGGTGTAGCCATCGGCCGGCGCCTTGGCTGCCGCGTCAACCCCGAGGTTGCCACCGGACCCTGGCTTGTTCTCCACCACAAAGACCCAGCCGGTCGACTTGGCCACCGTATTGGTGACTTCTCGCGCGATGATGTCCGTGCCCCCGCCGGCGGGAAAAGGCACGATGACGCGGATGGGCTTGGTGGGGTATTGCGGCGCGGCCTGGGTAGTGGCGGACGCCAGAACCAGACCTGCGGCAAGCATGAATATGCAGTGACGGGAAATTGCCTTCATTACTGTCTCCGAATCTCGGTTTCGTTGTGATTCGGATTGTGGTCGACCGTTTCACGGCATACAATGCCGTTTCATACCGTGCACCTCGTTTCATTCTATGAATGCGAATAGTGATCCAAAGGGCGCCTCAAAAGGCGACGATGGCGCCGGGGGCGTCATAGCGGTCACCCGCGCCCTGCGCGTGCTCGAGGCGTTCGGGGTGAACGACCCCCAGCTCTCACTTGCCGAACTGAGCCGGCGAACCGGCATCCACAAGACCACCGTGCTGCGGCTGGCGCGCACGCTGGCGGCGGACAACTACCTGGTGCAGAAGGAAGACGGCAGCTGGCGGCTCGGCCGCGCAGCAGGGTGGCTGGGCGCGTGCTATCAGGCAACCTTCAACGTTCAGGAAGTGGTGGAGCCAGTCCTGCGGGAGCTGACGATCAAGACCGGCGAAAGCGCTTCGTTCTACGTCCGGGAGGGACAACAGCGAACCTGCCTGGTCCGGGTCGAAGGACCGCAGGCCATCCGGCATCACGTCAGGATCGGGGCGGCCCTGCCGCTGGACAGCGGCTCGCCAGGCCGCGTAATTCTGGCGTTCTCGGGAGAGCCGGGCGAGCTTTATGAAATGATCCGCCGCCGTGGATTTCATCTGTCGCTCGGCGAGCGCGAGGCCGAAGTCTCCAGCGTGTCGGCACCGGTTTTCGGATTGCACTGGCGGCTGCTAGGCTCCATGTGCATTTCGGGACCGACCGCCCGGCTAGGCGAAGAGCGTTTGCTGGAGCTGGCGCAGACAGTCGTCGATGCCGCAAACAAACTTTCGTATGCCATGGCGGGAAGCCAACGGCCTGCGATGCCAATTGAAAGGCCGTCGACCTGGCACCCTTGATACTGCAGATGTGGGGCAAAGAGAGCCGATGGCAATCGTAGATGACCTCTGTCAGTCGCGAGCCGGTGGTCGCTTTTCGACCCTACACTGTCGTTGCGCGTGTCATCACCATGGACCGGAATTGGCCGGCAAGCGGTCATTCTGCGAAATGCACCCTCGATACTTCCACTCCGCCTATGGGGCGCGGCGATAAGGCACGATTACGCGCCATGGCAGGCATCGTAACCCCGCGAACCCTATCGGATTTTCCGGGCGAAGGAGCGTCTGATCGGCTACGCCCATTGAGGGAATATGATTATCCCTGAGAGCGCACGGTTGGATTTGCACTGATGGGCCGCTGAAACCGCCAGGTGAACATCAAGCGGAAACCACCATGCGATCAACCATCGCCTCGCACAGGTGCATCAGCTTTTGCGTATCCAGAGTCTTGGTCTTCGCGGTAGCGTTGATGGAAAAGACCTGTGCGATGCCACGCATGCTGGCGACGATGAAAGTGGCCAGGCTGTCCAGGTCGGACTCGATGAAGCGGGTGCCCCGGGACTGTTCTGCCTCCAGGCACTCGCGCACGAAGGCGATCGTGGCATCGTTCATGCTCGCGACGTCTGCGGCGAACTCCTGATCCTGAAAGATGGCTTCCGACAACAGCGCCGAGAACACCTGGGTGTTGGAGTCCGGCTTGCTGAGGCTGCCGAAGTGCGCGCGTATGAAGCTGCGCAGGCGCTCGAGGCCGACCGTGTGCCCTTCCGCCTGCTGGAAACGCTTGGCGAAATCGGTGCGCAACTCGGTCAGCACGGCCAGTTGCAGGGCCTGCTTGTTGCCGTACAGGTGAACGACGAGACCTTTGCTGACGCCCGCGGTCTCGGCCACCTCGGCAATCGTCATACCGCCTACACCCTTGGCGCGCATGACCGTCATGGCGGCATTGATCAAGGCCAGCTCCGACGTGGCGCGCCGCTCCTCCTGGGTGCGACGGGTTCGTCGGGCGGTATGGGGTGTCATGGCAGTCATAGTTAAGCAAATTCAGGCGTTTTGTGAACGGAGCAGATTCTCCAGATTATCGGGCGTGAGAGCCAGAGTGCTCAGGATTTCGCGCGTGTGGGTGCCGACGGGCGCGATGTCCCGCATCTCCGGCGGCGTGGCCGAGAACCGCGGCGCGGGGGCGGCCTGCAGCACGCCGCCACGCGTGACATAGCTCTGCCGCGCTGCCATGTGGGGGTGGCAGGCGGCCTCGTGCGGCGCCAGCACGGGCGCCCAGCAGGCGTCACTGCCACCCAGGCAAGCCTCCCATTCGGCGCGTGTACGCGAGCGCATGAGTGCGGCCATGGCTTGCCTGAGTTCGGGCCACAGGCCGGGGTCGTTCTGGCCGCGGACAAAGCGCGCGTCGCCGTCCAGCCCCAGGCGCGCGAGCAACTCGGCATAGAACTTGGGTTCGAGCGGCGCAAAGTTGATCCAGCCGCCATCCTGGCACTGGTAGCTTTGCGCCGCCCAGTGCGAACTGTCAAAAGCCTGCGTGCCGCGTTCGAAGCCGCCGCCGCGCCGCTGGATGGCGCCCAGCATCAGGTTCAGCATGTGGGCCGCGCCATCGACGATGGCGGCATCGACGACCTGCCCTTGCCCCGTGCTGCGCGCATGCTGCAGCGCGGCCAGCAGCCCTACCGCCAGATACAGCGCGCCGCCGGCCACATCGCCGAGTACGGTGGACGGCGCCATCGGCGGTTCACCGGCCGGCCCGGCAAACCACAGGGCGCCGCTGAGGGCGGTGTAGTTGCTGTCATGGCCGGCGCGCGGCGCCCACGGCCCTTGCTGGCCCCAGCCTGTCATGCGGCCGTACACCAGAGCAGGCCGCCGCTGCAGGCACACCTCCGGCCCCAGGCCCAGGCGCTCCATCACACCCGGGCGCATGCCTTCGATCAGCAGGTCGGCGCCCTCGCACAGGCGCAGCACGGCCTCCACGGCGGCAGGGTCCTTGAGGTTCAGCACCACCGATTGCTTGCCGCGGCTGGTGATGGCATGAGGCCGTTCCGGCGCGGCCAGGCGCTCCGGCGGCTCGACGGCAATGACGGTCGCCCCCAGGTCCGCCAGCAGCATGCCGCAGAACGGACCGGGTCCGATGCCGCTGATTTCGATCACTTTGACGCCTGCGAGTGGGCCCAAGCTGCTGCTCCTTGTTGAGGTGGATGGGTGGAAATGCAGGACCTGCGGAAAACCCTATTTGCTAAATCATACAAACTTACCGACCATATGGTAAGTAAGTTGAGGAAAAAACATGAAGACAGACGAGACAACTTCCCGGATAGAAAAGCCCAGCCTCTGTGGTTGGGACGCCCATCAGACTCCTTTTCTCAAAGGAGTCCGCTGCACAGCGTGCAATGAAGTGGCGTTCCCACCGCAGCACTATGGCTGTGAGTGCTGCGGCAGCGCCGAACTGGCCGATATCGAACTGGCCGCGCAAGGGGGGGTGCTCGGCAGCAGCCAGGTCCACATCCATGCCCAGCCGGAGCCTGCAGTGCCATTCACGGTGGCCGAGGTCCGGCTCGACGCCGGCCCGGTGGTGCGCGCCCTGCTGGACGTGGGGCACGAGGCGGGCGACTGGCACGGCCGGCGCGTCCATGGCGTGCTGCGTCAGCGCGGGCAAGACCCCGCGGTTCTGGAATTCCGATTCGGGGTGACGGCATGAAGCGAACACTGAAGGACCTGCGGCCGGTCTACGTCGTAGGCATAGGCTGGCATCGCTACCAGGAGCCGTCGGATACGTCGTACGTGACGCTGGGCCTGACCGCCGCGCGCCAGGCGCTGGCCGACGCGGGCGTGTCCATCGCCGGCGTGGACACCGCCTATGTTGCCCGGGCGCTGCTGGGCATGGCCTGCGGGCGGCCCATCCTGCGCCACCTTGGGGCGACGGGGCTGCCTATCGCCCATGTCGAAAACGCCTCGGCGTCCGGTTCGACGGCGTTCCGCAATGCCTGCATCGAAGTGGCCAGCGGCCTTGCCGATACCGCGCTGGTGCTGGGCGTGGACAAGCGCGCGCCGGTGGTACGCGGCGAGACGCAGGCTGGCATCGAGCAACTGGCCAGCGAGTACATCGCGCCGTTCACACACTTTGCGCTGCTGGCAGACAAGTACGTGCATCGCTCCGGGGCCGACATGCGCGACATCGCGCTGGCCGCGGTGAAGAACCACAACAACGGCGCGCTCAACCCGAACGCCCAGCGCCAGAAGCCGCGCACGCTCGAGGAGGTACTGGGAGGGCGCAAGGTGTCTGGCGAGCTCACGGTGCTGCAATGCACGCCGGTCGGCGAGGGCGCGGCGGCCGTGGTGCTGATGTCCGAAGATGCAATCCAGGCGCACGGCATCGATCCCGGCCGCGCGGTGCGGGTGCTGTCGTCGGCCGCCCGGAGCCAGGCTGTTTACAAGGACGCTACAGCGTTCGACGAACTGCTCACGCAGGCCACCTGCCAGCAGGCGCTGAAGGAGGCCGGCGTAGCGCCCACGGCAGTTGATGTGGTCGAGCTGCACGACGCCTTCGCGATCGAGGAAGTGCTTTACCTCGAGGCCATGGGCCTGTGCAAGCCGGGCCAGGCCATACCGGCCTTGAAGGCGGGCGAGTTCCACATCGGCGGGAGGGTCGCAGTGAGCCCATCGGGCGGGCTCATTGCCATGGGGCATCCGATCGGTCCGACTGGCGTGGGTCAGATCGCCGAAATCACGCTGCAACTCCGCGGCGAGGCCGGGCAGCGGCAGCAGCCCCGGGCGCGCACGGGGCTGGCGCACATGGTAGGCGTGGGCGCCGTCTGCTACGCGCACGTGCTGGGCATCTGAACCGCGAATTTCAAACAGGAGACATGCACATGATCGACTACATGGTCGAATTCGACGAGGACACGCGTGCCATTGTGGACCTTACACGCAAGCTGGTGCACAAGCACCAGATGCCACTGGAGGCCAGGAAGCTGCAGGGCGGCGAAATTACCCCGCAGGATCTGCTGCCCGGTACCAGGGCCGCCAAGGAAGTGGGCCTGTGGGGCCTGACGCTGCCCGAGACGCTGGGCGGCGCCAGACTGACGGTAACGCAGCAACTGGCGGTCATCGAGGAGAACTACCAATGCCTGGTGCCCCTGCGTTTCGGCGGGCAGGTGCCGCCCTTCCTTTTCAACGCCACGGGCTTGCAGAAGGAGCGCTACCTCGATCCCTGCCTGGACGACCGGCTGCGGTACGCGTTCGCACAGACCGAGCCTTCGGGCGGGGCCGATCCCGGCAATGCGATCCAGACCAAAGCCGTTAAACGGGGCGACAAGTGGGTGATCAACGGCACCAAGGTCTTCATCTCCAGCGTCGGCCCCGCCGAGGTGATCTTCGTCGTGGCCGTGACCGATCAGGAAAAGCGCCAGCACGGCGGCATCTCCATGTTCGCGGTGGACAAGTCCAACCCTGGCCTGAACGTGTCGCGCGACATCCAGACGCTGGACGGCATGATCACCAACGAGCTGATCTTCGACAACTGCGAAGTGCCCGAGGACGCAATGATCGGCGCCAGCGGCGAAGGCTTTCGCAACGCCCAGATCATCTTGTCGCAGGCCCGCTTCGGCGTGGGCGCTCGCGCCCTGGGCATCGCCATGCGTACGCTGGAAATGATGACCGACTACGCCAAGCAGCGCGTGACCTTCGGCTCGGCCCTGTCGCAGAAGCAGGCGGTGCAGGCCATGGTCGTGGATTCGTGGATCGACATCAACCAGTGCCGCCTGATGATGTACGCCGCCGCCAGGAAGGCCGATGCCGGCCACGATACGCGCGTCGAGGCCAGCCTGATCAAGATGCAGGCTACCGAGGTGGTCGGCCGCGTGCTCGACCGTGGTGTCCAGATCTTCGGCGCGGCCGGGGTGTCGCTGGATAACCCCATTGCGCACTGGTATCGCTCGCAGCGTCCTGCCCGCATCTATGAAGGCCCGACCGAGGTGCACAAGTACCACGTGCTGGCCCGCCACCTGTTTCGCTGAAGGATGGACACCCCGATGACAACCGCACCAAACTTGCCTGAACACTGGGCGCAGGTCCAGCCCGACAGGCCCGCCGTGGTCGCCGCAGACCAGACCCTGACCTGGCGCGAGCTCAACACGCTGGCCGACAACATCGCCAACCAGCTCGCCCGGCGCGGCGTCGGCGCCGGCGACATCGTGGCGCTGCGCATGCAGACCACGTCGCAATGGGTGGCCTTGATGCTGGCGCTGTCCAAGCTCAAGGCCCGGCTGCTGGGCATCAACTGGCGCCTGGTCGCCGACGAGGTCGCCTATGTGCTGGAGAATGCCGGCGCCAGCATGCTGATCCTGGATGACGAGCAGCCGCAGGCGTTCATGGACAAGATCTCCGTGCTGCCGCCGGATGCCATGATTCCGGTGTCCACGACCGGCGCGGCAAGCCAATGGAACGTGCTGACCCAGCCCGGCGGAGTGCCGCTCGCCATGGACGAACTGTGCGAGCAGATCATCTACACCTCGGGTACCACGGGCAGGCCCAAGGGTGTGGCGCGCCATCTGCGGCCCGAGCCGGGCAATGAGCGCCTGAACCGCTACCTCGAAGCCCAGGGCGGGGCGTACAAGCGATACCAGGCGGCCGACGTGGTGCTGGTGTCCATGCCGCTGCATCACGGCTCAGGCCCTTCGCAGGTGCGCGCGGCGATGGCGCACGGCTCCATGCTGGTCCTGCAGAACCGCTTCGATGCCGCGCATTGGTTCGACCTCGCCGAGAAGCACGGCGTCACGCACTGGACCGGCGTGCCTACCATGTACAAGCGGCTCAAGAGCTACCAGGAGACCTCGGGCCGCCAGGTGCCGCGCCTCAAGAGCATGGGCATTGGCGCCGCGCCGGTACCCATGGCGATCAAGCAGTGGGTCCACGAGCAGTTCGGGCCGGTGCTGCATGAGGGCTACGGCTCCACCGAGACCGGCATGGTCGCCGGCATGAAGGCAGAAGACCACTTCCGAAAACCCGGCTCCAGCGGCCTGCCCTATGACGGCGTGGAAGTGGAGATCCGCGACGAGGACGGCAAGCCCTGCGCTTGCGGCACCGTCGGCGAGATCTGGGTCAATACCCCGGCCGTGATCAGGAACTATCTCAACGCGCCGCCGCTGGATGAAGACACGCTCGATGCGCGCGGTTTCTTCCGCACGGGCGACATGGGCAAACTCGATGCGGACGGCTATCTCTACATCACCGACCGCGCCAAGGACATGATCATCTCGGGCGGGGTCAACATCTATCCCGCGGAAATCGAGGCGGCGTTCTACCAGCACCCCGGCTTGCTCGACATCGCGGTGGTCGGCCTGCCTGACGAAGAATTCGGCGAGAAGGTGGTGGCCTACTACGAATCCAGGAACGGCCGGCCCATTGCCGGCGATGAACTGGCCGCGCTGGGGCAAGCGCAGCTGGCATCGTACAAGCGGCCGCGTTATTTCGTGCATGTCGCCGAACTGCCGCGCAATGCCGTCGGCAAGATCCTGAAGCGCGAGCTTCGCCAACCTCATTGGAACAACCAGGAGCGCAACGTATGACTTTGAACCTGACCGACCTCAACGGAAAGATCGCGGCCGTCACCGGTGCCGGCCAGGGTGTGGGCCGCGAGGTGGCCCTGCACTTCGCCAGGAGCGGCGCCGGGGCCGTCATCGTCAACGACTTCTATGCCGAGCGGGCCCAGGCAGTGGTAGAGGAAATCAGGGCACTGGGCGCGAAGGCCGTGGCCGCCGTATGCGACGTGACCGACCAGGCGCAGGTCAAGGCTGTGTTCGCGCAGGCCACGGACGAGGCCGGCGGCAGCATCGACATCCTGGTCAATAACGCCGGCAATTCGGGCGTCAACCCCGATCCCGAAGCGCGCAAGCATTTTTGGGAAGTCGGCGAGGCAGCCTGGGACAGCTTCATCCGCGTCAATTTCTACGGTGTCATCAACTGCACGGCGGCGGTGGTGCCCGGCATGATCGAAAAGAACGCCGGCCGGATCATCACCATCATCTCCGACGCCGGCCGTGTGGGCGAACCCAACCTGGAAATCTATTCCGGCGCCAAGGCCGGGGCCGCCGGCTTCATGCGCGGCGCGGCCAGAGCGCTGGGGCGCTACAACATCACGGCCAATTGCGTCGCCATCTCCGCCACGGCAACGCCGGCGATCGCGGCGCGCCTGGAGGCCGATCCCGACAGGAAAAAGAAGATGCTTTCGAACTACGTGATCCGCCGCGTGGGGCAGCCTGAGGACGTGGCCAACATGGTGTTGTTCCTGGCATCGGGATCGAGCTCGTGGATCACGGGCCAGACCTATCCGGTCAACGGCGGGTTCTCGTTCAACCTGTGAGGAGCGCACCATGACCACCGAGCAAGCTGCAATGCTGGAGAAGAAGGACGGGGTGGCTGTCATCACCCTGAACCGGCCCGAAGTCAAGAATTGCTGCAACAACGCGATGGCGATCGCGCTGCAGGACATCATGGACGATATTGACGAGGACAAGAACTGCTTCGTTGCCGTCATCCATGGTGCCGGCGGCAATTTCTCTACCGGCGCCGACCTGAAGGAAGCGGCCAGCGGTGTCAAGCGCACCAGACTGCGCCGCGGGGGCTTCGGCTGCTTCGTGCATCCGCTGCGCAAGCCGCTGATCGCCGCCGTCGAGGGCTATGCGGTGGGTGGCGGCTTCGAGCTGTGCCTGACCTGCGACATGGTGGTGGCCGCCGCCAACGCCAAGTTCGGCCTGCCCGAGGTCCGGCACAACCTGGTCGCGGTCGGCGGCGGGCTGTTCCGCCTGCCCAAGAAGATTCCCTACAACATCGCGTTCGAGATGGCCCTGACCGGCAAGATCTACGACGCCGATTTCCTGCGGCCCTATGGCATCCTGAACCGGGTGGTCGAGCCGGGCGCGACCCTGGAAAACGCCATGGCACTGGCCCGCTCGCTGCTGGTGAACGGCCCGACGGCGCTGGCCGCGTCCAAGCGCATCATGTCCAAGGCCTTCGAATGGCAGGAACTGGAAGCCTGGGAAAACCAGATGCCGATTGCGCAGGTCGCGCTCAACTCAAAGGACCGGGTGGAAGGGCTCAACGCCTTCGCGGCCAAGCGCGCGCCGGTCTGGTCCGGCGAGTAGCGCCAGAAAGCCGGGAATAAGGAGGAGACAACTATGCAAAGACGAAGCTTTCTGCTGGGCTCCGCAGCGGCGGCCACGGCATGGGCAGCGCATTCGCCACTGCTTGCGCAGGACAAGACCCCGATCAGCATCATCATGCCGTTGGGCGGCGGCACAGGCGCCGACACCAGCACGCGTATCCTTGCCGATGTGCTGTCCCGCGAACTGCAGCGCACGGTGATCGTCGAGAACAAGCCAGGCGCCGACACCATGATCGCCACGCAATACGTGCTGAACGGACCGGCCGACGGAACGCGCGTACTGATGCTCTCGCCCAGCAACATGGTGATTGTTCCGCTGGTCAACAAGAGCCTGCGCTTCAATCCCGAAACCCAACTGCAGCCCGTCATCACCTCGGTGCGCGGCGGTGCCGCCCTGGTCGTGAAGGCGGGCAGGCACAAGTCGCTGGCCGAGTTCGTCGCCTACGCCAAAGCCAACCCGGGCAAGGCATCGCTGGCCACCTACAGCGGGCATTACTACAAGCTGCTGGCGCTGATGATCCAGCGCGACCTCGGCATCCAGCTCAACAACGTGCAATACAAGGCCCCGGCGCCCGCGCTCAACGACGTGGTCGGCGGCAATGTCGACGCAATGATCATCGACGCCGGCGCCGCGCGCGAATTCTTCCGCGCCGGCAAGATCCACCTGCTGGCCTTGACGCACGAGCGCAGACCGCCAGCCTTCCAGGATGTGCCAACCTTCAGCGAGCTCGGCTATGCCGATTCGACGGCTTACGTCTGGATCGGCTACGGGGTCAAGGCCGGTACGCCACCCGAGATGGTGCAGCGCCTGTACAAGGGATTCTCGGCCGCGCTCAAGTCCAAGGAGTATCTGGCCTACGTGGAGCAATCCAGCGCCGGCTCCGAGACAGTAGATCTGGACCCCGAGAAGACCAGGCTCTATGCGCAGGAGGAGCGCAAGCGCTTTGCCCGTCTGATCGAAAAGACCGGCTATACAAACTAATGGGACTAACAGATTGACATGGCTTGGGCCACCGCATGATGTGCGGATGCCCAAGCATCTGATGGAGAGGATTGCATGAGCTTGCCTTCATCGCTGGCATCGCGCCTGCGCCTGCCGCTGATTGCCGCGCCAATGCTGCGTGTGTCCGGCCCGGACCTGGTGGCCGCCGCATGCCGCAGCGGCGTCATCGGTGCGTTTCCCACGGTCAACGCCCGCGGTGCCGAGCAGTTGGACGCCTGGCTTGCCCAGATCAAGGCCCGGTGCGCCGAGGCGCCCGGCCCGGTCGCGCCGGTCTGCCCCAACATCATCATGCGGCGCCAGGCCACGCTGGATGAGGACCTGCGGGTCCTTGTCCGCCACCGGGTGGAAATGGTCATCGCCAGCGTAGGCTCGCCCGAAGCCGTTATCCAGCCGCTGCACGATATCGGCTGCCTGGTGTTCGCCGACGTGGCATCGATCCGCCATGCCGAGAAGGCGCTGGCGGCGGGTGCCGATGGTCTGATCCTGCTCACGGCCGGGGCCGGCGGGCAGACCGGCTGGGCCAACCCCTTTGCCTTCGTACGTGCCGTACGCCGGATGTTCGACGGCCCCATCGTGCTGTCGGGCGGCATGTCCGACGGTGCCGCGCTGTGGGCGGCCCGCACGCTGGGCTGCGATCTGGGCATGATGGGCACGCGCTTCATCGCCACGCCGGAAAGCCTGGGCGCCGACCACTACAAGGCCATGCTGGTGGACAGCCGGCTCGACGACGTGTTGCTGACCCAGGCCTTCACGGGACTGGATACCAACATGCTGCGACCCTCCATCGTGGCGGCGGGGCTGGACCCGCAGACCCTGCAGGGCAAGGTGTCTCCCGAGCGTGCCCGCGAACTCTTCAGCGAGCATGGCCGGGAGGCGCACGGCCCCAAGCGCTGGGTCGACATCTGGAGCGCCGGGCACAGCGTTTCGGGGGTGGATGGGGTGCTTCCCGTGGATGAACTGGTTGATGTGCTGGCTGGGGAGTACGCACGCGCGCGAGCGGAGACGGCGCGGCTGATGCAGCATTGACGAGGGCTTCAGCTTGGCAGTATACGAACGGCATTCCAGCTTGCAGCTCCCCCGAGCTGCCGTGCTAGCGGTCCATACCGCCAGCACGGTTTTCAGCAGCGCATGCCGGTCAATGCCCTTGCTCGATATTGAGGATTTTCCCCAAGCCCAGAAAATAGTTCGCAAAGGCAAGCACGCTAGCCGTCACGGCTATATAGACGACTGACAGCGCGGCCAGCGTCGGATCGGCAAACTCCCGGACATAGTTGTACATGGAAACGGGCAGTGTCTGCGTGTCTTGCGTTGTGACGAAAAGCGATGCGGTGAATTCACTGAACGACATGATCGCTGCAAACAACCAGCCGCCAAACAGCCCCGGCGCGAGCAGCGGAATCGTAATCGTGAAAAGCACCTTCAGCGGCGACGCACCGAGGCTTGCTGCCGCCTGTTCCAGCTTTGCGTCCAGGTTTTCCATCGAAACATAGACGCTCTTCAGCACGAACGGCAGCACCAGCATCACGTGACACAGGATGACGACGTCATATGAGCGGTGTATGGAGGCCTGTGACACCAGGATGAGCAGGCCCAGCCCCAGCGTGAAGTGCGGCACCACGAGCGGAGAATGCAGGATGGCCAGCAGCGTCTGCTTGCCGGGGAATTCCAGCCGTTTGACGGCAATCGACAGGCAGGTCCCGATCACCAGCGCAATGAACGAGGACCATCCGGTGATGACGAGGCTGGCACGGAATCCATCCCGAAAATCCGGATAACTGAAGACGCGTGCAAACCATGTCAGCGAATAGGATTCAGGCGGGAAAGTGATGATCGCCTTTTCGTTGAAGGCGGCGATGGTCACCACCACCACCGGCAGCAGCACGAATGCAAGCAGGATGGCGACGAGCAGCGGGCCCGCGACACGCAGCGGCAAAGGCAGAGCGCTTTTGATTCTCATTTTAGTGGCCTCCAACGGCTTTCAGCCGCTTGGTGAACAGCCCCAGGGAAAAGAGCGCTGCGGCCGTGAGCAGCAAGCCCATCACACTCAGGCTGGCCGCCAGCGGGAAGTTCATGGAAGCAAAGCCAAGCTGGTACACCAGCGTCGAGACCGTCGGCACGCGGCCTCCGCCAATCATCTGAGGCGTCGCAAAGGCGCTGAAGGTCCAGGCGAACGCAGTTGTGATGCCAGCCAGGATACCCGGCATCGAAAGCGGAAGCGTGACCGTGAGGAAGGTCCTGACCGGGCCGGCACCCAGGCTCTGGGCGGCTTTTTCGTAGTCGCGGTCGATATGCGAAATTGCCGTGGCTAGCATCAGGACCACGACGGGAATCGTTACGTGCACCAGCGCGACCAGCACGCCCAGGTGTGTGAACATGAGTTCCAGTGGCCAGTCGATCAGGCCGAGCTTTCGCAGCGTGCCATTGATGAAGCCATTGCTGCCCAGGACGGCAATCCAGGAGTAGGTCCGGACGATTTCCCCCAGAAACAGGGGCGTGATGGACACCACGAGAATGAAGGACTTGAGCGCCCGGCTCCTGACGCGCACCAGGGCATAGGCCAGCGGGTACGCAACCAGCAGCGAAAACACGGTCGTCTCCACGCTCAGCCACAAGGTGTTGGAGAACGCGTCGAGATAAATCGACTTGGTCAGGTCGCTGAAGTTGGCGAACGTGAATCCGCCGACATCCAGGGAGCCGGGCACATACGCCCGGAAGCTGAACTGCAGGACCGCAATCAACGATACTGCGATGCACAGCGCGACAAGTACTGCCGGGGAGACCAACCAGGCTCGTGAATCGGGGCGCATTCTTAAACCTTATTCCAGATGCTCAATCGGCGAGGGAGGATCGGCGCGGTGCATTGCCGCGGCGACCCTCCCTCCATACTCTTACTGTCGGGTTCAGTTCATGACGTTTTCAGTGAACCACTTGCGCCATTCCGCAGTCTTCTCGGCGCGCAGCTTGTGGTCCACGAGGATGGCCTTGTCCCACTGCTCCTTCGTTGTGAACACGCCGGGCAGCTTGGCGTCTTCAGGCGAAACCTTGGCGTCGTCGACGACGGGGCTGGCCTTCTTCAAGGCCACGATCTTCGACTGGACTTCCGGGGACAAGGCGATGTTCATGAACTTGTAAGCCAGATCGGCCTTGGTGGAGCCCTTCGTGATGGCCATGGTATCGATGCCGAGCACCGCGCCTTCCTTGGGTGTGACCAACTTGACGGGAACGCCCTGGCTGATCATGTGATAGGCGTTGATCGACAGGATGACCTGCACGGGCGTTTCGCCGGTGGCGATCAACTGCTGCGCATTGGCGTCATTGGTATAGAACGCCTTGAAGTTGGGCTTGAGCGCCTTGAGCTTGTCCTGCCCCTTTTCCCAGCTTTGCGCATCGCCACCCGACAGCATGGCCGAAACCGCGACCACATGGCTCGGATCGAAGTCGGGCACGCCGATCTTGCCTTTCAGGGCCGGGCTCCACAGGTCGTTCCAGCTCTCGAACTTGACGCTGGGCGGCACCAGGTCGGCGCGATAACCGATGGTGTAGACATAGGCCCAGCTGCCGATGTGATACGGGCTGATCCTGGCGCGCTCGACCAGATGCTTGTAATTCGGAATCTTGCTCGTATCCAGCTTTTCAAACAGATTGCCGTTGGCGTAGAGCCAGCCGACGTGGGAAGTCGTGAAGGTAACGTCGCTCTCGGGCTTGGAGGCAAGCTTCGCCTTGTTCAGGCGGTCGATGGTGCCGCCCGTGATGTACTTGACCGGCACCCCGGTTTGCCGCGTGAATTCCTTGCCGATGCTTTCATCGATGAGGTCGCGGAAACTGCCGCCCCAGGTGCTCACCACCAAGGCTTCCTGGGCCCATGCCGCGGTACTGCCAAGCGTGGCGGAGAGCGCGCAAAGTGCCAAAAGCTTGCGAATCGTCATTTACTAACCCCCAATCGAAAAGATAAACATCTGATAGAACTGGAAATACGCTGGAACGTGCCACCGGGCAATGCAATCACAAGAAGAGATGCGTTGCTGACGCAATCACGTTGACGCAATGACTTCGAATTACGGAGCCTATGATGTGAAAGTCGTACCAGGCGGCCAAGTCGGCTTTTTCGTAGGGGTGCCTCACATTTCCCGATGGGGTTGTGGATGGTTCCGCCGTCTGGAGCAGGTTAGCGGCCGTGTGAGGTTCGGTGGTATTCGGAAATTCCTAAACGGCCGGCAGGAAAATACAAATGGCGCCGCCAGCGGCTGCACATGACCATGCAGTCGGGTGCATCGCCCCCAATCTCCCGCCACCTGCCGAATCGATCCGAATCGACCATGAAGCATACCCGCATCCGCACCTTCAACACCAAAGTCACCTACCCGGAACAGAACCTGGACAACGACCTTTGCCAGGCCGTTGTCGCGCGCGGCCGTACCGTTTTTCTGCGAGGGCAGATCGGCCAGAACCTCGACACCTCGGAGAGCGTGTGCATCGGGGACGTCGCCGGACAGGCGGAGCAGGCCATGGCCAATATCGCGATGCTGCTCAAGGAAGCCGGCGGCGAGCTCGAGGACATCTGCAAGATCACGATCTACATCATCGACCCGCGCTACCGCGAGGCGGTCTATCGCGTCGTGGGCCGCTGGCTGAAGGGTGTCTTCCCGGTCTCGACCGGCATCGTCGTATCGGCTCTGGCCCGCCCCGAGTGGCTGGTAGAGATCGACGCCACCGCTGTCATCCCCGACTGAGCTGCCATGACCTTCTCCATCATTGCACGGTGCCCCGCCACCGGCCAGTTCGGCGCCGCCGTGGCGTCCTCGTCACCGGCGGTTGCCTCGCGCTGCATCCGCGGCCGCAAAGGGGTCGGCGCCGCCGCGAGCCAGAACATTACCGACCCGGATCTGGGGCCCCTCGCGCTGGACCTGATGGCCAGCGGCCTGACGCCGGAACGCGCCCTCGCGGAGTTGCAGAAGCGCCCCCATATCGAGTATCGCCAGCTCATGGCCATCGACGCGCACAACCCGCCAGTGGTATTCACCGGTGCCAAGGCGCTGGGCACCCTGGCAAGCGTGGTCGGCAGCCATGCCGCATGCGCGGGCAACATGCTGGCGACGCGTGACGTGCCCCAGGCCATGCTGTCGGCCTTCGAGCAGACCGAAGGCGCGCTCGCGGAACGGCTGATGCAGGCCATGCTCGCCGGCCAGGCCGCCGGCGGCGAGGAGGGTCCGGTGCACTCGGCAGGCCTGCTGGTGTACGATGCCCAAAACTGGCCTGTCGTGGATCTGCGCCTGGACTGGGTAGAAAACGATCCGGTCGAGGCCCTCCATGCCGCCTGGGAGGTTTATGCGCCGCAGCTGAAGGACTATGTCAAGCGGGCGCTCGATCCCCGTGCGGCGCCCAGCTTTGGCGTTCCCGGAAACCTGTGACCAGTCCGACGCATCGAATGAAGCGTGACAGCGCCGGCCAGGCAGCCGGCACTCGAAAGGGCAAACCTTCTCCAGTACACTGGACCGTTCCCCTTTTCCTGATCTCGACATGCTCAATCGCATTTCCCTGCGCCAGATGGAGTATTTCGTCGCAACGGCGAAGCATGGCAGCATCGCCGCTGCGTCGACGCAAATCCATATCTCCTCTCCCTCGATCTCCGCAGCGATCGCCCATATCGAGGCCGAACTGGGCGTGCAGCTGTTCGTGCGCCATTCTTCCAAGGGCATTGGCCTGACCACCATCGGCAAGCTGGTCCTGCATCACTGCGAAGACATGCTCGGACGGTCGTCCCGACTCTATGAAATCGCCTCCGATTCGAGCGACGTCATCCAGGGCACCTTGCGGGTAGGAAGCTTCCAGTCGCTCACGGCAATGATTGCGCCCGAGGTCATCTTCGGCTTTTCGCGCGCCTTCAACAAAATCGAGCTGCAGATGGTCGAAGGCGATCAGGAAGTCTTGATGAACAAGCTCCATGCGCTTGAGATCGACGTGGCGATCACCTACGACCTGCACCTTGAGGACGACATCCAGTTCGAGAGCCTGGCGACAATGCCGCCCTATGTGCTGGTGAGCGAGGTCCATCCGCTGGCGCAGCAGAAAGTCGTCTCCTTCGAAGAGCTGGCGCCCGAACCCTACGTCCTGCTCGATATGCCGATGAGCCGGGACTATTTCACCTCGCTGTTTGAAAAGGCCGGCGTGACGCCGAACATCGCGGCGCGTTCGCAGTCCACGGAAGTGGTCCGGTCCATGGTCGCCAACGGCATTGGCTACGCACTCTTCAATGTGCGCCCCAAATCCGATCAGTCGCTCGATGGAAAGCGCATGGTGCGGGTCCGCCTTGCCGGTACCCATCGGCCCATGCTGCTCGGCCTGGCGACTTACAAGCCGATGAAACAGTCAAGATTGACGAGAATCTTCATGGAACGCTGCCGCGCTTATATCTCCGACCAATACATCCCGGGAATGAGCGCTCCAAGTTTCTTCGATCCCCATATAGCAGCGCCGCTGAAATCGGCGTCCTGAAGCGCCAGCCGCATCGGCCATGCCGTGTTTTGGCAATGCCCCCTCAAGAAGGGCCAGAGATGGAAAATCAAGCCTCCTCAGCAAGCGTCGCTCTCCTGGAAACGCTCATTTCTTTCGCATCGGTTTCCCTGACGCCAAACATCGCGCTCATCCACAAGGTCCAGGACATCCTGGCGGAAGCCGGCATCGAATCGATGCTCGCGCCCGACCCGCAAGACCCCAGCCGCTCCAATCTGTTTGCGACGATCGGTCCGGTGGGCGTTCCGGGCGTCCTGCTCTCCGGTCATACCGATGTGGTGCCGGTGGAAGGCCAGCCCTGGACTTCACCCCCTTTTGAGGCAACGCACCGGGATGGCCGCATCTACGGACGCGGCACAGCCGACATGAAAGGCTTCGTGGCCTGCGCCGTCACCGCCATGGTGGCAGCCGCTCGGCGGCGGCTCCAGCGCCCCTTGCAGCTGGCGCTGTCCTTCGACGAGGAAATCGGCTGCGTTGGCGTGCGCCACCTGCTGCGCCGCCTGGAGAACAGCCTCCCCGCACCCTACCTGTGCATTGTCGGCGAGCCGACCCTGATGCGGATCGGCACCGGTCACAAGGGCAAGGCTGCCTACCGGGCAGTCTGCTGCGGCCAGGCCGGCCACTCAGGCCTGGCGCCCAGGTTCTTCAACGCCATCCACATGGCCAGCGACCTCGTCGCATCCCTGCGGGACGTGCAGCGTGAACTGGCGCAAAGCGGCCCGCGCGAGGAGGGCTACGGCGTGCCCTACAGCACGGTCCACGCCGGCGTCATCCACGGCGGCCGCGCCTTGAACATCGTGCCCAGCGAATGCGAAGTCAGCTTCGAGATTCGCAACGTCTCGGAAGGTAAACCTGAGGAGATCCTGAAGCGCGTCCTGGAACGCCTGGCCGAGCGCGTCAAAAATGAGGCGCTGGATCCTGCGGCGCCCTTGCCAGACATCCAGATGACGAACAGCTATCCCAGCCTGAACACCCGCGAGGATTCGCCTGCTGTCGGCCTGCTCGCCTCGCTGCTCCCCGCGGGCACCCCATGCGCCAGGGTGGACTATGGCAGCGAGGGTGGATTGTTCCAGCAGAGCTGGAACGAAACGCCAGTGCTGATCTGCGGGCCCGGGAGCATTGAAGTCGCACACAAGGCCGACGAGTATGTGGAGCTGGCGCAGATCGAAGCCTGCGACCGCATGCTGGCCGGCCTCGTCGAGTTTCTCTGTCAATAAGTCCTGGCGTCCTGGCCGGCTTCGGCCCGGACGCCTCAGGACGCTATCAAAATGAAGTCAGCAGGATGCTGCGGTCGACCGACTGGATATCCGTCTTGCCGCAAAACGCCATGGAGAGATCAAGCTCGTTCTGAATGATGTTCAAGGCCGTGGTCACGCCTTGCTCGCCGAGGGCGCCCAGGCCATACATCATGGCGCGACCGATATACGTGCCACGCGCCCCGAGCGCGATAGCCTTGAGCACATCCTGGCCCGAGCGGATGCCGCCATCCATATGGACTTCCACCCGATCCCCGACGGCTTCCACGATGCGCGGCAATGTGGAGATCGATGACGCGGCGCCGTCCAGCTGGCGCCCGCCATGGTTCGACACAATGATGGCATCGGCGCCGCTTGCCACCGCCAGCCGCGCATCCTCGGGGTCCTGGATGCCCTTGACGATCAGCTTCCCATCCCATCGCTTCTTGATCCATTCAACATCCTGCCAGGACAGACGCGGATCGAACTGCTCCTGAGTCCACTCCACCAGCGACCCGATATTGTCGACGCCCCTGGCATGCCCGACGATATTGCCGAACTGACGGTGTCTGGTACCCAGCATGCCCATGCACCAGCGCGGCTTGCTCGCCATGTTCACAAGGTTGCGCAGGGTCGGCTTGGGCGGCGTGGACAGACCGTTCTTCTTGTCCTTGTGCCGCTGGCCGAAGACCTGCAGGTCCATCGTGACCACGAGCGCCGAACAATTGGCATTCCTGGCACGGTCGATCAGGCTTTCGACAAAGGTCCGGTCGCGCAGCACATACAGCTGGAACCAGAACGGATGGCGTCCGGTCGCTTCCGCCACCGCCTCGATCGGGCAGATGCTCATGGTGGACAAGGTGAACGGGATGCCGTGCCGCTTCGCCGCGCGCGCGGCCAGGATTTCTCCATCGGCGTGCTGCATGCCGGTCAACCCGGTGGGCGCGATCGCCACCGGCATGCTGACCGGCTGGCCCACCATGGTGCTGGCGGTGCTGCGCTCGGTAATGTCAACCGCCACGCGCTGGCGGAATTCGATACGCTGAAAATCCGCCTCGTTGGCACGGTAGGTATATTCGGTCCACGATCCGCCGTCGACATAGTCATAGAACATGCGCGGCACGCGCTTTCTCGCCAGCCTGCGCAGGTCTTCAATGCACGTCATCTCGGCCATGGGAACTCCCTTGAGAAAAACAAAAAGCTGCCGGATCACCCGATCCGGCAGCTCGTGCGTGCAACCTCGTTACCAATGACAGGTCACCGTGCAGCCTCAAGAACAAGCTCAAGACCGCTCATACGTCATGTAGCCGTTCTGGAGCACGATATGGTCAGCGATGTATTTCGCATCGTGCCAGACGCCATAGATGAAGGACGACGCCCGGTTGACCAGATTCGGCAGGCCCAGGAAATAGATGCCGCTTTCCGCGGAGATGCCGCGCTTGTGGAACGGATCTCCCTTCTCGTCGAAGGCATTCTTCACGTTCAGCCAGTTGAAATCAAACTTGAAACCGGTCGCCCAGAGAATCGTGGTGATGCCGGCGTCAGCGAGGTCGAGGCTGAGGATCGGGTGCTTGAGGCACTCCGGGTCCGGCAGCAGCTCCCAGGCGTCAGGTTCCGGCGGAAACGGCAGGCCATTCTCTTCGATATAGGCATCCGCTTCGCGCAGCACGTCGAAGTAGGCGCGGTCGCCTTCGGCGATGTTCTCGGGCAGGCCTGGCTCGAACGTCATGACGCCATCCTTGTAGGATTGGGTCAGGCCGACCAGGTTGATGCCCGCGTGCGCCAGGCGCCGGAAATCGACGGTCTTGCCGCCTTCATAGCCGCTCACGGCGAAAGCGACGTGCGCCTTCTTGGGCCGGATCCTCACTTCATCCCACAGACCGAGGGCGCCCAGCCACCAGCAGTAGTCACGGCCACGGTACGCGCGCGGCGGACGGTAATGCTCGCCGACCGAGAGATAAACCGTCTTGCCGGCCTGGCGCAGCTCTTCGGCGATCTGCGAGCCGGAAGCGCCCGCGCCCACCACGAGCACCCCGCCTTCCGCCAACTGGCCCGGATTCTTGTAGGCCGAGGAATGCAGCTGCCGGATTTTTTCGCTCTCGGGCACGATCTTCGGATAGGCCGGCGTCTGGAACGGGCCGGTTGCGGCAACGACGTTGTCTGCGTCGATGATGCCGTCGGATGTCGTCACCCTGAAGCCGGGACGTCCTTGATGCCGTTCCACCCGCCTGACTTCCACGCCGGTACGGACCGGCGCCTTCAGCATGGCGGCATAGCTCTCGAAATACTGGGCCATGCGCTCTTTCGACGGAAAGGTCTCCGGCGAAATGCCCTCGAATTTCATCCCGGGAAAACGGTCATGCCAGGCCGGTCCATTCGCGACCAGAGAATCCCAACGTTCCGAGCGCCAGCGTTCTGCGATTCGGCTGCGTTCCAGCACGACATGCTGCACACCCATGTGCGCGAGATGCTCGCTCATCGCGATGCCCGCCTGGCCAGCACCGACCACCACGGTGTTGATTTTTTCCACTGACATTTGAATTTCCTAAGAATGATCGCCCCGGTCAGTCGCCCCGGCACGGAAGCTTCGACGGCAAGGCGTACTGGCGCCCTGGAAACATCGCTCATCGACGGTGGCCAGTTTGATGAAGCCCACCTCGTTTGAAAATCACGTTTTTCAAACTCAGGACTTAGGAAAAAGTAAAGCGCGGGCCGAAGGGTCCCGCACCGCCCCCCGCACCCGCGCACCACAAGGCGTTCCCGGCCATCGCATCCGCGCCGCCTGCGCCTGAAAACAGGCATTTCGTTTTTTCCGAGGGACCGCATCAGTTTCGGCAAAGTCCCGATACTGGCTGTTTGACTTATCCTGCTTGCCAGTACCAGCTCGGCCTCGATGTCATTGGGCCCAAGCCTGGAGCACGGCATACTCCTCAATCTCTGTACACCTATGAACGTAGCCAACTCCGAGCCTGCCGCACAGCAACACAACGCACAGCCCGATACCGCAGTCAGCCTGGAACGGGTGGTCAAGAAGTATCACGACCACACCGTGCTGCACGAGCTCTCGCTGAAGATACGACGCGGGGAGTTCCTCACCCTGCTGGGCCCGTCCGGGTGCGGCAAGACGACGCTCCTCAACCTCATTGCAGGCTTTGCGGAAGCCGACACCGGCGAGATCTTCATCGATGGCCAGCCGGTGACCTGCGAGCCGCCGCACAAGCGGCAGATCGGCATCGTCTTCCAGAATTACGCGCTCTTTCCCCACATGACCGTCGAGCGCAATATCGGCTATGGCCTGCGTATGCGGGGCGTGGGCAAGGACGAGATCGCACAGCGCGTGAAGCAGGTGATGGACCTGGTGAAGCTGGACGGCCTCGGGCACCGCAAGCCGCGCGAACTCTCGGGCGGCCAGCAGCAGCGCGTGGCGCTGGCGCGGGCACTGGTGATCCAGCCCAAGGTACTGCTGCTGGACGAGCCCTTCTCGGCCCTGGACAAGAACCTGCGCGGCTCCATGCAGGTAGAGATCCGGGAAATCCAGCGCCGCTTGCGCCTGACCACGGTATTCGTCACCCACGACCAGGGCGAGGCGCTGGCCATGTCCGACCGGATCGCGGTGATGTCGAACGGCACCATTCGGCAGATCGCGTCGCCGGCCGATCTGTATCAGAACCCGCAAGACCCGTTCGTGGCGTCCTTCCTGGGCGACGTGAATATCCTGCCAGCGCATTATCACGGCCAGACGGCAACGGACGTGCAACTGCGCCTGGGCTCGGGGCTCATCAGCTTTCCGCATGCCCGCCTGGCCGACGCATCGCACGACGGGGAAAGGCTGGACGTGTACGTGCGCCCGGAGCACATCAAGCTTGAGCATCTGCATGCCGAATCGGTGTTGAGCGGCACGGTGATCAATCACGTCTACCAGGGCGATCACATCAATACGTTCATCGACGTGGACATTCCGATGACGGCCCGTCAGGTCGTCACGGTGCGCAGTGCGGGCCTGGGCGCCATGCAGCAATGGCCCATCGGCTCGGTCGCGGGACTTGCGCTGCCAGATGAGGGTGTCAGCATTTTCAGTCCGCAGAAGCGGACGTAAGAGCAGATGCAAGAACGCAACGCGAAGGCATGACACAACGCGTCAGACAACGCCGCCTGAGAGAACACACCCATGACCAGTCTTCCCCGCTCCATGCAAGCCATCATCGCCCGTGAACCCGGCGACGCCGGTGTGCTAACGCTGGCCGAGCGCCCCATGCCCGAGCCCGGTGCTGGCGAAGTCCTGCTACGCGTGCTCGCCGCCGGCGTCAACCGGCCCGACATCATGCAGCGTCAAGGTATCGCCAAGCCCGCGCCCGGCATCACCGACGTGCTCGGGCTGGAAGTCTGCGGCGAAGTGGTCGCCTGCGGTCCCGGTGTGGACAGCCAGCTGATGGGCCAGCGGCTGATGAGCCTGGTGCCCGGCGGCGGCTATGCGCCGTGGTGTACGGCGCCGGTCGATCAGTCCTTCATCGTGCCCGGCACGCTTTCCGATGTTGAGGCAGCCGCCTTGCCCGAGGGGCTGTTCACCGTGTGGCACAACCTGTTCGAGCTGGGCCGCCTGGCCATGGGCGAAACCGTCCTGATCCACGGTGCAGCCGGCGGCATCGGCACGCTCACGATCCGCATGGCGCATGCCGCCGGCGCAACCGTCATCGTCACGGACAACGACGAAAGCCGTTTTCCGGAACTGCGCGCCATGGGCGCCGCTGCGACGATCTGCTGGCCCACCACCGATTTCACCAAGGCCTGCCTGGAGTACACCGATGGGCGCGGGGTCGACGTGGTCATCGATATCGTCGGCGGCGACTATGTCCGCCGCAATCTTGCCGCCATGGCCTTCGGCGGCCGCCATGTCAGCCTGTCCTTCATGCAGGGTTCGGCGGTCAATGTCGAACTGCTGACGCTGATGCAGCGCCAGTTGAGCCTGCACTCGTCCACCATGCGCCCCCAGAGCCATTACGAAAAGACCCGGATGGCCCAGAGCCTTGCCCGCCATGTCATGCCGCTGCTGAAGAACGGACGGGTCAAGCCGCGCATCCACGCCACCTTCCCGCTCGCGGAGGCGGTCGCGTCCCACCAGATGCTGGAAAGCGGCAAGGTCTTCGGCAAGCTGGTCCTGATCCCATAGAGGCCAATTAACCATGCTGAAACTCCTTTTCGCTCCGACCTCGCCATTCGTGCGCAAGGTCATGGTCTGCGCACACCTGACGGGGCAGGCCGAATCCATCGAGCTGCTGGACAGCGCCGCCCATCCGGTGCGGCGCGACCCGCGCATCGCGGCCCACAACCCGCTCGCCAAAGTCCCGACGCTGATCCTGGAAAATGGCCAGTCCATCTATGACAGCCGGGTGATTTGCGAGTACCTGACCAGCCGGGCAGACGCCGCGGACATCTTTCCCGCCTCCGGCCCCGCGCGCTGGACGGCCCTGACCCGCCAGGCGCTCGGCGATGGCCTGCTCGACGCCGCGCTGCTCGCGCGCTACGAACGGACGGCGCGCCCCGAGGAAGTCCAGTGGCCCACGTGGCGCGAAGCGCTGCTGACGAAAGTCAGCGCCTGCCTCGAGTCAATCGACGCCATCGCACCGGACCTGGCGGAAGAACAGCCCACCATCGGTGAAATCACCATCGGCTGCGCGCTGGGGTATCTGGACTTCCGGTTTCCCGAATTCGATTGGCGCGCCCAATACCGCAACGCGGCACGCTGGAATGAGGCTTTCCAAAGCCTGCCCGCCATGCAGGCCACGCGCCCCCACGAAGGTTGAGATACAGAGGCAGAACATGAGCGAGAGAATCACCATCTGGTTCCTGAACGGCCCCAACGCCAATCTATATGGCCTGGACGCCAACAAGACGTACGGCAGCGACAGCTTTCCGGTGCTGCAGTCTCGATGCGAGAAAAAGGCCGCGTCCCTGAATGCCGACCTGCGCTTCTTGCAGTCGAACTACGAGGGACAGCTGGTCGACTGGATCCAGGAAGCGCGCGGCGTGGCGGACGGCATCATCATCAATGCGGCCGGCCTGACCTACTCGTCGATTCCGATCCTCGATGCCTTGCTGTCTTTCCCCGGCAAGATCATTGAAACCCATATGAGCAACATCTGGAAGCGCGAGCCGTTCCGCCACCACTCCTACATCTCCAAGGTGGCGGATGGCGTGATCGCCGGGCTGGGCGGCGACGGCTACGAATTTGCCATCGAGGCCGTCACGCGGCTGGTGCAGAAGGGCAGAGCAGCGGTCTGATTTCCCATGCGCACGCGGAACGGCAGCAAGATGTACTCTCGCTGTCGTCCTTGCCATTATTCTCAATGCAGTTGCCAAGATGCCAATTTCTGAAGACACCCCGTCGGGCGCGCTGGCCTTCTACAGCGCATTCGACGATTTCGACACGTGGAAGCGCGCGCTACAGGCCCAGCTCCCGAAGCTGAAGGTCATTCACTCCAGCGAAATCACCCGGCCGGCCGACATTCACTACGCGCTCGCCTGGAAACCGCCGGAGAATTTCTTTGCCGGGATGACGAACCTGCGCCTGATCGTCAATTTGGGGGCGGGGGTTGATTCACTGGTTCAGCGGCAGGACCTTCCCCAAGGCATTCCGATCACACGGCTCACGGACCCGCAGATGGCGCGCATGATGGCGGGGTACGTGCTGTTCGCTGTGCTGCGGCACGCCCGGGACATCCCGTACTTCGAGCAGGCGCAGCGGCGGGGCGAGTGGGCCTACCGTCATCCCCGTTCTCCGGAAGACATCCGCGTGGCGGTTCTGGGGCTCGGTCAGCTGGGCGCGAGAGCGGCCCACGAACTGCAGCGCCAGGGGTTCGAGGTGATCGGCTGGTCGCGCAGCCCGGCGCAGATCGAAGGCGTGGAATGCTTTGCCGGACTGGAAACGCTCGACACCGTGCTCGGACAGGCGGACATTGTCGTCGTGATGCTGCCGCTCACGCCGCAGACGGCTGGCATCCTGGATCGGGCGCGACTCGAGCGGCTGCCGCGAGGCGCGGCCTTCATCAACGTCGCGCGGGGCGCACTGGTCGATCAGGCGGCGCTTACGGACCTGCTCCAAAGCGGCCACATCGGCGGGGCAACCCTGGATGTTTTCGAGCGCGAACCTTTGCCTGCCGGGGATCCGCTGTGGAGCATGCCTAATGTGCTGATCACACCCCACCTGGCTTCGGTGGCGATTCCGTCGTCTGCGGCGAGGCAGATTGCGGAGAATATTATTCGCGTTTCTGCCGGGGAATTGCCGGAGAGCATCATCGATCCAGCACGTGGATATTGAGGTATGGACTACGTCCGGCGTAATGCGCCGGACACGTGGAAGGGGTGAGAGACGCGATCAAAATGGAGCGAAGCGGTTCTGGCTTGGCGGCGAAGAAGGGACTCGGGTCGCGAGCCCGGCTTGTTCCAATCAGGCAAGTAACCCTGACCGGCTGCTTTCTCCATAGCGGGCGTCTACATCAGACTGCTGTTTCGCTGGGTGACATGTCATCACGCAGAGGGGCACATCACCCGACACGTTGGATATCCGGCAGCTTCCAGGTCTTGTCGAACCAGGGCTGCAGCGGACCGTAGAGGCGGAAAATCGTAAACCAACTCTTGCCCGGAACCGTCTGTACCCAATTGTCAACATTCGTGGGTCGCTTAGGGCTGAAGTAGACATCCACGCTGCCGTCCGGATTCGCCTTTGGTTTGGTCTGGCTGGAGAGGCTGGGGAAGCGCTGATCAGTTTGCAACATGGAGCGCGTCTGTGTGTCATACAGGACAACCGACCAGAAATCTTTGGCCGGCACATCGGCGGGAACGCGCAAACGATAGGTCTTTGCACCATCGAAAGCCTGGCCGTTCGCATCCAGATTGGCCGATGCGTATTGTGACCCAACCCCCGGCATCGCTACGGCCATTGCGGGTGTGTTGACCGTGGCCGCATAGAAGAACATGGTTCGCGCGTCGAAATTGCGCGCCCCGCCCTTGGTCAGCCATTCGTAGCTGCCGCCAATGAACGGTGTATTCCAGTGGGCATTAGGATAGATTCTTGCTTCCTTGGCTCGGCTGCGAAAATCAATCGAACGGGCAATGGCGTTCCCGGTGGCGACTGCGTCGGTGAGGATCTTCTTCATTCGGGCATCGGGCGCAAAGGGCTGGCCCTTGACCAGTCCGATGTCATTAAAGATGCCCATCATGTCGGGGCCGTACGAATCCTCAGGTTCTTCCTGGACGATCTGGTTAAGCTCGGAAAAGAAGCTGAAATCGTTGGCGTGCACCGTATTCATTTCCCGGCCAGAAAGTTCGACGAAGTTCGGCTCGTGCGGCCGACCAGCCTCGGAGAGCGGGTAGACGCGCATATGCTGCCGGATGCTGTCCACTGCCGCCCGGGTCGACCCGTCCTTCATAAAGCCGCGACCCAGCACCAGGTTGCCGTAGGTCGGGGATTTGAAGGTGAAATAGCCTTCCGGCACGGCGCCCTTGTAATCCGGAGGCAGGATCAGGTACTTCCCGCCCTTGCCCTTGTCAGGGCCGGCATTGCCAAGGTCGGCAACATAGCGGAACCAGAAGTCGTTGACTACGCCCAGCACGTTAGGAGGACTCTCGATGACGACGGGGCCGTTCTTTAGGTCAATCCACGTTGCGTAGTAAATGCTTTCGGTATTGGCCGTCAGGTACAGCGACCTTGAATCCATCAGGTCCTGAAAGATGCCGATCGTTCCGTTGACTGCGCCGACGGCGCGACTGCCAGTGCGCAGGCCCACCATGGAGGCGCCGGGAATACCGTTGAGAAAAGCTTCGATGCCGCGGCTGAAATCCAGCTGATCATAGACCTTGGAAGCGGTATCCTCTGTCGGCACACCATCGAAGAAGCGCAGCGTGCCGATGCGCGTTTCAACCTTGTCCGGCGTCGTGATCTGCGGCGGAATAAGCGTCGTCATTTTGTACTGCCGCTCGTCGGCACTGGCGGACGGCGTGGCGAGGGTGGCTATTGCGACGGCCAGTACAGCCCTCTTTAGTACCGTTGGACTGCTTTCCGAGCGGTTCAACATGAACGCCTCCTTCTCATCATTTCCGGATCTCCGCCTTCAGGCGCCGAAAAGCTCGCTTGGGACCAAAACGCGGGCGACCCCGAAGAGTCATCCTATAGTTTTCGTCTCACAGAAAATGCAATGATGAACCCCGCGCCCCGCGCACATTATTCGCTACGAGTCGTCCGCGGTGTTTCGCGGCACATATTGGCACAATGACGTTACGGATCATCCTTTAAGGATCCTCTCTTCGGCAATTGAAAGATTTAGTGTTGCGAAGTAAAAATATCCGTCGTTGGTTCAACGAGTCGGCGACTCGACAGGTGCCGAATGACTGGTTCAACGACAGCAGACGTAGTCTGTCGGTCTTCGAGGGGGCAGCAACTAGCTTAAGGAGCAGTCACTCAACTGTAATTTCCCGATGACCGCTACTGGCCGTCTGCGGGCATAGTCGGCACGAACTACCCCCGGCTCAAACGCGTCTTTGGTTCCCGCGAGGCGATCATGGAGGCTAACGACTCCGACTTGTTCGACGCCTTGGCGACCCTTCATTCATTCCACGATCGATTCCGCTTCTTCGACGGAGGACTTGCCACGTGGAAGCGACAGTTCCCAACATTCAACGACCCAAAGCGGGTGCGAGAAACTTTGGCATATTTGGTCCATGGGGCCGGTGACATTGTGGAACGCATGGCAAATGCCATTTACTCCCCTCGCTACAAGCTTGACGAATTCGGCTGACGATGAGGACTGGCCATTTCCCACGCTCACGGAACTTGTGAAGTTACGGTGGTAAGGGAAACCCAGGGTCGCCTATCGACCCCAAATTTCTCCTCACGCACTCCATAACCGGTTTGCAGCGATTGCGGTCCATCGAGGAGGAATGGTCCTGTAATCGGCCAGACCCGGAAGCTCAGAAGAGTCAACCAGGCGGCGAACAGCCGCGCCTGCTCCGTGCGCGGGTCGTGGCGCAGGAAGCGAATGCGCCTGCGCACCTGGTCCAGCAGTCGAACGGTGCGCAACGGAGGTAGTCTGTCTGGTGCGCTGGGAGGGGGGTTCCGCGCAGGTGCGATTGACGTGACAGACATGCGGTATAAACGCGTCGGCGGTTAAGCAGCCATAGAGGAGGAGCAAAAATGAGAAACCTGAATCGATACGTTTTGGTGTTTGCAATGCTTGTTCTGCAAGGGCATCAATCTCTCGCGCAGGTTCCGCCAGACCTGCCACAGGCGTTAGTCGACGCAAACGAGGCGTACGAGAACATTGTGAGCGTCGAGAAGATTCTTCGTCGCATTGAGAACGGCGAAGACCCTGGAGCCGAGCATTTTGGAAGCGACTGGAGCAAGCTCGTCGACGGCTACCGGCGAGCAGGACAGAAACTCGACGCTGCAAGCGAGGGCGACTACAAAGATGTAGTGCTCACACCTGTCTCAGCCGAGGCGTTGGCCAAGTGTTCATCGCGACCTGCAGCCGTGGAGGTGCTCAGGGAGAATGCGAAGGCGCTGAGCAGTAAGGCAGCCGCTCACAAGAGCGAATTGCGCGATCTAGATGAGCAGAAGAAGCGCATCGACAGCAATCGAGAAGCGCTTAAGTACATGATCGACATGACGAGGCAAGCCGCCCATGTCCCGGTGATCGGATCAACCTTTGTGTGGGACTGGTATGCCTTGGAAGCTGGGGTGCGGCCTGCGCTCGGCGCCTATGACCAATCGGTTTCGCGTTACCGAAGGAAGGTGGTGCGCGCACGCGATAGAACGGAAAGCCAGCTCGAGAATCTCAACCACAACTGGATGATGCTTCCGGCATGCAAACCGAACGCCCATCCAGCCGCGGGAACGTACGTGGGAAACAAGGGTAGTAGTCAGCAACACCGGCTCGTTATCAATGCCGATGGCCGAACGGGACTCTACGTCGTCAGGAATGCGTCGGGCTACACGGCCAGCGATGCAGTTCGCAACATTTCCATCAATGGTACTTCGATAAGCTGGATGGATAGTGCGCCAAGGAGTGGCACGATAAGCGCAAACTACAAGACGATCTCCCACAAGTCCTGCTCGCAGTGTACCCCGGCAGTGTTGAAGCGGATCAACTGATCCTGTACCGCGCGATTCTCAATGCAATGCAGGAACCTTAAACGACAAAACCCCGGGGCGCTGGGCCGCCGGGGTTAAGTCTTTCTTGAAACATAGATCATCATAGAGGTCGTCGTAGTAATCGTCGTCAGGCGACTGCTCTCGTGGCTCCTCGCAGGCAGCCAACCTCGTACCGTCCCTCCCAAAAAAATAACCGCAGCCGAAGCTGCGGTTATTCCATCCCACCGGAGCTACACCCCCGGCCACATCAGCATCCCCATTCACGCCACCGGACAAATCTCCGCCGCCGTCCGATCAAACTTCGCCTTGATCATCTCCACCAGGCACCGGATACCAAAGCAAGCATCCGAACATTCGCTTTCCACTTCCAACAGAACCAGCACCCTGTCCAATCCAGCACTGATGCAATTCAGCGATTCGCGACAATCTTCCAGATTGGCGATCAAGACGGTTTGTTGTTTCGACGCGGTTTGTTCTTCCATTGCGAGCTCCTATCAAAGTTGGAAGTCCCGCCTGATACCTGCATTAAAAGGGTGGCGGGCCTGACAGCGGGGGTACCAATACCGGCTCATTAACAGGATAGTCCGGCCAGCCTTGCGGCTGCCCCGCCCCGGCCCGCCATTAAACTGAGGGATGTGGACGTGCGACTTTGGCCGCATGAGACGGCCACCTGTAATGAGATCCGGGTTGGTACGCCCGATCACCGTTGTCTCGGTGATGGCTCTAGTGTCCCCATCTCTGTCGTCTATGGCGATCAGACGATTCGCAATCTTCCGGCGCTTCGTTGTCAGGCAGTTGCCTAGCGAATCCTGTCGAACCCGCCAGCGGCCCAGCGCTCGGCGCTGTCCCGCGTCAGCCGAAAGTCGGGCCGCACCTTCACAGTCGCCAGCACATCGCCGAAGGCATCTTCAGCCGTGAGCGTGCCAAAGGGCTCGAATTCGTCCGGCGTAATGACGAGCTTCACAATCACAGTGCCGGATTCAGACTCGATACTGACCTGCTTGTTGAGCTGCGCATGCAGTTGCTGCTCATGCCGCCGGATCACCTCTGAAGCGGTCTTCACCAGCGTCTGGTGCGCGGTGGCATCCAGCGGCTTGGGATCGACCTTGTTCCGCCCCATGGTCCAGGGCCCGACCAGCGCGGGCTCGGCGCTGCCGTCGCGGATCATTTCGACTGCCCAGCCGTCGCCATCCTCGTTCTTGATGACGCGGGCGGTCCAGCCCTTGTCGCGCCAGAGGCGGGGTTCGTGGATGGCGGTGGATTCGTGCTCGGGGAGCGCGTCGTCGGTGTGGTGCATCAATCTCGTGGTACGGGTCGGGGAACCCGCGAGGATACTATAGGGGCCGGCAGGCAGCGTTCGGCCGTGCGCGTTGGCGCCCGGCAGTTGCTGAAAGGCCGGCCGGCGGCGGGGTTGCTCCCCTCTTAAATGAGTTCCTTCATCAAGCGCTCGACAGTCATCGGTCGATTGAAATTCAGGAGTAATGCTCGCATTGCGGACGCACCTTCAGGAACATGCCGGAAGGTCATGCTATCCCTGATCCTTCTCAAACAGCGCGCTTTCCAGTAGCTCACGTGCCTCCCTTCCATGAAGCCAAATGCAACGCTTCCATTCTTCGGTGGCTCCGTGTCTTCCTAAATATGCCTCGCGCTCTTCGGCGGTTAAGGATTCCCAGAATGGAGACCAATAGTTATCCCACCAATATTCAAGGTCGCCTTGCAGGAATCCCAGCTTAAGCGGTTCGCTAATCTCCGGGAAGGCGACCCACGGAGGCGGTGGACTTGAGTTGGCCACTACTATGCGATCAAACACCGAAGTATCGTTGGTCATCACTGACACTATTGATCCAGTAAACTCATTACTGAACGCAATGGAAATGAGAAAATCTACAGCCTCATTGCCGCTGCGTTTTATATACAAGTGCTCATCAATTTTATCGAATCCGATTTTAATGTCTTCGATAAACCCATGCACCTTATCCGACTCCAGCTGAAAGTGAGCGTAAAAGGCATTTATGCCCGCTCCGGGTAATAAGCTGGAAATTTCAGGGTACTTAGATGGCCTCTTTTCAGTCACTGATAGTTGCATCGCATCTAGCGGACGAGCAAATAAACGTTGCAATTCTTCCCGCGAGCGTCCGAAGCGTGCTCGGAGAGCTCGATTCCGCTCCTCGGCGATACGCCTGTGAGTCAACATGTCGCGCAATTTCTTGAGCACTTATCTCACTCCATTTGATCGACCACCCAGTCCGCGCCCCAATAACCTAGGCTTCCGCCGATGATGCCATGGCTAGCGCCGCGCCGGCAGTAGCCGGGGCGCTTGCGCTATCGATCACGGGACAGCCCAGCAGGCTGCCGTTCGCGGCCAGCGTCGGATACGCATATGGGTCTTGCGCCGTGCGACAGCCTGCTAGGCGCGGCTGAACATCGACTTCCTGATAATGGCATGCACGCCCCAGTTGCCATTGACCACCTGCGTGATACCAAAATCCACCGCAACCGAGATCAGCGCGACCGCCTCATCTTCACTCAGCCCCTTGACCGACATGAGGAAGCGGCGTGTCTTGCGGAAGGCGTCGCGCATGGCGTCGTCCAGGGTGGACTTCAGGTAGATATGGCTCTGCGCCATCTGGCCCAGTTCAGCCAGGTGGTTCGGCGAGCTGAAGCCGTGCAGGATCCATTCGTCGGCGGTTTCCACCAGCGGGTAGCTCAGGTCGGCGAAGGGAGCGTCGCGGTCGATCAAGGTGCTCTTGTGCAGGATGAGCTGGAAGTCACCAGTCAGCGAGCATTCGATGGCCGTGCCGCACAGCTCGGAGTCTCCCTGGGAGGCATGGGGATCGCCAATCGACAGCAGGGCGCCCGGTACGGCTACCCTGAGGTAGACGCTGGCGCCGCGGGTGACGCGCCAGTTGTCCAGGTTGCCGGCGAAGCTGGAGGGCGGGATGGAGTCGATCAGGCCGTCCTGCGCCGGCGCCACGGCGATGACGCCGAAGTGGGGGCGGACCGGTATCTCGATATCGCGCAGCACGTCGTAGTTCTTGACGATGGTGTCGTGATCGACGGGCACGCCGGGATAGTCGATGGTCGGGTGCAGCACGCCGAACGGATCGCGCTGCGGCGTCCAGCGGAAGTTGTAGACTGCGCGCGCACGGCTGTCGGCGCGTTCGCAATCGATCTCGAAGACGGTGACCACTTCGCGCTCGCGCGGCTCGGTCAGCATGTCGCGGTAATGAAAGCCCCACCAGGTCGCGGCGTTGCTGCCGAAGGCCCTGCCGGCAAAGCGCGGGTTGCAGCACGGGCGCGGGCGCACGTCCAGGATGCGCACCTCCAGCACATCGCCGGGCATGGCGCCGCGCACCGCGACCGGGCCGGTGCAGATATGCACGCCAAAGCCTTCGCCCGCGCCGCGGCCATAGACCGAGGCGTCGATGGGGCCCGCGCCGCGCCGGTTGACGTTCTTTTGCTCAGCGGTCCAGTGAAAGACGCTTTCGGCGCCGGCGTCGCCGTCGATCATGCGTTCCCGGTCGTCAGAAGCGTGCTGCGTCAGTGTTTCGATGGTGACGGTGTCGCCGGGCATGACCTCGAGCACGGGCGGCAGATCGTGGCTGAGATAGCCCCAGTGCACGGTCTTGTCCGTGGCCTGCAGCCAGTGGTGCCGGCCTTCCGGGCGCGCGGCGTGCGAGCGGGCCTGGGTGATGGGGACGATGGTGGGCGCCGCTTGCAGGCGCGCAGCAGAGCCATCGTTCGCGGGCGCGCCAGGACTGGCCGGAGCGCGTTTCGCATGGGCCGGAAGCCCGCGGGAGACATTCTGCGGTGGGCGATGCTCGGGCGTGTTCGCGGCCTGCTCACGGTAGGCGCGGGGCGAGATCCCGAACTGTTCGCGAAACGCGTGGCTGAAGTGCGAAGGGTCGTTAAAGCCCCAGCGATAGCAGATGTCGGAGACCGAGAGCTTGTCGTATTGGTGGTTGGCCAGGTCGGCCCGGCATCGCTCAAGCCGGCTGGTGCGCAGGTAGGCGGAAAAGCTGCTGCCGGATTTCTCGAAGAGCTTCTGCAGGTAGCGGGCCGACATGCGCTCGTCTGCGGCGATGGCGGCGAGGCTGAGCTCCGGCTCGGCAAGGCGTGCGTCAATGCGGCTGCAGACGCGCGCAAAGACGGCCGCGCGCGAGGGCGTCATGTCCGGCGGTGCGCTGGGCTGGCTGTCGGCCAGCGCGGCGTCAAGGCAGGCGGTGATGGTGTTGTCGAAGGGCTGGATGGCCTTGGCGTTTGCGGACACGATGGTGTCGAAGCTGGCCGCCATGGACTGGAGCAGGCGGGCAAACAGTTCCGCGGCGTCGCCGCTCAGCACCAGCGCGGAGCGAGGCAAGGGGGCGGTGATGCGTGCGCTCAGCAATGCCTGGCCGATGTGCACGATCAGCATCCGGAAGCTGGTGGCCAGGGCCAGCCTGCGGGCGGCGTGTTCCGGCACGCAGACCACCTGCCCCGGCCGCAGCGGTTCACGCAGTTCCGGCGCAGCGAGGTGCGCTTCGCCTTCGGTCAGCATCAGCAGCATCAGGCCGCGGCCGTCGCCGCTGGTGATGGCCAGCGTCTGGGGGACCGATGCAATGCAGGTCAGCTCGATGCCCGCGGGGGTGGTCCGCGACTCGATCGTGCCGTGCAGGGTGTGATCCGCGCACAGGCTTTCGCAATGCAGGCGTGCGGCGCGGAGTTCGTCACGCCAGGCTGCGCCGCGCCGGTTGCGTGGATAGGCTTCGGTGGAAAAACGCAAAAGGTGCAATTGAGCCTCCCTGGCATCACGCTGCAACAGCGAAAACGGGCGGACATTGCTGTCCGCCGCGCATCCAAAGCATTTCTTGCGAAGGCCAGGCCCTCCGCTAGCCGAACAGCAACTGCCCCCGCATCGCGGCCACCAGTACGAATCCCGCGAACGTGCCAAAGATGGCGAAGATCCCGCCGAGCACGTTCGGGGCCGGTATCGGCGCACGTACCGCAGTGTAGATAACGCCAGTCACCAAGCCAACGGCTGCCGCCTGCAGCTCGGTGCTGCCCAATGCAATTTCCACCATGTCATTCCCCCATCTCATGAATTGCGCGTGATTCAGCGGCTTTCCGGCGGCCGCCCGAAGGCGATGGTCCTGCGCCACGCGTGCACGATCAGATAGCCGATGTAGGTGAAGAGGATGGCGCAGATCCCGCCGGTGACGTTTGGCGCGGGGATCGGCAGGTTCAGCCAGGAATACAGCGTGCCGGTGACCAGGCCGACAATCAGTGCAACCAGTTCGTTGCGTCCTATATAGACGTATTGCATGCGGCGCTCTCCCTTTGTATTGAGTTGACGGCTCAGCCCTTGTCCTTGGGCGGGAAGATCGAGCGCGGCATGGTGCAATGGATGCCCTGGGTGCCATCGACGACCTGCGTCACGCCGAAGTCAGCCGAGACGCTCATGAGCGAATAGGCATCGTCGCGCGAGAGTCCCTGTTGCTCGGTCAGCAGGTGGATCATGTCGCGGGCCGCGTTCTTGCCGGCTTCATCCAGGTCTTCATGGAAGCCGTGGACGACCCAGCAATCCGGCGTTTCCAGCAGCGGCGACGGGAAGTGGAAGTCCTTGCGCAGGACGATCTGGAACAGGACGTTCAATGAGGCCTCGATGGCGGTGCCGCTGATCTCGCCGTCGCCTTGCGAGATATGCGGGTCGCCGATCGAGAACAGCGCGCCATCCACCTGCACCGGGTAGTACATGGTGGCGCCCGCGCCGATGCGCCAGTTGTCGATATTGCCGCCATGCAGGCCGGGCTCGACGGTGGTGACGCGGCCGCGTGCGTCGGGCGCGACGCCAGCCGTGCCAAGATGCGGGCGCACGGGAACGCGCACACCGGCCAGCGCGGGCTGCCGGCAGCATTCCCGGTCATCCACGAGCTTGCCGGGGATGGTCATCTTGCCGGGGTAGTCGAAGGCGTACAGGGCATGCGCGGTGTTGGAGCGCTGGTCCAGCTCATAGATGGTGACCCGCTCCTTCTCGAACTCCTTGTACAGCTGGCCCCAGTGGGCCGCGGCATTCGCCCCGAAACGGAAGCGCGGAATCATCTGCAGGTAGCGCACCTCCAGCACGTCGCCGGGCTTGGCGTCTTCGACATAGATGGGGCCGGTCATGATGTGCACGCCGGGGTTGCGGTCGTCGTGGGGAATCGCCCGGAAGATCTCGCGAATGGCGTCGTCCATCATCAGGTCGGGGGCATCGCCGGCATGGTGGGTCACCGCTTCGGCGCGGATGAGGTCACCGCTTTTCACGGTCAGGGCGGGCGCCTTGGCGGCATCGAAGTAGCCCCAGTGGACGGTCTCGGGGCGGGCGGGCAGGTCGTGCAGCATGTTGTCTCCTATGTTTTCTTGCAGCCGTGTCCGCAGCCGTTCACCCGGTGAGCGGCTGGATTCGATGAGGTAATCAGGGACACTGGCTTTGCGTGGCAGGCGGGGTATGCCTGGTACCGCGCGGCAGTCCTGCTGGCGCCGCGCGGTGAGTCAATACTAGGGACAGGGCGTTGCGGGGCAGTAGGGCGATTCACCCCAAACTCTTGTGTTGCTGCGTACTAAGGTAAACCCGCTGCACGATGCCGGGTCGCGGCGGACTGTTAATTCTTGGTTGACATCGTGTCAACGATCTATGGAATTGTCGACAACGCCTTGACAGTGCAGAAGCCCGGCAGCGCCCGGGGCTGATGCTGAGGATGGCAGGGGCCCCGGGGATGGATGCCGCGCAGGTTGCGGGGCTGAAGGCCGCCGGGGGTGGTGTAAGTGGCTGTGCGGCGCCGGCAATGCCGGCGCCTGCTATTGCTGTTGCGATGGCGCCTCGGGCCATTTCCCCTTGCGGGGAAAGCGCATATCGAACTCGGTGAACACGTGCTCTTCGGAGCGGCAGCTGATGCTTGCCCCCCAGCTGTTCAGCACCTTCTGGCAAAACGCCAGTCCGATGCCGGTGCCGCGATGCGCCGGGTAAGAGAAGAAGGGCTGGAACATCCGGGCCAGCACTTGCGGCGGCACGCCAGTGGCGGTGTCGCGGAACATTACATGGACGGCGTCGGGCCGGACCTCGCAGCGGATATGGATGGTGCCCTTGCCGGCGCGCTTGGTCGCTTCCAGCGCGTTCTTCAGCAAGTTGGTCGTGACCAGCCCGAACAACTGGGCGTTGCCCATCACGTAGGCGGGGCCAGGCAGGTCGACGGTGACCAGATCCAGGTCGCTGTGCTCGAACGGAAACCGGCCGACAGCGTCGCGGATCACACCGCCCAGTTCGAACAGCTCCTGCGTGGCGTTGTCCGGGTTCTTGGAGTTGGCGACCAGCAGTTCAATGCTGTTGCTGATATGGGCCAGGTCTGATTCCATCCGGGCCACGGCCTGCATCAGGCCGTCGCGCTGCGGCGTGTCCTGGTCCAGGGCCGCCGGCAGCCGCGCCTTGAGGCCCCTGGCAGTCATGGCCAGGCTGGTCAGCGGCGTGCGCAATTCGTGCGCGACGGTGGCCAGCGCGGCGGCCATCCCGCGCCGCTTCTGTTCGGCCAGCAACTGGCGGTCCAGCTTGATCACCACCAGCACCGCGATGACAAAGCCGATCACCGGCAGCTGCAGCAGTACCGGCTCCCACGGGATTACGCCCATGGAGTTGCCCGCCAGCACGAACAGGGCGATGGCTGCGGCGGCCCCTGAGAACAAGGCAATGGTCGCGAACGCGGTGTTGAAGTGATACAGGATCACCACCGCGATGATGACCGATTCGGCCCACACCATGGAGCCGCCATTCTCCAGGTAGAAGAAGATAAAGGCGAACGGCAGGCCTACGGTAATGGCAAAGAGCGCATAGGGCGGCAGCCAGCGACGGTCCGAGAAGGCGGAGGCGAACAGCAGCGGCACGAACAGCGCGGTGCAGACCAGGCGCAGCCAGAGGTTTTCATAGGGCTGCGGGAAGATGTAGGACCAGATCACGTAGTACAGCGGGTGTCCGATCACGCCCAGCGCGCCCACCATCTGGATCCGGCGCAGCCGGATGACGCTCTCCTCGTCCAGCAGGGTGGCCCGCGCGGCGGTCTCGAACACGGTCTGCCACGCATGGCGGGCGACGCCGGCAAGTGAGGTGCGGCCGTCTTCCGCTTGCGCTACCTTTGCATCCATCTCCAGGACTACTCCTCGCGGGAGCCTGCCAGCGGCCCGCTTGTGGGATTTTGAGACTTGCGCCGGGCCCGGCGCGTCGAGGACCATTCATCCAGCCGGACTTCGTCGCGGATACTGGCGAGCACGCCGACCAGGCGGTCGATTTCATTGGCGGCAAGTTTCGCATGCAGCGTAAGTCGCATCAATGCCCGATTCTTGGGTGTTGCCGGCGCACAGAATACCGCGCCGAAGATCCCGCGGCTCTGCAGCGCATCGCGCAGCACCTTGACCTGCGGCTCGGTTCCCGCCTCCAGGCCGATGATCTGCTCGGAGCCTTCGCTGATGTTGTAGCCCAGTTCGGCAATCGCAGCCCGGGTGTCGCGGGTGATGGCGTGCAGGCGCGCACGGCGCTCATCCGCCGTGGCGACGAAATCCGTCACGGCATCGAACCACGCAACCTCATGGCGCAGCAGCCCGGAACTGAAAATGGCCGGCCGGGACTCAACCGCGAAGAAGTCCTTGAAGTCGGTCGAACAGGCAACATAGCCGGCGCGGCCGGCAAACGCCTTGGCCAGCGAGGCCGTGCGGAAGTGTACGCGCTCGGACAGCCCGAGCGCGCGCACCAGGCCGCCGCCAGACGGCCCATGGGTGCCGAGCGAGTGCGACTCGTCCACCACCAGCACGCAGCCCGATGCCTCGGCCAGGGCGACATAGTCCTCCAGCGGCGCCACGCTGCCGGTGGTGCTGTAGACCGAGTCCACCATGATCACGCCCGGGCCGAAGCGCTCCAGCTGGCGGCGCACGTGCTCGCAATCGTTGTGGCGCACCGGCACGGCCTGCGCGCCCGCGGCGATGATGCCCTCCCAAAGGGAGGCATGCCCGTTCATGTCGATATAGACCGGAATGCCGGGGCCGGCAATGCACTGCACCAGGCCGACGTTGGCGGCCCAGCCGGACTGGGCGATCAGCCCGTCCTCGGCCTGCATCAGGTCTGCGATCTTGCGCTCGACCCGCCGCTGCGGGGTGTCGCCGTGCTGGAACACGGACGACATCAGCAACTCCGGCTCCTCATTGAGGAAGGCCCGCGCCTGCGCCTGTACCAGCGAGGATTCGCCGAGCAGGCAGAGATAGTCGTTGCTGCTCAGGTGCAGCGCATCGGGCCCGGGCGTGCGTCCGTGAAGCAGATGATCGCCGCCCCAGAGCTTGCCCATCCGCTCGTCGAAATGTTGTGCCATCCGCGCCGTGATCCATGGCGGCAGCGTGGGGGCTTTGGCGCGAGAGGCGTGGCGCATCGGGTGCGGAGGCTCGGCTTCGGAGAACATCGGCTTTCCTTCTACAGGTCGGGTAATCAGTGAGATCGGTGGCAAGGCTCTGCATGGCGGTTGCGGCAAAAGCTGCCGTTCGCGCGCGACGCGGCCGCACCCAGTCCTTCCGGCGAGGTGCCATTGCTGACAAGTCGGGGGAGTCCTGTTGACGTAGCGACCACTGTGCCAGCCTTGCTCAGCGATTGTGACCGGACTTCCCCCAATCCAACGTCCGTTTGGAGTGGGGGGTGCCGGGTTGAGACAGCCGCGTCGTGGCCGCACCTTCGCCGGCCGATAGGCCGATTTCTCACTGAAAAATGCTTTTTGCATCACTTTTGTGATGCTTGCGCTACCTACTGCGCCGGTCCTTGAAGCCCGGACCGGGCGTGGCTCGCGCTTGGCGGGACCTTGTCAGGCCCGGGACTGCCGAATGCTCATCATCAGTTTTGGTGAAGAACGCCCTTTTTGCACGCCCTGTTTACAGGCAGGCGGCTGCGGCAGCGCGCCATAGCCAGGAAGCGGGGCAACATCGGACTTGGCACCAAGGGCGGGAGACAAGGGGACTGCCAGGTACGCAGGTTGCGGCCGGCGGCAATTGTCGCCAGCGTGACCCGGCTGGCGGCGTGTGGGGGAGGGGGGCTTCGGAGAGAGGGCGCTGCCCATGCGCTTCCAGGCTGGTGCCTTTGGCGCAGGGGTACAGGGCAGCAGCGTGCTGCGACGCTTGTGTCGGGGGGGAGGCGTCTTACGCCTGGCCTGCCTCGTCGGTCAGCGCGGAAACGTCGACGATATACATCTGCCGCTCGGAGTCGTGGATCGAATCGATGCACACGTGCCGCCCGTCGCGGCTCCAGCGTGGGTGCAGGTCGCAGCGGTTTTCCTTCTTCAGGACCGGGCTGGTGTAGTAACTGCCCAGGTCATGGCGCACGCCCTGCGCCATGTCGAAGAGAAACAGCACGCGCTCGTTGGTGTGCGCGTCGGGATAGGTGTCGCTGAGCAGCCAGCGCTTGTTGGTGGGCGAGAAGGTCATGTGACCGTTCTCGGTCAGGATGCCGTCGCCGATGACTTCAACCTTGCCGCCGGGGCTGTCGTGGTAGAGGTGGTAGTGGATGCTGCCCGCGTGCGGTCCCCACACGATGATACTGCTATCGTCTTGCCAGAGCGGATGGGAGATCTGGTACTCGGACTTCTCATAGTCGAAGGTGCCGACCGCGTTCGGATCGAAATCTTCGGCAAGCTGCGGCAGCGGATGGTCGGAGCATTCGAGCAAGCGCATGTCGCTGCCGTCCGGATTGACCGTGATCAGCCGGTGCAGGAAGCAGGTTTCGTCCTCGACCCGTTCGGTCCAGCGGTGCAGCAGCAGCACGCGCGATGAGGACGGGTTAATTTCGATGTGGCTGACCCAGTGGATGGCCTTGTCCATCGAGGCGCGCGGATGGAAGTTGCGCAGGTCAGCGTAGCTCACGATCAGGCGCGTCTGCCCGGTGCGCAGGTCCATGTAGTGGATGCCGTCGTCGGCGGGCGCATTGTCCAGCGCGGGCTGGGTGCCGTGGTCGCTGTAGCCGATGGTCTGGTGCGTGACGTAGAGGCGGCGGTAGTCCGCGCACAGCGCGTAACGGCTGTCCGGCGCGACCACATAGACCGGCATCGGCAGCTGGCGCGCTTCGCCGGTGTCGAGGTTGAAGATGGTGGCGCCCAGGTGGGGATAGAAGGCCTTCGCGTCCCGGCTGCGGCAGTTGTAGACAAGCTGGCGCTGTGCTTCGCCATCCAGCCATTGCAGCTGCGAGCCCATCTGCCAGTTCCACGCGGTGGTTTCCCCCACGCGATGGAAGCGGTCGTTGTCATGCAGGTCGAAGTAGCCGATCTCGGCAACCAGGCCGGGCGTCAGGTCGGCATCTGCCATCGGCACACGCTGCGCCAGCAGGTAGCGGCCGCTGCGGTCCCAGTTGGTCTTGTTGTAGTAGCCGAAGAAGTGATGATGCTCGCCCGCGCCGACGCGGCGGCAGGGCAGCGGCGTGGCAATGATGCGTTCCGTTGACATGAAGCGTGTGTGTCCGTGTTGAAGCTGAAGTCTGGAAAGTTCAATGGCTGGCCGCGCGTCCAGCCATGAAGGGGAGTGTCCGTGCGCGGATGGAAGCCGCTTATTCGGCGGTGATCTTGCCCTTCAGGATCACCTGGTCCCAGCGCACTTTCTCCGCGGCGACGAACTTCTGCGCGGCATCGCGCGTATTGGCCACCGGGGTCATGCCCTGCTCTTGCAGTCCCTGCCGGAACTCCGGCGTGGCCACGATCTGGCGGATATCGGCGTTGAGCTTGTCCGCGATCGCATCGGGCACCCTGGCGCCAACCGCAACCGTGGTCCAGGAAGTCGCCACGAACGACGGGTAGCCGGCTTCGCTGGCAGTGGGCACATCGGGCAGCGCGGCCGAGCGGGTCTTGCCGGTCACCGCCAGCGCCTTGAGCTTGCCGGAGCGGATATAGGCCAGCGTGGTGGGCGGATTCTCGAACATCATGTCGATCTGGCCGCCGAGAAGATCCGTCATGGCCGCTGAGCTGCCCTTGTATGGCACGTGCGTGATCGGCGCATTGGCGTTGAGGCGGAACAGCTCGCCCATCATGTGCACCGAGGACCCGACGCCGGCCGAGCCGAAGGTCCGCGTGTCTGGCTGCTGGCGCGCCAGGCTGGCCAGTTGCTGCAGGTTGTTCACCGCCAGCTTCGGGTTGACCACCACCACGTGCGGCATCTCGGCCAGCACCGTCACGACCTTGAGGTCGGTGGCGGGGTTGTAGTTCAGCTTCTTGAAGGTGGCATAGGTGGCGTGCAGGCCCAGCGAGCCCAGCAGCAGCGTGTAGCCGTCGGGCGCCGCATCGACCACGGCCTTGCCCCCGATATGGCCGCCGGCGCCGGGCCGGTTCTCGACCACTACCGATTGCTTGTAGAGCTTGCCCAGCCGGTCGGCCAGCATGCGTGCCTGCAGGTCCGAGCTGCCCCCCGCGCTGAACGGCACGATGATCCGGATCGTGTGGTCCGGATAACCCGGCTGGGCGAGCGCGCTGCCGGTGCCGGCGATGGCCAGCACGGCCGCAACGATCCCGCCTTTCCAAACATTCCGGGGCGAATGCCGCTTCATCACTTTTCTCCTTGGGTTCTGGTCCTGCCGTCTGGAAGCGGCAATGCGAAGCGAGTGTAGAGGAGGGGTTGGCATTCTGAATAATTCTTTGTTCAATGCACCCTATGCAGATTTGATATACATTGCCCGACTCGCCCGTCCCTTGCCGATGCCATGTCCCGTCCCCTTAACTTCCGCCAGATCGAGGCGTTCCGCGCGGTCATGCTGACCGGAACCACGACCGCGGCCGCTGCCATGCTGCATACGACCCAGCCGTCCGTGAGCCGTTTGCTGGCCCAGATGCAGGCGGCGACTGAACTGAAGCTGTTCGATATCCAGAAGGGCCGGCTGCGGCCGACGCAGGAGGCGCGGCGCCTGTTCGACACGGTGCAGAACCACTTCCAGGGGCTGGCGCGGATCGAGCAGGACGTGGCGGTGCTGCGCAAGTCCGGCACCGGCGTGCTGCGTATCGGCTGCACGCCTTCGCTCGGGCTGGGGGTGATGCCCAAGGTGATCCGGCCGTTCACGGAGCGGCACCCGGACGTGCATATCAGCCTGCAAACGGTCGGCGGGCACCAGCTGCGTGAAGGGTTGCTGCATGGCCTGTACGACCTGGTGCTGACCACCAGCGAGATCGACCATCCGCACCTGGATGTCAACGTGGTGCATCAGTCGGGAGCGGTGTGCGTCATGCACCCGGAACACCCGCTGGCGGCGCGCGACACCCTTCGCGTGCGCGACTTGCGCGGGCAGTTCCTGATCCTGCTGAACGCAGACGATGCGCTGCACCTGGCGGTGCAGCGGCTCATGCAAAAAGCCGGCGTCGAGCCGTCGGCGACCATCGAGACCACTTACTCAGGCACGATTTGCACGATGGCGGCCGAAGGGGCGGGCATAGGGATCGTCAATCCCTATGTCGCGGCGGTATTCGGGCACGGCTTGCGGGTGGTGCCGCTCGCACCGCGCTGCCCGGTGGAGGTGCGCATGGCGTTCTCCGGGCATTCCGCGCCATCGGAGATCGCGGAGGAATTCGCGGCGCTGCTGGCGGCGCATTTTCGCGTGCGCTCGCCGCTGGCGGAGAAGGCGGGGCGGGGGCGGGGCTGAAGGCCCCGGGCAGTCGCTCAGTCCAGGGACACGCCGAGCTTGCGGATCAGTTCGCCCCAGCGCGTGCGCCCCGCGGCGAGCCATTGCGTTGCCGCTGCGCCGTTGCTCGTCTGCGGCCGCACGCCCTGCGCCAGCAGCTTCTTCTGGAAATCCGCGTCCGCGAAGACGGTCTTGAGCTGCTGCTCCCAGCGTGCACGGATGGCTGCGGGCGTGCCTGAGGGCAGGAACATGACGAAGGCGAACTCGGCATCGAAGTTGGCGATGCCGGTCTCTGCCACCGTCGGCACGTCCGGGAGCAAGGGGTCGCGCTTGAGGCCGGACACCGCAAGCGCGACCAGCTTGCCGCCCTTGATGTATTGCACGGCGGTCGGCGTGGCCAGGAATCCTGCCGGTACCTGGCCCGCGAGCACGTCGCTCAGCGCTGGCGCATTGCCCTTGTAGGGGACATGGGTGCCCCGGATCTGCGTGCGCGCCTTCAGCATCTCGAACACGATATGGCCCGGCGATGCTACGCCAGCCGATGCATAGGACAGGTCTTTGTCCTTGCCGGCAGCCAGGAACTGCTTCAGGTCGCGGATTTTCAGGCCGGGATGCGTGACCAGCACCTGATTGAAGGTGCCGGCCAGGCCAACCGGCTCCAGGTCGCGGACCGGGTCGAACGACATCTTGCGATAGGCGAACGGGTTGACGGTGACCACGGTGTCAGTCGACATCAGCAACGTGTAGCCGTCCGGCGTCGCATGCGCGACGGCTTCGGCACCGATGTTGCCGCCGGCGCCGGAGCGGTTCTCCACCACGACCGGCTGCTTCAGGTCGCGCCCGGCACGCTCGGCAATGAGTCGTGCCACGGTGTCGAGCGGGCCACCTGCAGGAAAGTTGACGATCAGGCGAACCGGCTTGGCCGGGTAGGCATCCTGCGCGCAGGCGGGGACCGCGGCCGCCAGCATGGCTGCGGCGATCAGCATTCTGAAGGGACGGGGTGTCATGGTTGTCTCCGTGGATATTGTTGTCATGGGATGCTGCCGCTGGTGGTGCGGGCGGACCAGATTCAGGCAAGCGCGGTTGGATTGGGGCTGGCGTCGCTGTGCGAGATCATCGTGACCAGCAACTGGTGCAGCAGCGCCTGGCGCGTGCCTGCCAGCGCCGGCGCATCCCACAGGTTGTGCGATTCGGTTGGGTCGCTTTCAAGGTCGTAGAGTTCGCCCCACGGCGCGCCTTCGTACACACTGAGCCGATAGCGCGCGGTTTGCAGCGTCCGCATGCGCGTGCGCATCGGGAAGCCGAACATGGTGCGCTGATTCTCTTCCTCGATCAGCAGGGCTTCCCGCGGCAATGCCTCGCCGGCGATGGCGGGCAGCAGCGACAGGCCTTGCATGCCGTTGTAGGGCGCGCAGCCCGCGCGCGCGAGGATCGACGGCGCGATATCGATGCTCGAGCACAGTGCCTGGCTGCGCGCGGCGCGGGCATCGGTGGCCGTGCGCGCTGCGGGTTCCGACCAGATCAGCGGCGTGCGGATCAGGCCCTGGTAGTGCAGCGGCCCTTTCCAGAGCAACTGGTGATCGCCGAAGAAGTCGCCATGGTCGCTGGTGAACAGGACCACAGTGTTGCGATCCAGGCCGAGCGCGGCCAGGTGCGTCATCACGCGGCCGATGGTGTCGTCGATATGCGCGATCGAGCCATAGTTCAGCGCCAGCGCTTCGCGGGCCTCGCGCGCCGTGCAGGCGAACATCGCCGGCGTATGCTTGACGGCGCGGCCGGCGTCGCGCTGCGCGTGCATCCAGCGCAGGTGCGGCGGCGCCAGCGCCGGATCGGCGTCGAACGAGGGCGGCAGGGCCATGTCCTCGGGCCGGTACATGTCCCAGAAGCGGCCGGGTGGCGTGAACGGGTGATGGGGATCCGGAAACGAACACTGGATCATGAAGGGGGCGTCCTCTTGCGCGTATTGCCCGAGCAGGTCAATGGTGCGATCGCCGATCCATGCCGTGGTCGACAGCGTTTCCGGTACGCGCGTGCGCCAGGCCTGCCGCGCTTCGGCCAACACATAGCCAGGTGTCGGGATGGCATGCTCCTGGCCGCACGCGCGCGCTACCTCGGGATGGCGCTGCTCCAGCCAGCGCCGGTAATGCCCGCCGGCCGTGTCGCCATGGTCGGTCACCAGCTGCACGTCGGCAAAGCCGTAATACGGCAGTGACATGGCGAAGTCAGGATCGTCGCGCCAGGCCGGTCCCCATTCCTGGTCGAAGCGCCCGCTTTCAGGCCGGCGCGCTTCGCCCTCCGTGCGCGGATCGCCGGGACGTGGCCAGACTGGCGCAAGGCCGGTCATGTTCTGCAGATGCGATTTGCCGACCAGCCCCGTGCGATAGCCGGCATCGCGCAGCCGCTCGACAAACGTCGTCTGTGACAGCGGCAAGGGAATGCCATTGTGGCGCGCGCCATGGACCGACGGCATGCGCCCGGTCATCAGCGATGCGCGGTTCGGCATGCAGATCGGCGAGGCCACATAGCAGCGCTCTGCCACCCAGCCATGGCTGCCGAGCCGGTCGATATTGGGCGTCTGCACCACGGCGTTGCCATAGATGCCGAGATGGTCGGCGCGATGCTGGTCGGTGATGAACAGCAGGAAATTGGGGCGGGCGCTGGCGGGAATGCTGGACGGGGGCATGGCAATGGCGGCTTGCGGGGGATGGAAAAATTATTGCATCGTCCGCGATTCCATTGAAATGATTAATATGACCTCTGCTATAACCTGAAACTCATACCATGGATTGGACCCAACGGATGCGTATCCGCCAGCTGCATGTGCTGGTGGCGCTACATGAAACCCGCAATGTCAGCCGTACCGCTGCGCGCCTGAACATGACCCAGCCGGCCCTGTCCCGCTGGCTGGCCGAGCTGGAGAGTGAACTGGGGGTGGCACTGTTCGAGCGGCATTCGCGCGGCCTGGTGCCGACCCGCTTCTGCGAAGCGCTGGTGGTGCATGCCCGCACCATCCTCAATGAGATCGAACGCACCCAGGCCACCATTCGCGTGATGGCGGAAGGCGCGGCCGGGCAACTGGCGATCGGCGCGACGCCAACCGTATCGGTCGATCTGCTGCCGTCGGCGATCAGCCGGTTTCGCGAGCGCTTTCCCGATGCCCACCTGACGCTGGCAGAGGGCACCGTCGAAGAGATGCTGCCGGCCCTGCGCGAAGGGCGGCTGGACTTCGTCATGGGACGTACCGAAGTGCAGGGCATCGACGGCGCGCTGCGCTGCGACCTGCTATATCCGGAGACTATCCGCGTGATCGCCGGCCCCACGCATCCGCTCGCGCGCAAGCGCAAGGTCGGGTGGGCGGATACGCGCGCCTACACCTGGGTGGGGCCGCCCGTGACCAGCCAGATCCGGCGCGAGCTGGACTACGAACTGGCACTGGCCGGCGAACCCGCGCCATGCGTGCGGATCGAGAGCGCGACGTTGCTTGCCAACGTGTCGCTGCTGCAGCAGGGAGAGCTGCTGGCCGTGATGTCAGGCCGGATGGCAGCATTCTTCAGTCGCCTGGGGCAGGTGGCGATATTGCGGCTGCCATACCGGCGCGAGGGCATGGTCGGCGTGCTCCGGCGCCGGGACACCGAGCAGACGCCGCTGCGGCAGGCGTTCATGGACGCGCTGGCTGCCAGCGCGCACGGATAGTCAGATAGTCAGCAAGGACGCCATCCGGCTACCGCGCCGGTTGCCTCGCATCTGGCTCAGGCCCGCTCCCCTCCAGCGCCGCCCCCCGCGCCTCCATCGTCCTGCGCGCAATATTGAGCTGGTGGATCTGCGTCGTGCCCTCATACAGCCGGAACAGCCGCACATCGCGGTAGAAGCGCTCGGCCACGGTGCGTGCCATGTAGCCGCTGCCGCCAAATACCTGCACCGCGCGGTCGGCCACGCGGCCGGCCATCTCCGAGGCGAACAGCTTGCACATCGACGCCTCCATGGTCACGTCTTCGCCAGCGTCGCGCTTGCGCGCGGTGTCGAGCACCAGTGCGCGGGCGGCGTGCAGTTCCGTATTGCTGTCGGCAATCATCTGCTGCACCAGCTGGTAGTCCGCGATCGGCTTGCCGAACTGCCGGCGCTGCGCCGCGTAGCGGACCATCTCGTCGACCAGCCGGATGGCGGGCCCCACGCACAAGCCGGCCAGGTTGATGCGCTGCTTGTTGAGCGCCTTCATCGCCGTCTTGAAACCGACATTGGGTTTGCCGCCGACGATGGCGCTGGCCGGCACGCGGCAGTCCTTCAGGTAGACATCGCCCACCGGCGAGCCGTGCTGTCCCATCTTGCGTTCCGGTTCGCTGGTGCTGAGGCCGGGAGTGCCGCGTTCGATCAGGAAGGCGCTGATGCCATGCGCGCCGGGCGTATCGGGATCGGTGCGGGCGAACACGGTGAACAGGTGCGCGATCGGGGCATTGGTGATAAAGCACTTGCTGCCGTTCAGCACGTAGTGATCGCCGTCTTGCCTTGCGGTGGTTTGCAGCGATGTCGCATCGGAGCCGGCTTCCGGTTCGGTCAGCGCAAAGCAGCCGGTCACTTTGCCGGAGGCCAGTTGCGGCAGGTAGCGCTGCCGCTGCGCTTCGGTGCCGTCGGCCACCAGCGATTCGGAGGCGATGCCGGTGTTGCCGCCAAAGCGGGCACGGAACACGGTGGCGGCCTGCGAGACCTCGATGTTCACCAGCGCCAGTTCCTCGGTGGTCAGCCCTGCGCCACCGTACGCTTCAGGGATGCTGTGGCCGAACAGGCCGAGGCGGCGCATCTGCTCGACCACGGGCTCGGGGATGACATCGGTGCGGTCGATCTCCGCCTCTAGCGGGATGCAGGTTTCGAGCACGAAGCGGCGGATATCGGCAAGCAGCGCTTGCTGGCGGGCGGAGTCGCGGATCATGGGATGTTTCCGGTAGGTTGGATGAGCGTATGCGGCTACTGTGCCGTGATGCCGGCGGTCTTCAGCACGCCGGTCCATTTCCTGGTTTCCGTGTCCAGGAAGCGGTCGAATGCGGCGGTGGATTGCGGTGCCAGGTCCATGCCGAGTTCGGCCAGGCGGCGTGCCGTGGTGGGGTCCGATGTGGCCTGCGCGGCGGCCTCGGCCAGCTTGCGCACCACCGCGTCCGGCGTGCCCTGCGGCGCGACCAGGCCGAACCACCCGCCCACTTCATAGCCGGGCAGGCGCGCGGCTTCGGCCACGGTGGGCACGTCGGGCATCACGGCCGAGCGCTTTGCCGAAGTCACCGCCAGCGCGCGCAGCTTGCCGCTTTGCACCTGCTGGCGGGCAATGGCCGAGGTCAGCGCCATCATCGAGACGCGCGCGCCCAGCAGGTCGCTCATGGCCTCGGGCTGGCCCTTGTAGGGCACGTGGGTGAGCTTCACTTGCGTCATCTGCGCCAGCAGTTCCGCCGAGAGATGGTTCGAGGTGCCGACGCCCGCGCTGGCGTAGGTCAGCGTGCCGGGCTTGCTGCGCGCGGCATCGAGCAGTTCAGGCAGCGTGCGCAGCGGCGACGAAGCCGGCACCACGATCACGTTGGGTACGGCACCAATGCCCGCCACCGCGCGGAAGTCCTTGCCGCTCTTGCCCTGGATCGACGGGTTCAGCAGCGGCCCGACCACATAGCTGGGGCTGACCGCCAGCAGCGTATAGCCGTCGGCGGGCGACCTGGCGACGAAGTCCGCGCCGATGGCGCCGCCGGCGCCGGTCTTGTTCTCGACGATGACGGGCTGCTTCAGCACCCGCGCCATGTTATCCGCGGTGATGCGGGTGACGGAGTCGACCACGCCGCCCGCCGAGAACGGCACGATGATCCGTATCGGGCGGTCCGGGAAGCGCGCCGCATTGTCAGGGGCGGCCGGCAATGGCAGCGGCATCAGCGCGGCGCAGGCCAGCATGCCGGCAGCGAGCTGGCGCAACGGTTGGATGGCATCCATCTTGTCTCCTTGGGTTGCCTGCGCCGGGGGATTTCCCGCGGCGCGTTTTCATGCGGGCCTCTGGCGGGCCGCTTGTCATTGCCGGCGACATCGCCGGCGGACTGCATTGCTGCGTCCTGTCGGCTAGCGCGCGCAGCTCAGTTCGATCTGCCGCACCGCCTCGCGCAGCCTTGGCGCCACCTCGCGCTCCAGCATGTTGTCGCGGTTGCGCGATGCGGCGATGGTGCAGTTCAGCGCAAACGGGTCTTCGTGCAGCGACTGGCGCACGGGTGCCGCGATCGCGTGGATCTCTGGCCGCCACTCGCCGCGGCTCAGGCAGTAACCGTGCGCGCGGAAGTGCTTCTGGTCGTCCGCCCACATCTGGCGCTCGACGTTGAAGCGCTCCGGATCGTCCACGCGCAGCCGGTTCAGCAGTGCCGTGCGCTCGTCGGCGCTGCAGGCCAGCAAGACCGCGCGGCCGATCGCGCTGGCCAGCAGCGGCCGGGTGCTGCCGATGTCCGGCTGGTAGAGGTTGCCGGGATCCAGCCGGCAACTGTCCACGTACACTACCGACAGCCGCTCGCGCATGCCCAGGTTCACCGTGCAGCCGGTTTCACGCGCAATCGCCTCCATATACGGCCGCGCCACCTGGCGGATCGCCAGCCCGGCCAGCATCGGGTAGGCCAGCGCCAGCACGCCGGCGCCCAGCCGGTACTTCTGGTTGCCGGGCACGCGGCTCAGGAAGCCGAGCAGCCCCAGCGTGTAGGTCAGCCGCGACACCGTCGCCTTGGGCAGCCCCGTGCGCGCCACGATGTCCTGGTTGCCCAGCACCGGGCTGGACGGCGTGAAGGCACGCAGCACCTCCAGCCCGCGCGCCAGGTTGGTGGCGAACTGGCGGTCAGTGGCCAGTGCATCTTCGCTGGCCAGGCCTGGCAGGGGCAGGTGTTCCGGGTTGCGGTCCATGCTGTGCGGTGGTTGCTTGGGTTCCATGCTGGGATCCGGAGATGGGGGCGTCAATGTTGTAGCACGACCGTTCCGCACAGCGAAACCGTGCTTGCATCCGGGCCAGCCGCCTGCCACCTTGCAGCAGACGCCAATGCCGCCGGAGGCCCGCCATGCAAGACCAGGACACACACGCTGTATCGCCAGACGCACACTGCACGGGCCCGCTGGGCGGACTGCGCATCCTCGACATGGCCACCGTGGTGGCCGGCCCGTTTTCCGCCACGCTGTGTGCCGACATGGGCGCCGATGTGGTCAAGCTGGAGTTGCCCGACGGCAGCGATCCGCTGCGCGGGCTGGAGCCGGTTACCGAGGACCACGCCCTGTACTGGAAGGTGACCAATCGCGGCAAGCGCGGCATCTCGCTCGACGTGCGCACGCCGCGCGGCCGCGAGATCTTCCTGCGCTTGCTGCCCCAGTTCGATGTGCTGGTCGAGAACTTCCGCACCGGCACGCTGGCGCGCTGGGGGCTGGATCTCGACACCCTGCATGCGGCTAACCCGAAGCTGATCGTGCTGCGGCTGACCGGCTTCGGCCAGACCGGGCCCGATGCGGCGCGGCCGGGCTTTGCCCGCATCTTTGAAGCCAGGAGCGGCTTCACCAACCTGGCGGGCACCGCGCAGAGCGGGCCGATGCATATGAACTACCCGGTGGGAGACATGATTGCCGGGCTGTTCGGCGCCTTTGCGATTGCCACTGCGGTGGCAGAGCAGCACGCCAGGCCCGGCCAGCGCGGCCGCGAGATCGACCTGGCCGCCACCGAGGCGTTGTTCCGCCTGCTGGATCCGCTGGCCATCGAATATGAACAGTTGGGGCATGTGCGCCAGCGCGCCGGCAACCGCACCACCTACGCGGCGCCGTCCAACATGTACCGCACCGCGGACGAGATCTGGGTCACGGTAGTGGCCTCCTCCGACGCCACCTTCCGCCGGCTCGCCGAGGCCATGGACGCGCCGCAACTGGCGCAGGCGCCGGAATACGCCACCAACGCCGGGCGCGTGCGCAATATCGAAGCGCTGGACGGCAGCATTGCGGAGTGGTTTGCCGCGCAGCCCTATGCCGCCGTGGCGGCGCGGCTGGTGCAGTGCCAGGTGCCGTTCAGCAAGGTATTCAGCATCGCCGACATCGTCGACGATCCGCAGATGGCGGCGCGCCAGGCCATCGTCCGGCTGCCCGATCCGGATCTGGGCTCGGTGCCGGCGCCATGCGTGGTGCCGCGCTTCTCGGGCTATGCGCCGCCGTCACCGCGTACCGGGCCGGATGTGGGCGAACACAATGCCGAGGTCTATGGGCGGCTTGGCATCGGGGATGAGGAGCTGGCCCGGCTGCGGGCAGAGGGCGTGGTCTGATCGGCGCTCGGCGAGTTCAGCGGCGCGGACCGTTTCACTGCAGCGCCGCGCGCAACTGCATTTCCGCCTTCCGGACTTCCTCAAGCACCAACCCGGCCACCCATGTGCGCCTGGCCTTGTTCATCCGGGACATCACCGAGGCGACACTCAAGGCGGCGTAGTGCCCCTGGCTGATCTCGAACGCGGCGCCAACCCCACCGGCGCCCGCGGTCACCAGGTTTTCGCTTTCCGAATAGCCCTGGCGCCGCGTGCGCTCCACCAGTTCGAGCAGGCGCAGCCGCGTCAGGCCGGCGGCGTCGTATTCGTCGCGATGGCGCCGGTATAGCGCGTCGATCTCCGCATCGGACAGCCTGGCCAGCAAGGCCAGCCCGGCGGTGCCGATCCCCAGCAGGCGCAGGCTGCCGACCATCAGGGTATGGGCCTTGATCGGGTAGCTGCCTTCTTCCATATGCAGGCAGTGTCCGTAGTCGCCGTTGCGGATGACCAGGAACACCGTGTCCTCGGTCTGGCGGGCCAGCGACTGCAGCATCGGGCGGCAACTGACCAGCACTGGCGCCCGGCTCATCGCAGTCAGGCCAAGCTGCATGGATTCGATGCCGAGGCGGTACTTCTTGGTGTCCGCCTCGCGCTCGACAAAGCCCGCATGCACCAGCCCCGACACCAGCCGGAACGCGGTACTGCGGTCCAGCCCGGTTGCCGCCAGCAGTTCCGCCAGTTCGATGCCGCGCTCATGGGCGGCGCCGATGCACTTGAGCAGAGCCAGTGCGCGCGACAGGCTCTGGGTGCCTGCCACGCCGGTTTCCGCCGGCCCCTTGGCAGCCTGGTTTTTGGTCATGATCACAATGTAATCAAACTAATCAAAATTGCTTGTAGTGTAATCGACGTTCCGCTGGAATAGAAAACAGAGACCACGGCCAGCGTCCGGGAGCCGCGCCCGGCACCGGGACGCCAGTGGCCACCATTCCAGAGGAGACGACATGACCCAGTACAAGTACGTGCACGCCCCCCATGCCCGGCCGGTTGAAGGTGCCGCAACCCGGCGCACGGCGCGCTGGCAGCAACGGCCCGAGCAATCCAACTGGGGCGATTTCGGGCCCGACGACCAGTTGGGCCGCCTCAACCTGATCACGCCGGAGAAGGTCAGGCAGGGCGCGGCGGAGGTCAGGGAAGGGCTGCGCTTCTGCCTGAGCCTGCCGCTGGACTTCCCGGGCGGCAACGCCCTGAACCCGCGGCGCCACCCGCCCGTCATCAAGCCGACGCCGCGCGCGCTGGGGCTGGGCATGAACTTCGCGCTGGCGCGCGAAAACGCCGACCTCACTGACGTGGTCTGCGACGACTACGTGCACATGTTCCTGCAGTACTCGACGCAATGGGATGCGCTGGCGCACGTGGGCGGGCATTTTGACGCCGACGGCGACGGCGTCAGCGAGATGGTCTACTACAACGGCTTCCGGGCGGGCATCGACGTGCAGGGGCCGGACGATGATCCGGCGCTGGACGGCCAGTCGCGCGCACTGGCGCTTGGCATCGAGAAGATTGCCGAGCACGGCGTGCAGGGCCGTGCGGTGATGGTGGACCTGCGCGCGCACCTTGGCGACGGGCATACCCGCGTTGGCTACCGGCAACTGGCGCAGATCATGCGCGACGATGGCGTGACGGTCGAGCCGGGCGACATCCTTTGCCTGCACACGGGGTTTGCGCAACTGCTGCTGAAGCGCAACCGCCAGCCTGAGCCGGACATGGCCGAGCGTTTCGGCGCGGCGCTTGACGGGCGCGACCCCGAGCTGCACCAGTGGATCATCGACAGCGGGATCGCCGCCATCGTGGCTGACAACTACGGCGTGGAGGCCATCCCCGCGCGCCCGCAGGCGGGCCCGTGCGCCTTCCTGCCGCTGCATGAGCTATGCCTGTTCAAGCTGGGCATGCCGTTTGGAGAGCTCTGGTACCTGACACCCCTGGCGCAATGGCTGCGCGCCAACGGGCGCAACCGCTTCCTGTTGACCGCGCCGCCGCTGCGGCTGCCTGGCGCGGTGGGCTCGCCGGTGACACCGGTTGGCACGGTCTGAGCGGGAGCGATCATGGTGGAACGTACCTTGTTCGACTTGCTTGACGCCGCGCCTGCCGATGCGGTGGCGCTGCGCTTCGAGGGCAGCGCGATCACGTACGGCGCGCTGCGCGAGCGCGCCTTGCGCATCGCCGGCGGCCTGCGCCGGCATGGCATAGGCCGCGGCGACGTGGTGGGCCTGTGGCTGCCGAACGTGCCGGACTGGCTTGGCGTTGCCTTTGCCTGCGCCCGCATCGGCGCAAGCGTCATGAGCCTGAACATGCGGTATGGCGCAATGGAAGCCGGCGACTTCATCCGCCGTGCCCGCTGCAAGGCGCTGGTGTACATGCCGGCGTACCGGGGCAAGGATTATGACGCCCTGATGGGCGCGGTGGAGCCGCACAGCCTCGCCACGCTTGCGCTGGCGGTGCCATTGCTGCAGACGCCGGTGCACGCGCCCTTGGGCCGCGCCGGCGCGGTGGCGCACCCGTGGCCACGGCTGGCGCGCGTTGACCTGGATGACCTGGCTGGCGCTGCGCCAGATGCTGTTGCCGGTGGCGAGCCCGGCGATGCGTGCATCATCCTGTCCTCGTCCGGCACCACCAGCCAGCCCAAGCTGATCGTCCATGGCCAGGGCCGGGTGGCGCGGCACGCGGGCGACGTGGCGGCCGCCCTTGCCATGCAGGGCGGCGACGCCAGGCTGCTGCTGGCGATCCCGCTTTGCGGCGCCTTCGGCTACACCGTTGCCATGACCGCGCTGGCCGCCCAGGCGCCGCTGACGCTGGTCGAGAACTTCGAGCCGGCCGAGACCGCGCGCCTGCTGGTGGCGGACGGCATCACGCACATGTTCGGCACCAACGACATGCTGGACAAGCTGCTGGACGCGGGCGGCCCGGAATGGAAGCCGCCTGTGCTGCGCATGTACGGGCATGCCAACTTCACGCCGGGGCTGACGGCTTTGCCGCAACGGGCGCAGCAGCGCGGCATTGCCATGCGCGGCTGCTATGGCCTGAGTGAAACCCTGGCGCTGTTCGCCAGCCAGCCGGCACAAGCCCCGCTGGCGCGGCGCGAGCAATCGGGAGGTGTGCCGCTGGCGCCGGCGGCGCGCGTGCGCGTGCGCTCGCTGGAGACCCGCGAGTGCCTGCCGCCGGGTGAATCCGGTGAACTCGAGCTGCTCACCCCCGACGTCATGCTTGGCTATCTCGATGACGCCGCGGCCACTGCCGCCGCCTTTACCGACGATGGGTACCTGCGTACCGGCGACCTGGCCTACCTGAACGGCGATGGCGGCTTCACGCACCTGTCGCGCATCGGCGATGTGCTTCGCATCGGCGGCTACCTGGTCAATCCGCTGGAGATCGAAGAGGTGGTGCTGTCGGCCAGCGGCGCCGCTGCGTGCCAGGTGGTCGCCGTGGAGGCCCACGGCAGCGCCCGGCCGGTGGCCTTCGTCATGGGCGGCAGCGGCTATACCCATGCCGAGGCCGCGGTGCTGGCCGCATGCAAGGCGCAGCTGGCGGTGTTCAAGGTGCCGATCCGCGTGTTCCGGGTCGATGCCTTTCCGGTGACCCCGAGCCCGAACGGCGAAAAGGTCCGCAAGAACGAACTGCGCACGATGGCCCAGCAGATGCTGGCGGCCGAGGAGACTGCACGATGCTGAAATGGACCCATTGGGATCTTCCCTTCTTCGACGCCAGCCATGCCGCCCTGGCGCGCGAACTCGATGACTGGCAGCAGCGCCAGGCCGCGCTGGCGCCGGAACTGGAGGCCCTGCCGCTGCCGGCCCAATGCCGCCGCCTGGCCGCCGAGCTGGGCCAGGCCGGGCTGCTGCGCTACTCGGTGCCTACGCTGCAAGGTGACGCAGGCCCGGCGCTGGACCTGCGCTCGGTTTGCATGGTGCGCGAAGCCTTGTCGTATGGCTCGGCGCTGGCGGATTTTGTGTTCTCGATGCAAGGCATCGGTGCCGCCCCGCTGTGGCTGCATGGCAGCGCCGCCTTGCGCGAGCGATTTCTGGACGGCTGCCGGCAAGGCGGGCAGATTGCGGCCTTTGCGCTGACCGAGCCCGAGGGCGGATCGGATGTGGCCGCTACCGCGACCACCGCCACGCGGCGCGGCGATGTCTATGTGCTGGACGGCGCCAAGACGTATATCTCCAACGGCGGCATTGCCGACTACTACGTGATCGTGGCGCGCTCCGAACAGGCGCCCGGCGCCAAGGGGCTGTCCGCCTTCCTGGTCGAAGCCGGCAGCCCCGGGCTGACCATCGACACCAGCCTGGAGATCGTCGCGCCGCACCCGCTGGCCACGCTGCACCTGCGCCATTGCGAAGTGCCGGCCGCCCACCTGCTGGGTGCGCCGGGCGACGGCTTCAAGGTGGCGATGTCGGTGCTGGACATCTTCCGCTCGTCGGTCGGCGCCGCCGCCGTCGGGATCGCGCGCCGCGCGCTGGACGAGACCGTGGCGCGCATGGGCAGCCGCTCGCTGTTCGGCAAGCCCATGGCCGAGATGGACACGGTGCGCATGCGCGCGGCCGACATGGCGCTGGACATGGAAGCCGCCGCGCTGCTGGTCTATCGCGCCGCGTGGCTGCGCGACGTGCGCCAGGCCACCATCACCCGCGAGGCCGCGATGGCCAAGCTGGGCGGGACCGAGGCCGCGTTCCGCGTGGTGGACAGCGCCGTGCAGCTGTTCGGCGCGCTCGGGATCACGCAAGGGTGCGTGATCGAGCAGCTGTTCCGCGACGTGCGGCCGATGCGCATCTACGAAGGGGCTTCGGAGATCCAGAAGCTGATCATCGGACGCAAGGTGCTGGGCGCACAGCGCCAGGGACCGCACCGCATTTCTTAATACAAGGAGTATCGATGGCTACGAGACGACGCGTGCTGGTCACCGGCGCGAGCAAGGGTATCGGGCGCGCCACGCTGGCGCGCCTGCGCGAGGATGGATATGAGGCCATTGGCCTGGCACGGACCCGGCCGGCAGACCTGGCTGACGACCCGGCCTTTCATTGCTGCGACCTGAACGACCTGGCGCAGACGCGGGCGCTGGTGTCGCGGCTGGCCGCGCAGGAACCGTTCTATGCGCTGGTCAACAATGCGGCGATGGCGCCGACCACCTCGCTGGACGACGCCTCGCTCGCCGACATGGACGACGCGATGCGCGTCAATGTCAATGCGGCGCTGGTGTGCGCCCAGGCGCTGCTGCCGGGCATGCGCGCGCAGGGCGCCGGGCGCATCGTCAACCTGTCGTCGCGCGCGGCACTGGGCAAGGTGAACCGCACCGCGTACAGCGCCAGCAAGGCCGCGGTGATCGGCATGAGCCGCACCTGGGCGCTGGAGCTGGCGGCGTCCGGCATCACGGTGAACGTGATCGCCCCCGGGCCGATCGCCACCGAGCTGTTCCGCACGGCCAGCCCGCCGGACGACCCCAAGACCCGGGCGCTGATGGCGGCGGTGCCGGTTCAGCGCGTGGGCGCGCCGGAAGAGATCGCGCATGCGATCGCCTTCCTGCTGGACGAGCGTTCCGGGTTCATGACGGGGCAGACGCTGCATATCGACGGCGGCCTTACGGTCAGCGCGGTCCGGGTCTGAGCCGGGCCGGGCGCCAGTGATTTCCCGACGCCGGCACCGAACCGTGCGCGGGCCACGCAAAGAGAGGAGACACGACATGAAAGTGCTGGATGCAGAGGGCCGCGGCCAAGGCGGCACCGAGACGGGTGGCGATCATGATGTGGGCGCCGCGAGCGGCAAGGGGAGCGCGCGGGAGCGCGGTGTGTCAGCGCGGCGGCGCAGCGTGCTGCGCGGCCTGTCCGCCGGCCTGCTGGCGCCGCTGGGCTGGCCGGCCACGTCGGCGCTGGCTACGACCGGTGCCGGCGCCTATCCGAACCGGCCGGTGCGCCTGGTCGTTCCGTTCGCCCCCGGCGGCGCCACCGACACGCTGGGCCGGCTGCTGGGCCGCGCCATGGAGTCCTCGCTGGCCCAGCCGATGGTGGTGGACAACCGCGTTGGAGCGGCGGGCGCCATCGGGGCCACGGCCGTGGCCAAGAGCCCGGCTGACGGCTATAGCGTGCTGCTCGGGGGCGTGGGCACCAACATCGTGCTGGCCTACACGCAGCCGTCGCTGCCGTATGACCCGGTGCGGGACCTGATGCCGGTGGCCTACCTCTGCAATGTCGACTATGTGCTGACGGTCGCAGCCGGCAGCCCGTACCGCTCGCTCGACGATCTGCTCGCGGCGGCGCGCAAGCGGCCGCGGGCGGTTTCCTACATGTCCACCGGCATGCTTGGTCCGCTGCATGTCGCACTCGAATACCTGAGCAAGCGTGCCGGCGTATCGATGGTGCACGTGCCGTACAAGGGCGAAAGCCCGGCGCTGGCCGACCTGCTGGAAGGCCGCATCGACGTGGCCGTGATGACCGTGCCATTCACGCGCCCGCTGGTGCAGGACGGCCGCGTGCGCGTGCTTGCCACCATCAGCGCCGAGCGCACGGCCAGCATGCCGGACGTGCCGACCGTGGCGGAACTGGGCTTTCCCGGTTATGCCGTGCCGATCTGGAACGGCCTGTTCGTGCCGGCCGGGACGCCGGCGCCGGTTGCCGAGCGCCTGCACACGGCGGCGGCAGCGGCCATCGGCGCGCCCGCGATGCGCGAGCGCATGGTGGCGCTGGGGGTCACGCCCACCGGCGGCACCATTGCCGGCTATGCCAGGTTCCTGCAGTCCGAGCGCGAGCGCTGGACCGCAATGATCCGCGACACCGGACTGATGGCCGGGTAGCCGTCCGCACCAGCGACGCAAGACGCTCCCACCCCATCGCAAGACCCGACAACGCCGCATCGTACGGCGAGGAGACAGCTATGCAACTTCAATGGCAGGGCCTGGCACGCGCGCGCCGATTTGCCGCGGCATGTGTATGCGTGACGGTATGGTCCGCGCTGGGCCTGGCGGCGCAGCCCGCGCGCGCCGCCGAGTCCGTCAAGATCGGCCTGATCCTGGACATGAGCGGCGTCTACGCCGACATCTCCGGCAAAGGCACCGCCACGGCAGCCCAGCTTGCCATTGCCGACTTCGGCGGCAAGGTGCTGGGGCGCGACGTGGAACTGGTGGTGGCCGACCACCAGGGCCGCGCCGACATTGCCGCCAGCAAGGCGCGCGAATGGTTCGACGTGCGCAAGGTCGACGCCATCCATGACGTGACGGGCTCGTCGACGGCGCTGGCCGTGCTCAACGTCGCCCGCGAGAAAGGCAAGGTGCTGGTGCTCAGCGGTCCGGCATCGGACCGGCTGACCGGCGACCTGTGCTCGGCCACTTCCGTGCATTACGCCTACGACTCCTATGCGCTGGCCAACTCGGTCGCGCGTACCGTGGCCAGGCAGGGCGGCAAGCGCTGGTACTTCATCACGGCCGACTACGCCGGCGGCCATGACATCGTCAATGCGGCCCGGGCCGCGCTGGAGCAGGAGGGCGCCAGCGTGGCCGGCGAGGTACGCCACCCGCTGGGCGCGTCCGACTTTTCGTCCGCGGTGGTGCGGGCGCAAGGCAGCGATGCCGGCGTGATCGGCCTGGCCAGCTTTGGCGGCGACCTGGTCAACGTCATCAAGTCGGCGCGCGAGTTCGGTATCCGTGCCGGCGGCAAGCAGCGGCTGGCCAGCCTGCTGATGTATATCAACGACGTCCATGCCATCGGCCTGCAGACCGCACAGGGCATGGTCCTGTCCGAAGCGTTCTACTGGGATATGAACGCGGAGACGCGGGCCTTCTCGCGGCGCTATTTCGACAAAGTCAGGGCCATGCCGAACATGAGCCAGGCGGCCGTCTATTCGTCCGTGCTGCACTACCTGAGGGCCGTGCAGGCCGCCGGTTCGACCGAGGCGCCCGCGGTGATGCGCAAGATGCGCGAGCTGCCCGTGGCGGACTTCTACGCGAAGAACGGCCGCATCCGAGACGATGGGCTGATGGTGCACGACATGTACCTGTTCGAGGTGAAGCGCCCGTCCGAATCGAAATACCCGTGGGACTACTACAAGCTGCTGGCCACCATTCCGGGCGACAAGGCCTTCAAGCCGCTGGCGGAATCGGGCTGTCCGCTGGTGCGTCGCTGACCGGGCGCAAGGCCGCCCAAGGAGATCGTGATGAATGCAAACCTGTATCGGAACGCTGCCCGCCTTGCCTGGCTTCGCATGGCAGGCATCGCCTTGCTGGCGATGCTCTGCAGCGGCGTGGCGCATGCCGCCGGCTACCCCGACCGTCCGGTCACGCTGATCGTGCCAGGCCCGCCTGGCGGCAGCGGCGACATCACCGCGCGGCTGCTGGCCAAGGAACTGGCCGGCAGCTGGGGCCAGCCGGTGCTGGTCGAGAACCGGCCCGGCGGCGGTGGCATTGTCGGCGCCCAGGCGCTGATGCGGGCACCGGCGGACGGCTACACGCTGATGATGGGCAATACCGGCGTCAATGCCATCAACTACAGCCTGTACCCCAAGCTGCCGTACACGCCCGCCGACATGGCCGGCATTGCCGACGTGCTGGTGTTTCCCAATGTGCTGGTGGTCAAGGCCGACTCGCCGGTGCGCAACGTCGCGGACCTGAAGCGGCTGGCATCGGCGCAGCCGGGGCGCCTCACCTTCAGCTCATCCGGCATCGGCCAGACCACGCACCTGTCGGGCGAACTGTTCAAGCTACGCACCGGCATCGACGCGCTGCACGTGCCGTACAAGGGCGCCAACCTGGGCCTGGCGGCGGTGATGTCTGGAGAGGTGGCGTTCATGTTCGACAACCTGCCGTCGGCGGAGGGTCAGCTGCGCGCGGGCACCGTCAGGGCCCTGGCGGTGACGGGCACGGAGCGCGTGCCCGGGCTGCCGCAGGTGCCGACCATGGCGCAGGCAGGCGTGGACGACTTCGTGGTCACCGGGTGGTTCGGGCTGGTGGCGCGCGCCGGTACGCCGCAGCCGGTGATCGATGCGGTCCACCGGTCGGTAGCCGCCATCCTGGCGCGCAAGGAGTTTGGCCAGCGGCTGCAGCAACTGGGCGGCCGGCCAGGCGTGCTGGGTCCGGCAGCCTTCGATGCCTTCATGCGCAGCGAGCGCGACCAGTGGGGCAAGGCGGTGAAGGCCTCCGGCGCAACGGCGGAGTAGGGCCTACTCCCCAGTCATCAGCGCCGAGAAATCCCCCACGATCTGCCGCAACAGCCGTGCCGCCGGCGGCGACAACACCCGGCCCTGGCGCGACACGGTCTGGATTTCCCCCTGGTAAAGCAGGGGGTTTTTCATTGGCAGCGACACCACGGGCGCCTCGTTAAGCTGGTTCCACAAGGCCAGGCGCGTACACAGGACATAGCCAAGCCCCGCCGCCGCGAAATGCCCCAGCGCATTGAATGACGAGGTGGTCAGCAGCGACTGCAGGCGCACGCCCTCGCTGATCTCTGCGGCCTCGATGTGCTGGCGCACGCCGAAGGTCCGGTGCAGGGTGGCGCCGGGGTAGGGCAGCAGGTCCTGCAGGTCCAGCGGCCGGCCCAGCTGCGCCAGCGGGTGCGAGGCCAGCACCTGGGTCTGGATCGGCATCGGATGGGCGTGGTGGCAGCGCAGCCGCGCGTCCCTGGGCGGCTGGAACACCAGTCCGATATGGGCGCTGCCATCGACAATGCGCTGCACGATCTCGTCGGTGCTGCCCACCGACAGGTCCACCGTGATGCCCGGGTGGGCCAGCATGAAGGTGCGCAGGCTATGGCGCATCAGCCATTCCACGAAACCTTCGCCCGCCACGATGTCGATATGGCCGCGCGCCACCTTCTGGATGCTGTCGAGTTCGGCCAGCAACTGCTGCTTCTGGTTGTTCTGGTTGCGGACATAGGCGGCCAGCAGATCGCCCGCCTCGGTGGCAACCACGCCGCGGCCATGCCGCTCCAGCAGGCGCGTGCCGCAGTCTTTCTCCAGCACGGCGATGGCCCGGCTGACGGCTGAGGGGTCCATGTCGAGGACTTCGGCGGCGCCGCGGACCGAGCCGCTGTCGAGCACCTGCATGAAGTAGCGCACGCGCCGCGTGTCCAGTTTGTCGTCCATCGAAAGCACGTGTCACTCCGCTTGAGCGTTGCATTGAATGCAACAAGTTTCCCATATCACGATCATTGATGAAACGCTCAGGCGCCGGAATACTAGCCTGATCCTTCTCGGTAAGCGGTCAAGATCGAACCGGAATGCCGAAGAGAGCACGTTTGTGCGACATAAGCAGCCTTCCCGCGGAGACACCCGATGACCAACCCCATTGCCCAGCCGGCGCTTGCGTCCGCTTCCCCGATTGCCGCCGTCACCGGCAGTGGCAAGGTACGACTGGCCGTTGTCACGCTGGCCGTGGTGGCGATTGCCGAAACCATTGGCGCGGTGCAGTTCAAGCTGGGACCCGGCAAGGTCGTGCTGATGCCGATGCTGTGGGCGCTGCTGATGGCCGCGGCGTGGGGCATCGCGGCCCGGAACGTGCCGCGCGCGGTGCGCATCGACGCGCCGCTGCAATCGCTTGCCACCGGGCTGCTCAATGCCGGGCTGCTGCTGTTCGTGGTGAAGCTCGGCCTGACCGTGGGCGGCGCGCTGCCGCAGCTCAAGGACGCGGGCTGGGCGCTGCTGTTCCAGGAGTTCGGGCACGCGCTCGGGACGCTGGCGCTGGGCCTGCCGCTGGCCTTGCTGCTCGGCATCAAGCGCGAGGCCGTCGGCGCGACCTTCTCGGTTGGGCGCGAGGGCAATATCGTCATCATCGGCGAGAAATACGGCATGGCGTCGCCGGAAGGCCGCGGCGTGCTGGCCGAGTACATCACCGGCACCGTGCTGGGCGCGCTCTTCATCGCGGTGCTGTCGGGGTTTGTCAGCAGCCTGGGCATCTTCGATCCGCGTTCGCTGGCCATGGGTGCCGGCGTGGGCTCGGGCAGCCTGATGGCGGCGGCCGTCGGCGCCATCGTCGCGCAGCACCCCGGGCAGGCTTCCGAGATCATGGCGATTGCCGCGGCGTCGAACCTGCTGACCTCGGTGGCCGGCTTCTATTTCACGCTGTTCCTGTCGCTGCCGCTGTGCTCATGGCTGTACGGCAAGCTGGAGCCGGTACTGGGCCGCTTCTCGCGCCGTGACGCCATGCGCGAGGTGCAGGACGTCAAGCTCGATGGCGCGCTGGCGCATGGCACCTCGGCGCGGGATGCCGCGCTGGGCTGGTTCGTGGTCGGCGCCGGCGTGCTGATCGGCAACAAGTTGTCATACAACGTGCCGCTGTCGGTATCGCTCAAGGGCATCCTGGTGGCCATTGCCATCGTGGCGGCCTGCGACCTGCTCAAGCGCGTGTTCCCGCGCGTGCCGCTGCTGCTGACGATGTCGGTGGTGGTCACGCTGATCGGCGTGCCGGGGATGTTCCCGTTCTCCGACGCCGTCATCGCCATGACGGAAAAACTCAATTTCATGACCTTCACCACGCCGGTGCTGGCGCTGGCGGGCTTCTCGGTGGCCAAGGACCTGCCGGTGTTCCGGTTGCTCGGCTGGCGCATCGTGGTGGTTTCGCTGACGGCCACGGCCGGTACCTTCCTCGGCGCCACGCTGATTGCCGAGTTCTTCCACTGAACCCCACCCGTAGCAGGGATTACCCATGTACCGCGACCCCGACATTGCCGACGACATCCGCCAGGACATGCTGGCCTGGCGCCGCGACATCCACGCTGTTCCGGAAACCGCATTCGAAGAACACCGCACTGCCGGCATCGTGGCGCAGGCGCTGGGCCTGATGGAGATTGAGGTGCAGCGGGGGCTGGCGACGACGGGCGTGGTCGGCACCCTGCGCAACGGCGACGGCCCCAGCATCGCGCTGCGCGCGGACCTGGATGCGCTGAACATGCAGGAGCTGGGCAAGGCCGCCCACGCTTCCACCTGCGCGGGCAAGATGCACGCGTGCGGCCACGACGGCCATACCGCCATGCTGCTGGGCGCGGCCGCGCACCTGTCGCGCCACCGCGATGCCTTCCGCGGCACGGTGCATTTCGTGTTCCAGCCCGCCGAGGAGAATGAAGGCGGCGGCCGCGTGATGGTGGAAGAGGGCCTGTTCGACCAGTTCCCGGCCGATGCCGTCTATGGCATGCACAACTTCCCCCAGTTGCCGCGCGGCAAGTTCGCCATCCGCGCCGGCACCATGACCGCGTTCCTCGACAACTTCGAGATCGTCATCACCGGCAAGGGCGCACATGGCGCCCAGCCGCACCACGGCATCGATTCCGTGGTCGTGTCCGCGCACCTGGTCACCGCGCTGCAGACCATTGCCAGCCGCCGCACCGATCCCACCGATGCGGTCGTGGTCAGCATCACGCAGATCCACGGCGGCGATACCTGGAACGTGCTGCCTGAGTCGGTGGTGCTGCGCGGCACCATCCGCACGCTGAACCCCGCGGTGCGCGACCGCATGCAAACCGCGATGCGGCAGATCTGCGAGGGCGTGGGCACGACCCACGGCGCGCGGATCGCGATTGACTACCGCCCCGGCTACCCCGGCGTGGTCAACACCCCCGCCGAGACCGACGCTGCCATTGCCGCCGCCGCCCAACTGGTGGGCGCCGACAACGTGAAGACCGATATCAAGCCGGCAATGGGATCGGAGGACTTCGCCTTCATGCTGGAAAAGCGCCCCGGCGCCTATATCGGCATCGGCGCGGGTGAAAGCGCGGAGGACCCGCCGCTGCATAATCCCTACTACGACTTCAATGACAGGATCCTGCCGCTGGGCGCGGCGTATTGGGTGGCGCTGGTCGCGCAGCAATTGCCGGCCAGATGACCCGCGCCCGTCAGGGCATGCGGGCCGCTTGCGCGAACACATTCAGGAACCCCAGCGCGGGTTGCGCGCTGGCTTGCGCTTGGATGCTGGCAGCAAGCACCGGCGCCGGCAGCCAGGGATAGGGCAGTGCCGCCTGCAAGGCCGCCAACGTGACCGCGCCGGGATCGGCGATCGTGTCCATCCGTTCGATATGGATATGCAGGCTGGCGATACGGTACGTGCCGTCATCGCCGGCGGCAAAGCCCCAGCGGTAATAGCCCTTGCCGACGCGCAAGGCGCTGGCCGCGGTTTCCCGCATCACCACCAGCCAGGGGATCGTCATGGCGTTGCCGTCCAGCGCCGCCGCAACGTCGCCGAGGTAGTAGGTCCGGCAGCGGTCGAACGTCTTCGCAAACTCGCTGACCAGCGTCGCGGCAATGGCATCCGCGCCTTCGGCCTTGGGCGGGAAGCTGATGGAGTCGGTATCGATCGAGAAGGTCAGCGACGCATCCGCGGCAAAGGCTTCGTGGATCAGCGCCGAGCGGTTGTTGTCCTTGGCCTCGACATATTGGGCCAGACGGGATTTGGCGGTGGCAAGCGCGATGGTGTTCATGCTGGACTCAGGAGGAGGGGTTGAAGACCAGGGGCCCGCCGGTGGGCGGCGACGGGCATCCAGTGGTTCAACGGGTTCGGTGAATCCGTGTCAATGGTGACCGGCATCAGCGGTCGTCCCGCGAACAATAGGCTTCAGACCGCCCTGCCGGCATGCAAAGCTTTTGAAGAATCATCCCCAAATTTAGGCCATGTCTGATTGATCCCCACCGCCGATTTCGGCTCAATAGTACTCGGCAAAAATGCCATTTCCAACCGGGGATCAATGATGCAAGACACGCAAACCAAGAAGATTTACGTTGCAGCTGGCCTGCTCGATCCCGCCTACCATGCCGTGCGCGCGTAAGAGGCCGTCATGCCGGATATTCGCTACGCACTCCGGAACGGAGACAAGACAAGCTCGGGCGGCATACTCATCGCCACGGGCCGCAGCATATTCCATCATGACCTGATAGTCGGTGTCGAAGGCGACCATGCAACCTGCCCCGCCTGCAAGGTGGGGGGGCGGTGATGAATGACTGTTATTGGCCGTCGATATAGACGGCAAACAGATGTTGGTGACTGGTGCGCGAGTCAATTGCAAGTGCCCGACTCACCCGGTTGTCATCCACTCGCGGACGGATTTCATTATTGAGGTGAACCGGGGAGGCCGCAATGCGCCGCCGCCGCCATCGTCCGCGTCCTTGGCCTCTTCGAACCTGACTTCGCCCGCGACAGGTGACTACGACGAGCAAGTCCGAGTCCGAGTCCGAGCGGGTAATACACCCTTGGAAGGCTACCCCTACTTCATCGAGACGCCCGACGGGCGAGCATTCTCTGGGTGTATAGACGAAAGCGGCAAGCTACCCCGCATATATACAGAGAATCTCAACGAGTACGCAATTTATTGGGGCGATGACGCTCTAGCAAGACAGGAAGAGGTATGAGGTATGCCCAATAAGAAAACGATCGTGACAACAAACGCGACACCGAATTCCATTAAGGAGGTGCAGCTTAAGGTGGTAACGTTTCAGGAACTCTGGGCCAACTATCCGTCGGGCAATCCATATGACAATCCGGCCTATTCCGATCAGTGCGCGATCCGAATGAGTGTTACTCTTCATCGGGTCGGCATCGAGATGAAGTCCTTTTCATCGAAGCTTGTGAAGCCGCTGTCCGGGCAGCCGAGTATCGGGCGTATTATTCTTCCGGCAGACGGGAAGGCCACTGCCACGCGAGCAAACGAACTCGGGGAGTGGTTGAAATTGCAGCCTTTTGCCGGGCTAGGGAAGGCGGAGAATATTACAGGGCGGGACTGGGTGGGCAAAGTAAAGGGGCGAACCGGAATAATAATGTTCGATGGCTATTGGGCGCGTGACGGAGAGGCGGCAGGGAATGCTAGCGGAGGCCATATCGATTTATGGAATGGGGAAAAACTTACAGGCTTTGGTACTGGTCTAAGAGTAAGTTGGAATATTGTGGTTCCAGGTGTTTGGTCAGATTTTCGCAACTCGAAGACAATTATTTTCTTCCCCATAAAATGAAGATACTGAGAGCAGTCATCGGCGCTATTGTTGGCGCTGTCCTGGCTACGCTTGCTGCTTGGGGCGGGTTATATCTCTTCGGCATTGTAGTGTTGCGCGGGACAGGAAGTTTGTTCGACACGAAGCAGCATGCATCGAATCTGTTCTTTGTTGGCTGGTTCGTGTCTATGGTCGCAGCCTCATTAATTGGTGGATGGCTTGGATACTCATCCGGGCGAAGATAGGGCATCACGTCCACTATTCTTCAAGCGTATACATGCGCCGCCCCATGCTTCCATCATGGCGCGGCGCTGTTCGCGCACAGTGGCCCCTATCCCACAAATGGGAGAGTGGGAGAAAACACCCGCGAACTCAGGCCTTGGCCAATGCCAGCGGCGCACCCGGCGCGACTGCCACGTTCGCGCCGAAATGCTGGTCGACAACTCCCGCCACCATATCAGCCGTCACCGCCGACAAAGTCCACCCCAGGTGCCCGTGCCCGGTGTTGTAGAAGATGCATGCCGCCCGCCCGCGCCCCACGCGCGGCAGCATGTCCGGCATCATCGGCCGCAGCCCGGCCCAAGGCACCACGCTGCGCGTGCTGACGCCGGGAAAGCACTGCTGCACCCATTCCACCAGCGGGCGGATGCGGTCGGCGCGGATATCGCGGTTGTAGCCGTTGAACTCGGCGGTGCCGGCCACACGGAAGCGGTCGTCGCCCAAGCGGCTGGTGACCAGCTTGGTTTCGTCGTCGAGCAGGCTGACCACCGGTGCGGCGGCGCGGCTGGCCTCGTCGGTCAGGTTGACCGTGATCGAATAGCCCTTGACCGGATAGATGTTGACCCGGTCGCCCAGCCCCGCGGCCAGCGCGCGGCTGGCGGTGCCGGCGCAGATCACGGCGCCATCGAAGCTGGAGGTGGCCGTGTCGGCGCCGTCCTGCACGGTCACGGTGGCGCGCCTGCCGTCGGCCTTCACCGCCTGCACGTCCTGGCCGTACAGGCAGCGCACGCCCAGCCGATCGATGGCTGCGGCCAGGCCGCTGGTGAACTTGTGGATGTCGCCGGTGGAATCGCTCTCGGTGAAGTAGCCGCCGTAGTACGAGCCGGCCAGCGTCGGCTCGATCGCGCGCATCTCCTCGGGCGTCACGGCGCGCCGCTCCAGCCCGCCCTGCGCCAGCAGCGCCGAGACCCGGCCGGCATGCTCGAAGCCGGCCTTGTCGCGGTAGATATGGAGGATGCCTTCCTTCTTCAGGTCGAAATCGATGCCTTCCTGCGCCGCCCAGGCGAACAGGTGTTCACGCGCGGCGATGGCCAGGCGCGCGGTCTCGATGGTGTTGCGGCGGTAGTGGGGGATGGCGGCGATGAACTCGGCGAACCAGGACAGCTTGTGCCAGTTGGGCCGGGGATTGACCAGCAGCGGGGCGTCGTTGCGCAGCATCCATTTCATGCCCTTGACGATGGTCGACCAGTGGGTCCAGACCTCGGCGTTGGAGGCCGACAACTGGCCGCCATTGGCGAACGAGGTCTCCATGGCGGCATAGCGGTGGCGTTCGAACAGTGTGACGGAGAATCCGCGCCGGGCCAGCGCGTAGGCCGTGGTGACACCCGTGATGCCACCGCCGATGACAGCGATTGATTTCATGATCTGCAGGTTCCAGGAACGTCGATGGTGGGAGCCCGGACGCAATATGCGTGGCGGACGCCCCCTCTGTTCTGGACCTGAGAGATTCACGACACCCGGCCGCGAGGGCGGGGCGCGCTTGCTCCTTCGGTATGCCGGCGGACGATAGCGTCCGGCATTCTTCAGAGTGCACTGACTGGTGATGCCGGTCCTTTTGCCTGAGAGTTTCCGGGGCGGTTGCTCCTTCGGCGCTGTCCGCGGCGGGCGCCGCGACAGTCTCTCCCTGCATCACATTGGCTTGATGCCAATCGGGGCAATGTAGTGACAAGGCTCGACGTTGGATATGCGGGTTAACGCTTAGGCGGCCTGCCGCCCGCGTCGCTATGTCGCATCGGCCTGCGTCCCCGTGCCCCATAAAATGTCAGCGCTCGCTCTCGGGGAGAGGCGCCGTATGCTGCGCTCAGGTGGAGTGAGTCGAAAAAGACGACAACAAGGTTTTCCAGTGAAGAAAAATCGCATTGCACTGGCCGTTTCGGCGGTGCTGATGGGCCCCGCCGTCGCCGCCGCCCAGGTGGTGGACGCGCCCGAGCCGCTGCAGGAGGTGGTGGTCTCGGCCAAGTCGGAGCGCGCCGAGACGCCGGCGATACCGCCCAACACGCCCTCGCCGGCCTACGGCATCAGCAGCCGCCGCATGGCCGACTTCAATGTGGTGAACACGGAAGACGCCCTCAAGTACGCGCCCAACCTCGCCGTACGCAAGCGCTTCATCGGCGATATGAACTCGATCATCTCGGTGCGCAGCACCAGTTCGCGCCAGTCGGCGCGCGGGCTGGTGTATGCGGACGGCCTGCTGCTGTCCAACCTGCTGGGGTCGGACTTCAGCTTCCCGCCGCGCTGGTCGCTGGTCAACAGCGCCGAGATCGAGCGCATGGATGTGCTGTACGGCCCGTATTCGGCGCTATATCCCGGCAACTCGCTGGGTGCGACGGTGCTGATCACCACGCGCACGCCGGAGAAGCTCGAGGGCGATGCCAGCGTGCAGCTGTTCACGCAGCGCTTCAGCCTGTACGGCACGCACGACAACTTCAACGGGGTCCACGCCAACGCCTATGTGGGCGACCGCGTCGGCCCGTTCTCGTGGCTGGTCAGCGTGGACCGGCAGGACAGCAAGAGCCAGCCGTTGAGCTTCTATACCGCGGCACGCTCCACGGCCCGCGCCACTTCTGCCGACAAGCCGGTCACCGGCGCCTACTTCGACCAGGACCAGACCGGCCGCGACCGCGTGGTGATGGGCGTGAACAGCGAGGGCGTCACCCACACCGTGCAGGACCAGCTCAAGCTCAAGCTTGGCTACGACATCACCAATACCCTGCAGGCGCAGTTCACCGCGGCCTACTGGCAGCAGGACCGCTCCAGCGCCACCGGCAGCTACCTGCGCGATGCCGATGGCAATGTTGTGTCGAGCGGTCCCGTGAATATCGGCGGCTATCGCTATGTGATTCCCGCCAACGCCTTTGCCCCCAGCAATGGCGAGGACGCGCGCTGGCTCTATGGCCTGTCGCTGCGCACGCGCAATGAGACCGGCTGGAATTTCTCGGGCGTGGCGTCGCTGTTCGATGTCAGCAAGGACATCAGCCGCAGCGCCAACACCGCCGGCAGCGGGCCGGGCACGGTGACCTATGGCGACGGCACCGGCTGGCGCACGCTCGACCTGAAGGCCGACTACCGCCCGCAGCTGCTGCAGGGCGGGCACTGGGTCACGTTCGGCTACCACTATGACAATTACCGGCTGAGCAACACCACCTACAACACCTCGGACTGGCAGGCGGTCACCATCACCGCCTTCAACAACGCCTTTGCCGGCAAGACCGAGACCCAGGCGCTCTATGCGCAGGACGCCTGGTACTTTGCCGAGGACTGGAAGCTGATCCCCGGCGTGCGCTACGAACACTGGCGCGCCTATGACGGCAGCCGCAGCCAGCCCGGCGTGGACATCGGCTACCCGGTGCGCAGCGAATCCAACTGGTCGCCCAAGCTGGCGCTGGAGAAGGCCTTCGGGCAGGACTGGCTGGGCCGCTTGTCGCTGGGCCAGGCCTATCGCTACCCGACTGTCAGCGAGCTGTTCCAGGGCCGCATCACCGGCACCGCGCTGATCAACAACGATCCCAACCTGCGGCCCGAGCGGTCATTCTCGAAGGACCTGACCTTCGAGCGCACGCTGGATTCGTCGTACTTCCGGGTCTCGGTGTATGAGGACGATATCCGCGATGCCCTGGTCAGCCAGACCAATACCACGGTATTCCCGACCGTCACCAGTTTCCAGAACGTCGACCGCGTGCGCACCCGCGGCATCGAGCTGGCCTATGACGCGCGCGATGTGTTCGTCAGCGGCTTCGACCTGTCGGCCAGCGGGGCCTACAACCATTCGAAGACGCTCGAGAACGCCAACAACCCGGCCTCGGTGGGCAAGTACTTCTACCGCATTCCCAAGTGGCGGGCCAACCTGATGGGCACCTATCGCATCACGCCGGCCTGGGCCGGCACGCTGGCCATGACCTATTCGGGGCGGCAGTACAATACGCTCGACAATTCCGACGTCAATCCCGACACCTTCGGCGGCACCAGCAGCTTCCTGACCTTTGATGTCAAGCTGACGTACCGGCCTGCGAAGAACGTGCGCCTCGGGCTTGGCATCGACAACCTCACCGACCAGCGCTACTACGTCTACCACCCGTATCCGGGCCGGACGTTCTACGCCGAGGCGAAACTTTCCTTCTGAGCACGTGAACAGGCTGACCATATCCATGCAAGGCGTTCGCCCCGGTTTCCGCTTGATCGTTGCCGGGCTGATGATGGCCGGTGCCGCGCTGGCCGCGACCGCGCAAACGCACGGCGATCACAGCGGCCACGGCGCGCAGGCCAAGGCCGCGAAGATGAGCGAGCTTGGCACCGGCGCCGCGTTCGACCGAAACGGCAAGCTGTGGGTCGCCTACAAGGACGGCCCTTACGTCGCGGTACGTGCATCGACCGACTACGGCCGCAGCTTCGGGCCGGCGCAGCATGTCAACAACGTGCCGGAGCAGGTCGCCGCCGATCATGAAAGCCGGCCCAAGGTCGCCGCGGGGCGCGACGGCGAGATCTTCGTCACCTGGACCCAGCCGCTGCCCAAGCCGTGGACCGGCTTTATCCGCTTTGCGCATTCCGCCGATGGCGGCAAGTCCTTTGCCGAACCGCTGACGGTGCATGCCAACCGCGACCAGATCGCCCACCGCTTCGACGCCATCGCGGTGGACAACGCCGGGCGCGTCTTCGTCAGCTGGATCGACAAGCGCGACGTGGTTGCCGCCGAGGCGCGCAAGCGGCCGTACGCCGGCGCCGCGGTCTACTACGCGGTCTCGGCCGACCAGGGCAAGACCTTCCAGGGCGACTACAAGATTGCCGACCAGTCGTGCGAATGCTGCCGCATCGCGCTGTCGCCCACGCCCGACGGCAAGATGCTGGCGCTGTGGCGCCATGTATTCCCGCCCAACGCGCGCGACCACGCGCTGGCGCTGCTGGGCACCGACGGCAAGGCCACGCCGATGCAGCGCGCCACCTTTGACGACTGGCGCATCGACGCCTGCCCGCACCACGGCCCCGGCGCTTCGGTGGCGCCCGATGGCACGGTGCACATGGTCTGGTTCAACGTGCGCGAAGGCAAGCCCACGGTCTCGGTGGGGCGCTGGAAGGACGGCAAGCTGCAGGCACAGCGCCCGCTGGACGACCCGCGCGCGCAGCATGCCGACATCGTCGCGCTGAACGACAACGAGATCGCGGTGGCCTGGAAATCGTTCGACGGCCAGCAGACGCGGCTGTCCGCGATGCTGTCGCACGATGGCGGCAAGACCTGGCAGACGCGCAAGCTGGCCGGCACGGAGCGCGACTCGGACCAGCCGCACCTGCTGCAGCATGCGGGCCGCGCCTACGTGCTGTGGCGTACCGAGGCCGAGGGCTTCCAGGTGTTCCCGCTGGGCAAGGAGGGTGCATGATGCCATCCCGCCGCAAGCTGCTCGCCGCTGCCGTCCTGACCCTGGCGATGACGGCCGCCAATGCCGGTAGTCAACCGGCCGACCGCGTCGCCGTGTTCGCATCGGCCAGCGCCGCCCAGCTGGCGGCCAGCCAGAAGGGCAAGCCCTTTGTACTGGTGGTGTGGTCGCTCGACTGCGTCTATTGCAAGCGCAACTTCGACGCCATCGGCAAGCTGCGCGCGCGGCATCCGGACCTGCGCGTCGTCACGCTGGCGACGGACAACCCCGACGCGCTGCCACAGGTGCAGCAATTGCTCCAGCGCGTCAGGCTCACGCGCAACGCGTGGGTGTTCGGGCACGAGCCGCAGGAGCGGCTGCGCTATGCGGTCGATCCGGACTGGATGGGCGAGATGCCGCGCACCTACTTCTATCGCGCCGATGGCCAGCGGCACGGCGTGTCCGGCGTGATCAGCGACGCCGACTGGGGCAAGCACCTGCGCTGGGCTGGCATCGCCGGCTGAGCGCGCACCGGAATTCCATGAGGCCAGCGCGGGCCCGCAGCCCACGCTGGAGCGCGCCTCAGGCAAACGCGGTTCACCGCCTTTCTTGTCGGCTGCGCCTGCGTGACGCGCAGCGCAGCGGCGTGCCATAACCCCTCCCCACACATCGGTAGTTTCCCCACTCGGCCTCCATAAAACGGGGCGGTAGTATTCGCCCGTGGTGGTTCAATAAAGAAACAGATGTTCAAATATGAACATATGGGGGCTGCCAGGGTGCCTGGCAGGTTGCCGCCACAGGAAGCAGGGGAGACAGAATGAAATTCAACAGATACGCGGCCGGCCTGGCTGCCGCCATGCCGCTGGTGGCGGCGGCGCAATCGGTGACGCTCTATGGGGTGATCGATACGGGTGTGGAATACCTCAACCACGTGGGTGCGGCGGGAAATGACCTGGTGCGCCAGCCGTCGCTGGCTGCGACTGTGCCATCGCGCTGGGGCTTGCGCGGTTCGGAAGACCTCGGCAACGGGCTGAAGAGCGTGTTCGTGCTGGAATCCGGCTTCGCGCCGGATTCAGGCGTCTCGAATCAGGGCGCGCGACTGTTCGGCCGGCAGGCCTTCGTCGGGCTGAGCGGCCCGTGGGGACAGATCGGGTTTGGGCGCCAGTACACCATGCTGTTCTGGGCGCGTCTGGATACCGACATCCTTACCTCCAACGTCTACGGTGTCGGCTCGATTGACAGCTATATCCCCAACACGCGCGCCGACAACGCGGTCTCGTACAAGGGCAAGTTCGGTGGCGTCACCGTTGGCGCCACGTACAGCCTGGGCCGCGATACCGTCAATGCGGGACCGGGCCCGGCCGGCACCAACTGTGCGGGCGAGAACCCCGCGGACTCGCACGCCTGCCGCGAATGGTCGGCCATGCTGATGTACGAGACTGACTGGTGGGGCGTGAGCGCCGCCTACGATTCGCTGCGCGGCGGCCCCGGCGCCTTTGGTGGCCTGACCCGGAGCAGCCTGAAGGACGACCGCTTCTCGCTGGGCGGCTACATGCTGCTGCCGCGGACCAAGCTGGGCCTGGGACTGCTGTCTCGCAACAACGAAGCAAGCAGCACCCCGCGCAGCGACCTCTGGTTCGCGGGGGCGTCCTACGACATCACGCCCGCGTTCAACCTTGCCGGCGAAGTCTTCTACGTGAAGTACCGGCGCAGCGCGAACAAGGCCTGGCTTGGCGCGATCCGGGGCACCTACGCGTTCTCGAAACGCACCTCCGTGTATGCCACGGCGGGCTATATCGACAACGGCGGCCAGTCGGCGCTGTCGGTCAGCGGCGGCAGCCCCGGCGGCAATCCCAGCGCGGGCGGCAACCAGGCCGGCGTGATGCTCGGCGTCAAGCAGATCTTCTGAGGCGCTGCAGCGCTGTCACCCTTTTCAATAGGTAGAACGATGAAATCATCCCGCTTGCTGGCGATGCTGACCGGCATCGCCCTGATGTGTGCCACGGCCTTGTCGGTCGCCGCCACGCCCGCCCCGGCTGCGGCCGCCCCGGAACGCACTGACCATTTCCGCGTGACGCTGCTGGGCACGGGCACCCCGGTGCCTTCGGCAACGCGCGCTGGCTACAGCACGCTGGTCGAGGCCGGCGGCCAGAAGCTGGTTTTTGATTTTGGCCGCAATGTGGCCGTGCGCCTGTGGCAGTTGCGGATTCCGCTGGGCAGCGTCGACGCGCACTTCCTGACGCACTTCCACTCGGACCATCTGGTGGGACTGCCCGACCTGTGGCTGACTGGCTGGCTGCGGCCGCCCTACGGCCGCCGCGACAAGCCCATGGCGCTGTACGGCCCGGCGGGCACGCGCGCGCTTGCCGATGGGCTGCGCCAGGCCTTTGCCGCGGACATCGCCATCCGGCACAAGGATGAGGGCAGCGCGCTTGCGGGCATCACCATCGATGCCCGCGACGTCGCGCCCGGGGTCGTCTATGAAAAAGACGGGGTCCGCGTGACGGCATTCGAGAACGACCACGGCGACAACATCCGGCCGTCGTATGGCTACCGGATTGACTATCGGGGCCGGGTGGTGGTGCTGTCGGGCGATACCCGGTTCAGTCCCGCCGTGGTCGCGCAGGCAAAGAACGCCGACGTGCTGGTGCATTGCGTCACGCTGATCCCCGATGCGCTGCTGGCTTCCAACCCCGCGTACCGTGCCATCTACGATCACCTGTCCTCGCCGGAGGATGCCGCGCGGGTCTTCCAGGCTGCGGGGCCGAGGCTGGCGGTGTTCAGTCACATCGGCCTGAACGGCGATGCCACGGTCGGGCAGATTGCCGAGCGGGTCCGCAAGACGTATGCCGGTGAACTACTGATCGGCGAGGACCTGACGCGCGTGGAGATCAGCCTGGATGGCCGTGCCGGGACGCCGGGTGGCGTCGCGGTGTGGCAGGAGCGACCGTGAGCCCCGGCGCGCCGCGCCATCCCCTTGCGTTCAATCCGGCTTGATTCCCGCGCGCGCAATGATGGGCTTCCAGCGCTGCTGCTCCTGCGCGATAAAGCGCGAGAACTCCGCCGGCGTGTCGCCCACCACAATCGCCGCATCCGCGCTCAGGCGCTCGACCGACGACTTGCTCTTCACTGCTTTCACGGTGGCGTCCGCCAGCTTGTCGGCGGCCGCCTGGGGCAGAGATGCCGGTGCCAGCAGGCCATACCACTGCGTCATTTCGAAGCCGGGATAGCCTTGTTCGGCAACCGTTGGCACGTCGGGCAGCTGGGGAATGCGCTGGGTCGTGCCGGTGGCGATGCAGCGCACCTTGCCGGCCTTGATGAACTGGATGATCGCCGGCGCGCCGACCGCGGCTGCGTCCAACCGCCCCGACAGCAGGTCAGTGATCTGCGGACCGCTGCCGCGATACGGCACATGGGTGATGAAGGTGCCGGTCGCGGCCTTCAGGTATTCAAAGGCCAGATGGCCGGCGCTGCCGTTGCCGGCCGAACCGTAGTTCAGCTTGCCGGGCTTGCTCTTGGCCAACGCCACGAACTCCTTCAGGTTCTTCGCGGGGACGTCCGGGTGGACCACGTACAGGCTCGGCACCTTGGACAGCAGCGAGATCGCGCGGAAGTCCTTGACGGGGTCATAGGGCAGCTTCGGGAAGATAAACGGATTGACCGCCAGCGTGCCGATATGGCCGAGGATCAGCGTGTGGTTGTCATCGGCGCGCGCGACTTCGCCCATGGCGATATTGCCGGCCGCGCCGGGCTTGTTCTCGACGAAGACTGACACGCCTAGCAGCTTGGTCAGCTCCGCCGCGGTGGAGCGGGCCACGATCTCCGAGCTGCCGCCCGGCGCGAACGGCACCACCAGCCGGATCGGCTTGGCCGGCCAGGCCTGGGCACGCGCCAGCGTTGGCGCCAGCGCGCACGCGCCCAGTGCGGCGGTGGTCTTGAGCAGATGGCGGCGAAGGGGATTTATCGGGGTCATGCATTTCTCCTGAAAGTTCTGTAGCTGGGCCGTGGTGGGGCAGAGTCGGTGCCAGTTGGTGCTATTCGGGCTTGATGTTGCCGTCCCGGATGACCTTGGCCCACAGCCGGGCCTGCCCGTCGATGAATTGCCGTGCCTGTGCTGGCGGCGCAGCGACGATCTCGCCGCCCAGCTCGGCCACGCGTTGCCGGATCTCGGGGCTGGTCATGACTTTCTGCAGGGCGTCAGCGAGCTTCGCTGCGATCGGGTCCGGCGTTGCGGCGGGCAGGAAGGCCGCGTTCCATTCATAGACCTCATAGCTCGCCACGCCGGCTTCCTGCATGGTGGGCACGGACGGCAATGCCTGGGTGCGGGCATGGCTGGTCACCGCCAGCGGCTTCAGCTTGCCGGCCTTGATGTGCTGCAGGCTCGAAGCGACGTTGGCAAAGAACAGCGGCACCTGGCCGGCGATGACATCGGTCATGGCGGGGCCGCCGCCCTTGTAGGGCACATGCAATAGGTCGACCCCCGCGCGCTGCTCGAACAGCACGCCGGCCAGATGCTGCGCCGAGCCATTGCCCGAGGACGCAAAGGCGACCGAGCCCGGCTTTTGCCTGGCCATGGCCAGGACGTCGCTGACCTTGCTGGCGGGAAAGCCCGCCGTGGCCACCAGCACGTTGGGATAGCGCGCCAGCACGCCGACCGGCCGGAAGGCCTTGTCCGGATCGTAGGGCAGGCGCGGATAGAGGCTGGGATTCACCGCATAAGAGGAGGCATCGACCATCATGGTGTAGCCGTCCGGTGCCGCCTTGGCGACATAGGCGGCACCGATCTGCCCGCCGGCACCCGGGCGGTTCTCGACGACGACGGTCTGGCCCAGCTCGCGCCCGAGACCCGGCGCGATCAGCCGTGCCATCAGGTCCGCGCCGCCGCCCGGCGGATACGTCACCACGATCGTGATGGGCCGTGCCGGCCAGGCCGCGGCGGTGTCGGCGGCCTGCGCCAGCGTGGTGGTGGCGATCAGGGCAGCGACCGTGGCGGCGATTGCGTGGCGTGCGTGCATGGGTCTGTCTCCTCGGCGCGGTCCGTCAGCGGACGTCCGCGGTATAGCGAAAGGCAAAGGCGTCGCCCCGCGTCAGCCGGTATTCGATGCAGTTGCCGCCCAGGTCGAAGGCATGCCGGGTCACGACCGCGCACGGATGCGCATCCGGCAAGTCCAGCAACGCTGCCTCGTCTGCTGCCAGCGTGCGGAAGGTCACTTCGTCAACGGCGCGATGGACCGTGATGCCGCAGGCGCTGCCCAGCAGCGGGTAGAGCAGGTCGCCCCACTGCGCCGCAGGGAGTTGCTGCAGGGCTTCGCAGCGCGGCAGCGGCAGCCAGATCGATTCCAGCAGCCGGGGCGTGTCCTCCAGCCAGCGGCGGCGCGAGATCGCCAGCCCGCGCGCACCGGTCGGCAGCCCGAAGCGGGTTGCCATGGCCTTGTCCAGGCGCACGGTGCGGCACGACAGGATTTCCGAGCGCGGCACCGCCGGCGCGCCATCGGCGCCGCCGAAGCGGAAAAACCGCATCAGGCTGGCCCCGCTGAGCCCCTTGCGCACGAAGGTGCCCTTGCCTTGCACGCGCTCCAGCAGACCCTGCTGGACCAACACGGCGATGGCCTGCCGGATGGTGCCCAGCGCAATGCCGAACTCCTTGGCCAGCGCGCCTTCCGCAGGGATGGCGCTGCCGGGCGCCCACGCGCCCGAAACAATATTTGCCTGCAGTTCCGCCGCGATCTGGCCGTAGCGGCTCAGGCCCGCGGCGGTGGTTGTAGTCTGGAGCAGCGCGTTGTCTGGCATGCCGAACCCGTGCTAAATTGATGTCAATGTCATCTAGAGGACTAGAATACTGACGCGGGTTCGGATGCCATATCCGGATATACCCGCGCCACTGAGCCGCGCCACGGAGGGGCTGACTGATGAGCAAGCGCGCTTTGCCGCTGGTGGATACCCACTTCCACGTGTTCGATGCCGGAGTGGCCGCGCCATCGGCCCGCTACCGGCCGCCCTATGCCGCTGACCTGAAGGACTGGCACGCCCGGCTTGCCGGATTGGGGGACCTGTATGGGGTGGTGGTGCAGACCAGTTTTCTCGGCACCGACAATGCGGCGCTGCTGGCCGCGCTGCAGGCCATGCCCGGGCGCTTGCGCGGCGTCGCGGTGGTCGGCCCTGAGGTAACGGATGCGGAACTGGCTACGTTGCACGCGGCCGGCGTGCGGGGCATCCGCCTGAACCTGTATGGCGATCCGGACTGGCAGCGCATTTCCACCGCGCCGTGGCGCGGGCTGTTCGCCAGGATCGCCGGGCTCGGCTGGCATGTCGAACTCCATACCCGCAACGGTGATGGCGGCATGGTGCTGGCGCAGCTTGACGCGGCCCTTGGCAATGCCGGCGCGCCGGTCGTGCTTGACCACTTCGGCCGGCCAGGTGCAGAGGGAGCCGAGGACACGATCTTCGACGTTGCGACTGCCGTGCGCGCGCGCCGCCAGGTCTGGGTGAAGATCAGCGCGCCGTACCGGCTTGCATCCCCTCAGGACTGGACCAGGTTTGCGCAGCGATGGCACGAAGTCGTGGGAGCTGACCGGCTGCTGTGGGGCAGCGACTGGCCATGGACCAACCATGAGGCGCCGGCTCGGGTCGACGAGTGCCGGATGCTTGCCGCATGGCCGGGGCAAGGGGCGCCCGGTGACAGCGAAGCGGCCGGCGCGGCCTTGTCCGCTGCGCTCCGGTGGCGCAACGCGGCAGCGCTGTACGGGTTTGCGGTGAAGGGATAGCGGGCGGCTGGCGCCGCCGGCTTCAATCCAGCGCCAGCACCCCGGGAATCGCTTCCACCAGCAAATCGATCGTCACCCTCAGCTTGTTCGGCAGGAAACGGGCTGGCCTGGACGCCGCGCAGGCCAGCACGCTGACCTGCGCCGGCCTGACGGCCTGACGGCCTGGCAAGCCCTGGCCGAGGCCACGGTGACGCGGCCCGGCGACACCGTCGTGGTGATCGGCACCGGCGGCGTGGCCCTGTTTGCGGTGCAGATCGCCCGCGCACAGGGCGCGCGCGTGATCGTGGTGTCAGGCAGCGACGACAAGCTGGCGCGCGTGCAGGAGCTGGGCGCGGCGCATGGCGTCCACCGCGGCCGCACCGCTGACTGGCCGGCTGCCGTGCGCGAGCTGACCGGCGGCCGCGGTGCCGACCATGTGCTGGAACTGGCTGGCGGAGACAACTTCGGCCGGTCGCTTGCCGCGCTGGCGCAGGGCGGCCGGATCTCGGTGATCGGCAATCTTCAGGGGGATGAGCTGCGCGCCAGCGTCTTATCCGGTGCTGCATGGCCGCGTGACCGTGCAGGGGATCGGCGTGTCGCACCGGCGCGCGCTGCAGGACCTGGTGCGTGCCGTGGACTGGCTGGCGCTGCGTCCGGTGATCGAGAGCGAGTATGGGTTCGGGGACTTGCCCGCGGCGCTCGACCACCTGGAACGCGGGGCCTTCGGCAAGGTGGTGGGGCGGCTGCGCTGAGGCGCGGGCCGGACTGCTATTTGCGAGCCTTGCCGCGCACGCTCTTTTTGGCCGCGGCGGCGCGCGCCGCTTCTTTTTCGGCCGCTGCTGCCGCGCCCAACTGCTCCAGCCAGGCCATGCCCTCGACATAGGACAGGAAATGCCGCAGGTATTCCGGCGACGTCTCGCGCATCAGGGACAGCGAACGATGCACGAGATGGTCGGTATTGAGCGGCCCGGCATTCTCCGGCACGCGCTCCAGCGACAGGCGGAAGTGCTGCTCGACGCTGACCCTGGCCCAGGTCTCGCGGAAGTAGTCGGCCAGGGCATCGACCAGCGGCGCGTCGGACTGGGGTGCGGTTGCCGGCACCGGCGTGGGCGATCGTGCATCGTTTGAGGCAACCGCGAGGGCGGGCCTGGCGCGCGCGGTGATGTCGTGCACGAGTGCGCCAAGCGCGCTGGCTGCCGGGCCGGCTGTTGGCGTGGGCGGCGCGGCACCATCGGCAACATCGCTGTCCTGAACTGTGTACCGCTGCACGATGGCTGCATACGCGGCGGCCAGGCCACGCAGGCGCTCATCCAGCAAGCTCCGCACCGCGCCACTGTGTGCGGCGGCGCGGCGGGCCAGCGCTTGCATCAGGCGGAAGCGCACGGGATCGGCATAGTCGGCGCCGCTGGCCTGCCAGGCGTCCAGTTGCGCGCGGATATCGGCTGCCACGTCGAGGCTAGCCATGTGCCTTCACCGTGCCTGCGGTCACGCGCGGCACCGGCGAGATCTCGACGCGCCGGTTCTTTGCGCGGCCCTCGGCATCGGCATTCGGTGTCACCGGCTGCTGCGAACCGAAGGCGGCCGAGAACACTGAGGTGGGCGGGATGCCGGCATCGATCAGGGTGCGGGTCACGGTCAGGGCGCGCTGCGCCGACAGCTCCCAGTTGTCGGCAAAGCGGCGGTTGCCTTCGCGCACCTGCTGGTCGTCGGTAAAGCCACTGACCATCAGGATCTCGTCGCGGCTGCGCAGGTAGGCCGACAACGGTTGCGCCAGGCTTTTCAGCAGATCGCGGCCGTCAGGTTGCAGCTGGTCTGAGTTGAGCGCAAACAGCACGTTGCCGCTGATGCCGATGCGGCCGTTCACCAGCGTCACGCGGCCGGCCGCCAGCGGCCCTGCCAGTGCCTTTTCCAGCGTCTCGCGGCGCTGTGCTTCCTCCTGCCGCTGCTTCACCTCGGCTTCCAGCCTGGCTGACAGTTCCATCTGCACGCCGATGACCCCCAGCAGGACCAGCACGAACGCGCCCAGCAGCACCGACATCAGGTCGCCAAAGACGGCCCACGCGGGAACGGTCGGCTCGACGCCGGCGTCAAGGTCCTCTCTCATGCCGCCTCTGCGCTGGGCGCTTGCTGGCCGGCGCGCTGCTGCAGGTCCTCAAGGATCTGCTTTTGCGACAGCATGCTCAGGTCGACGACTTCGCGCGCCTGCGCCACGTAGTAGGCCAGTTGCTCGTCGCTGCGCGTCATCGACTTGTCCAGCGCGGCCTCGATGCGCTGCAGGTGGTCGATCAGCTTGCCGTTGGATTCGCTGAACAGCTGCACCGCCACGCCAAAGGCCTCGCCCAGGCTCGCGACTTCGACCGCGCTGCCGGTGACCTGCGCGGCGATGTCGGTGAGCTTGCCGGTTTCGGATTCGACCTTGTCGGTAAAGCGCGTGCCGACGCGGTCCAGCAGGTCCGCCGTGGTGGCGACCAGGGTGTCGACCGCGCTGCGCTGCTCAGTGGAGGCGTGGCTCACGGCATCGAGCAGCGTGCCCAGCGTTTCCAGCATGCGGCTGCGTTCTTCCAGCATGGCGTTGTCGCGCGCCATGCCGTCGGTGAGCTTCTCGCGCAGTTCCGCGATGACCTCCGCGGCGGCCTTGGGCGCTTCGGATGCGGCCTGCATCAGGTGGGCGACTTCGGCGATGGTGCCGGTGGCCTGGGCCTGCGCCTGGGCTGCCATGTCGCGCGCGGTGACGGCCAGCGTCTCGCAGATTTCCTGCTGGCGGCTGACGGTGTGCGCGCTGGTCTGTTCCCATTCCTGGCGCAGCGATGCGGCCATGGTGCCGAGCGTGTCGGTCCAGGCGGCCATGCGTTGCGCGTCCTGCGATGCCAGTTCCGCCTGCAATGTGGTGGCGGCCTTGGGTGCCTCGGCCGCGGCTTGCACCAGGCGGTCGATTTCGGCGAGGGTGGTGCTGGCATGCGCCTGCGTCTCGGTCGAGATCGCGCGCGCGGTCTGCGCCAGCGCCTCGCAGATCTCCTGCTGGCGCGTGGCGGCGTGCGTGCTGGCCTGTTCCCACTGCTGGCGCAGCGTGGCGGCGATGGTGCCGAGCGTATCGGTCCAGCCGGCAAAGCGCTGTTCATCGCGCGCAGCCAGTTCGGCCTGCAGCGTGATGGCCGCCTTTGGCGCGTCCGTTGCGGCCTGCACCAGACGGTCGATCTCAGCGAGGGTGCGGTTGGCATGCGCCTGGGTCTGGGCCGAGATCTCGCGCACGCTCTGCGCCAGCGTCGTGCTGATCTCGTCCTGGCGGCTTACCGTGTGCGCGTTCAGCTGTTCCCACTCCTGGCGCAGGGCAGTCGTCATGGAGCCGAGCGTATCGGTCCAGGCGGCGAAGCGCTGTGCATCGCGCGCAGCCAGTTCCGCCTGCAGTGCAACGGCCGCCTTCGGCGCGTCCGACGCGGCTTGCACCAGGCGGTCGATCTCCGCAAGGGTCTGGCTCGCATGCGCCTGGGTCTGGGCCGAGACGTCGCGCACGCTCTGCGCCAGCGTCGTGCTGATCTCGTCCTGGCGGCTTACCGTATGCGCGTTCAGTTGCTCCCACTCCTGGCGCAGGGCAGCCGTCATGGTGCCGAGCGTATCGGTCCAGGCCGCCAGGCGCTGCGCGTCGTGCGCGGCCAGCTGCGTCTGCAGCCCGGCATGCGACTCGCCCACGGTGCGCACCAGTGTCGCCGCATGCTCGCCGAACGCGGCTGCGGCGGCCGTCAGGGCCTGCCGGTTGTCGCCGGCGAGCTTCTCGCCGGTGCGCTCCTGGCGCGACAGCGCCTCGCGCCATGCGTCGGCAGCGCTGGCGGCTGCCGTGTCGAGCCGGGTGGCGACATTGTCCAGCAGCTCGGCCGAGCGTTGTTCAAAGGTCTGGGCAAAGCCGTCGAGGGATGTGCGCAGGTCCGCTGCCAGTGCCTCGCTCGCGCGTTGATGCCCGGCCAGCGCCTGGTTCCAGGTATCCGCAACGCCCGCGGTGGCGCTCTCGAAGCGGCTCGATACCCCATCCAGGTGCTGTTGCACGGCTTGGGTCACGTTGTCGCGCAAGGCCGTGGTTTCGCGTGCCAGGCCCGCCATGGTCGCGTCCACCGCAGGCTGGATCGCTGCGCTTGCGGCACGGGCGCTGTCGGCAATGCTGTCCTTCAGCGATTGCTCCACCGAAGACGCCAGGCGCGTGTAGACCACTTCGGTCTTGCCGTGGAAGGCGTCCTGGCTGGCGGCCAGGCGCTCGGTCAGGGCCTGGTTCTGTTCGGCCATCGTGGTCATCATGGCCTGCATGCGCTCGACCAGTGCCGGCATCACGTCGGCCTGGCGCTGCAGCAGCCGGAACGCTTCATCACGCTGGTGGCCGCGCGAGTAGGGGCGCAGCGTGGTGGCGATGCGGGCATCCAGCGCCTGCGCGGCCTGGATCCGCTCGCGCCGGCACAATGCCGACAACAGCCCCAGCATCGCGGACGTGGCCACGCCCGCGACCGAGGTGCCGAACGCAAAGCCCAGGCCCTTGACCGGTGCGGCCAGTGAGGCGCGGATGGCCTGCAGGTCGGTGGCGGTCTCCAGCGCGATGCCGGTGCCGCGCAGGGTCGCCACCATGCCCAGGAACGTGCCCAGCATGCCCAGCAGCACCAGCAGGCCGACCAGGTAGGGTGTCAGCGCGGGCCCGGGCAGGCCGACGCGCTCGCCTTCCACGCGCAGGCGGGCGCTGTCGCGCAGGCTGGGATGCAGCCGTTCCAGCCAGCTGCCAAGGCTGGCCGGCGCTTCGGACAATCCGGCGGCGGCCTGCGCCAGCGTGGCGGTGGCCTGGCGGTAGCGGTACAGCTCCAACGCCCCCGCCAGGTAGCAGCCGCCGATCAGCAGCGTCACGGCCAGCGCCAGGAAGTTCGTGCCTGCATAGCCGGCGGCGATCCAGCACACGATGGCCAGGCCCGCCAGGAAAGCGACAATATGGGTAAGGTATCGGGTCATGATGTTCTGGTTAGCTGTCTTGCAGCGCCGCCAGCAAGCCTTCAAGGGGCTGCCAGCGGATGTCGAGTTCGGCGAGCAATACGCTCTGCATATCCTTGCGGAATACCGCCAGCCACGCACCGGGCCTGGCCGTTGCGGGCTGTCCCGCGGCCTGGGCTTCGGCCAGCGCCGCGGCTTCGGCCTGGCGCAGGCGCTGGAAGTGCGGCTCCAGCATCGTCGGCAAGGCGCCCAGCAGGCTCTGTTCGCGCGCGCCCAGCACGCGCTCCATCACGGCATCGACCATGGCCAGCTTGGCCATGCCGGGTGCGTGGCCGGACAACGCGCCGCGCAGGCGCCCGCGCAGGTCGCCGATCGAGGTCTCCATGGTCTGTTGCAGCGTGAGGTAGCGCTGGCGATAGACCGCGTAGTCGACCTGCGCGTCCACGGGGTCGGGCAGCGCGGACGGCCGGGCCGGCCCGCGCCGCTTGCCGGCTAGCGTGGTGTCTTCCACGATGGCATCGGCCAGCGCGGCGCGCACGCGCGCGCATTCGCGTGCCTCAGTGCTGTCGGCAGCACGTGCGGCAGGCGGCGTTGCCGGCGCATTGGCCTTCAGCGCCGATGACAGCGCGATCGCATCCGCCCAGCCAAGCCATTGGCTCAGCTGGCTCGAGAGCGAGCTTGCAGGAGGAGGGGCATCGGCGTCAGTCAGGCGAGCCAGCAGGCGGACGAGCGTCGGGCCGCTGAAACCTGTGCGCCGGGGCACTTGTAACATTGCGCCGGATTCGAAAAATCCAGCAGTTTACACGCCCGCGCGGTGGCGCGGCCGGCTGGCGTGGTGGATGATTGGCGGGAATCCGTCCCGGACCCATCCCACCACGGAGTGAAACCATGAGACTGGTTGGCATGCTTGATTCCCCTTATGTCCGCCGCACGGCGATCTCGCTGCGCCTGCTCGGGTTGCCGTTCACGCATGAGTCGGTGTCCGTCTTCCGTGAATTCGAGCGTTTCCATGGCATCAACCCGGTGGTCAAGGCGCCATCGCTGGTCTGCGACAACGGGGTCGTGCTGATGGACTCGACGCTTATCATCGACTATGCCGAGTCGCTGGCGGGCCGCAGCCTGATGCCGGCGCAAACCGCGTCACGGCAGGCCGCGCTGCGCATCGTCGGGCTGGCGCTGGCGGCGAGCGAGAAGGTGGTGCAGAACTTCTATGAGCACAGCCAGCGGCCGGCGGGCAAGCTGCACCAGCCGTGGCTGGACCGTGTCGATGCCCAGCGCGAGAGCGCCTTTGCACTGCTGGAGGCGGAACTCGCCACGCGTCCGGTCCCGGCTGGCGAGGCGGAAACCGGCCAGGCCGAGCTGACCGCCGCGGTCAGCTGGACCTTCGCGCAGTTCATGATGCCGGGCGCGGTCGATCCGGCGCGGCATCCGGCGCTGGTCGCGCTGACCGCGGCACTTGAGCGGCTGCCCGCATTTGAGGCATTGCCCTGCGCATAGGTGGCTGCTGGCGCGCCTACCGCGGTAGGGTGCCAATCGCAGGCATTCCGATGCAACATCAGTCCCCCTGTGGAACGCGATTTCAAAGGGGAACACATGAAGACCAGACTGCATCGCCTGAAAGTCCTGAGCGCAGTCCTCTGCGTGGCCCTGGCCGCTTGCGGCGGGGGCGGTGACGACAACGGCGGCAGCGGCTCGTCGGGCGGCACTGGCAACAGCGGCAATACCAGCGGCACTGGCGGCACCGGCGGCAGCACCGCAACGCGGACGGTGATGTTCGAGGATACGCCCGTGACCGGGATCAGCGCCGAGTTCCTGACCCAGCTGAATGGCCAGGGTGCACGTGGCTTCCGTTTCGTCAGCGGCTTCTATTTCCTCGGGAACCCGGCAGGTTCCGAGCAGAAGGGGGTCTACGTCAAGGACGCGCAGACGACCTATACCTATGAACTGCCGCAGGAACCGGGCGGCGCCGATGTCCAGGCGTGGGCCACGGCGTACGAGGCCTGGCTGAACAGCCATGGCGCGCGCGGCTTCGTCTGGGGCGGGCCCTACATGGTGGGCGGCCAGATTTATGCGCTGATGCGCAAGGACAACGGGTCGTCGTCGACTTTCTCGTACAAGGTCATGGTGGTGGACACCAATGCCAGCCTGTCGGCCTTTGTCCAGAACCAGGCCAACCCGCTGGGCGCAGACGGCTACTACCTGGCGGTTCCGGCGTACCTGGGCCCGTTCGGCGTGAGCAGCACCGTGGCCATCTTCCGCAAGGACCTGCAGGGCAGCGCCCGCTATGGCTATGAGGTCCTGTCGAATCCGGCCAGCGACGGCGATGTCGTCGCCCAGATCAACACGCAGGGTGCGCGCGGCTATCGCTTCAAGGTGCCGTTCGTCAGCGGCGGCACGCAGGTCAACCTCTACGAGAAGGACCTGTCGCAGTCCAGCACCTTCCGCTTCTACGACTTCGCGTCGCAGCAGACCAGCGCGGGCTTCCTGGCCCAGGCCAACGCCGAAGGGCAGAAGGGCTCTAGCCTGATGGGCGCCTACGGGTTGCCGAGCGGCACCATCCGGGACTTCTACTTCGAACCGGCCAGCTGCACCGGCTTCCTCTGCGATACGCGCAGCCTGTTCGGCCTGTAAGCGCCAGGCGCCGGGGCTTGCCCCGGCGCCGGCGTGCCCATGTGCAGTCAAGGTAATACAATCCACCTGACCAGGCGACGAGACCAATCGACAAGTCCATACGCGCGAACCGGGGTGGGAAACTCATGACAAGAAGTCAAGGCGCCGCAGAGAACAATAGCGGCGCCAACATCGACGCCAGCGCGTGCCGCAACTATGCCATCGTGGTGGATGACCACCCGTTGATGGCGCGCGGCATTGCCGGCTACCTTGCGGCGCATTGCGGGTTTGACGCTGCCTTGCATGCAGCCGATGCGCGGGAATGCGCGGCGCTGACGGAACGGGAGGGATGCCCGGCGCTGCTGGTGGTGGATTTCTGGCTGCCGGACGGCACCGCGGTCGGGTTGCTGCGCGAAGCCGCGGCGCGCCTGCCCGCCTGCAAGCTGCTGGTGATGAGCGCCGACGACGATGCGCGCGTTTGCATCAAGGCGCGCGAGGCCGGCGCGCACGGCTTTATCCTGAAGAACGAGCCCCCGGAGGTGTTCGCCACCGCGGTAGCGTCGCTGCGCCAGGGCCGGCGCTGGTTCCAGCAGGCAGGGCCGCCGTCGGCGCGGCGCGAGTTGCCGCTGGAGCCCAGCGAACTGGGCCTGACGGCGCGCCAGGCCGAGGTGCTTGGCATGATGCTGCGCGGCCTGCCGAACAAGCGCATCGCCCTGACCCTGTCGGTGTCGGAGCAGACCGTCAAGGAGCACGTCACCGCGATCCTCGGCAAGCTTGGCGTGCGCAACCGGATCGAGGCCATCGCCCTGCTGCACGGGCGCAGGCTGGAATCTTGAAGAAGGCCCTCGCCCGGCTGCTTGCCTTGTCGCGCCCGGATGCGGATGCCGGCATCAGCCCGCGCGCGCGTGCGCGGCTGCTGGACATGACGTTCGGGCGCCTGGTGTTCAGCGTCAATGCGATTCCGTTCGTAGGGGTGCCTTTCGTCATCTGGCTGTATGTCCAGAAGCTGGACGGCGGCGCGCTGCTGGCCTGGACACTGGGGTATGGCGCCGCGGCGGTGTGGATGCAATTGCGCTTCCGGCGCTACAAGCAAGAGCGGGAAGACGATGACGCCCTGGTCCGGCGCTGGCTGCCGTTTGTGCAGCGCGTGGCGCTGGTGCACGGTTTCTGCCTGTCGCTGGCCGCGGTCCTGACGGCCAGCCTGGGGGGCTTTGACTTCAAGCTGCTGCTGTATATCAGCATCGCCGCCATCGTGGCGGCCAATGCCACGCACCAGACGCCGATCCTCGGTGTATTCCAGCGCTTCTTCGTTGCCTGCTGGACTTTGCAGATCGTCAACACCCCGCGCAGCTTCCCCGAGCACTGGCCGTTCGTGCTGCCGCTCGCGTTGCTGTATGCGCTGGCCATCTACCGGCACGCGCTGATCGCCAACCAGTTCTTCCGGCAGCAGGTACGGATGGAGGATGACGGCATCCGCCTGGCCGAGCGCTACCGGCTGGCCAAGGAAGAGGCCGAGAAAGCCCTGCATGCCAAGAACCTGTTTCTCACCACCGCCAGCCACGACCTGCGCCAGCCCGTGCATGCCATGGGCTTCCTGATCGAAGCCATTGCGCGGCGCAACCGCGACCCGGCCCTGATCCCGCCGCTGGACGACCTGCGGCGCAGCGTGCGCTCGGTGCACCTGATGTTCAACTCACTGCTCGATCTGTCCCGGATCGAAGGCGGCATTGCCAGCCCGCGCAATACCGCCGTGGCATTTGCGCCCTTGGTCGAAGAGGTGGCGTCGCTGTTCCGGGAAGAGGCGCGCAGCCGCGGCCTGGACCTGCGCGTGCGCCTGCCCGCAGGCGCCGCCGCGGTGCTGGCCGATCCCGCATTGCTGCGCCAGTCCTTGGTCAACCTGGTGCACAACGCGCTGCGCTATACCAAGCGCGGCGGGGTGCTGGTGTCCGCGCGGCGGCGCGGCAGCCACTGGCTGCTGGAGGTCTGGGACACCGGCGTGGGGATCGCGATCGAAGAGAAGGGGCGGGTCTACTCGCCGTTCTATCGCAACGAACATGCGTGGCGCATCGACAGCGCGGGCCATGGTCTGGGCCTTGCCGTGGTGGCGCGCTGCGCCACGCTGATGGGCGCCACCTACGGGCTGGACTCGGTGGAGCGCCGCGGCTCCAGGTTCTGGCTGCGCTTTCCCGAAGCGAAGCCGCTGGCGCCGGCGGCGATCGAGCCGGTCTACGAGCCCGATGGCCTGTCGGCCTCCACCCTGCTGCAGGGCGTCTGCCTGGTCGTCGAGGACGACCCGCTGGTGACCGCCGCGTGGACCAGCCTGATGGAGGCCTGGGGCGTGCAGGCGGCGTGCGCGGCGTCGGGGCAGGAAGCCCTGGCACTGGTCGATTCCGGCCTGCAGCCCCAGGCGATCCTGTGCGACCAGCGCCTGCGCTCCGGCGAGAGCGGCTTCGAGGTGCTCAAGGCGCTGTTCGAACGCTGCCCGGACGCAAGCGGCGCCATGGTCAGCGGCGAGTTCGATTCCGAGGCGCTCCAGCAGGCCGAGCGCGAAGGCTACCTGGTCCTGCACAAGCCACTGGAGCCGTCGCAGCTGCATGCCCTGTTGTTCCAATGGCTTTGTGCTGCCTGACAGCATGGATTGGTGGGTCTGCCTGCGGCGGTGGTCCCACTCAGGCATTTCCGGGGCGAAAGAAGTGTCCGGATCGATTTTATTCAGATCACCTGAAGAATTTATTTAGTTCACTTTTTTCGACCTCTCAGCGACAGTCTAGCGACCGCAAATCGCGATACTGGAAAGAGAGGGCCCATGTCTATCTCAAACCGCGCTGTCGCTGCCTCCATGCTGGCCGTTTCCATGTTGGCGGGCCTCGCCGGATGCCATAGCCCGTCGGCCGCGGCGTTGGCTGCGGCGTCGGCTGTCACGTCGGGCTCCGCGACGGCCGCGGTGTCGGAACAGGACATCAACGATGCCTACGTCTACCTGCTGGGCCGGCTGCTTGTCCTGCGCCAGCAGCAAATCGACTTCCGGAAGGAAGGTTTCCAGTGGAACCGGATCATTCATCGCGACGTCGGCGGTGTGTCGTGGGCCAACCCCAACCTGGATGTCGCCTACAGCGAGGCCTGGGTTGCGGTCGACGAAAAGACCTGCACGGTCTTCAGCGTGCCGGCCATCAAGGGGCGCTACTACACCATTCAGTTCCTGAACGGCTGGGGCGAAACCGTCGCCAATATCAACGAACGCAACTATCCGCACCATCCAGGCGGCGAATTCGCGATGTGCCTGAAGGGTGCCAGTGCGGCACTTTCGCCCAATGCCAGGCGCATCGACCTGCCGGGCAAGACCGCACGGGTGCTGGCCCGGGTGGAAATCGGCGCAGACAAGAAGCAGGCCATTGCCCTGCAGCATCAGATCACGACACGGATCACTGGCACGGCGACGATTGCCCCGGTGCCTGCCACGCCCGCCTTCAGCAATGACAAGCTCCCCGGCGTTGAAGCCTTTGACTCGGCAGCCGTTGCGCTTGGCTCGGAGCCGGACATCAATCCGGGCATGGAGCCCATCCAGGCCAAGGTGCGCGCGGTGAGTGCCGCGGTGGCCAGCAGCCCCGCCGAACGCGCGCGGGTGGACAAGGTCATCCGCGAGAAGACGCTGCCGGCGTTCTTACAGTCGTTCTCCACCGCAGGTACCATCAGGAACGGCTGGAACCGGCCCGCTACCATCGGCAAGTACGGCAGCGACTACCACACCCGCACCCGCATCAACCTGGGCGGGATCTGGGCCAACAGCACCGATGAGGTCGTCTATTTCAAGACGGATGCAGACGGGACCGGCACCAAGCTCGACGGCGGCAATACCTACACCATCACCTTCCCGAAGGACGAGCTGCCCGCCCGCCACGTCAAATACTTCTGGTCGGTGATTGCGGTGGATGCCAAAAACTTCCGCGTGATCCCGAATGCGAAGAACCGGTTCCTGATCAACAAGCAGTCCAGGCTGAGCTATGGCGAGGACGGTTCGCTGACGCTGTACTTCGCGCCTGCCAGGCCGAAAGATGCGCCTGACGGCAACTGGCTGCCCACGCCCAAGGGAAAGAACTACCACCTGACGTTCCGGCTCTATGGGGCGGACCAGCCGGTCCTGTCCGGGGAGTGGTTCCCGGCGCCGCTGGTCAAGCGTAACTGAGCGGGCCAGTCTTGGCAGGAAGGCGCCTGCCAGTGCTGACCTAATCCTCCGCCACCTCGCAAAACCGCAGCCGGTTCCCGAACGGATCGGCCACCTGCAGCATCCGCCCCCAGCCCACATCCTCCACACCGGGCCTCGCGTACGGATAGTCCTTGGCCGACAGCTCCCGCTGCAGCGCATCGATATCCTCCACCGTCACGAATACCGCCGATCCGGGCGTGGCGTCGCCATGGTGCTCGCTCAGGTGCAGCGTCAGGCCGCTGCGCCTGACCTGCGCGTACAGCGGAAATCCCTCTTCATACCGATGCTCCCAGTCGAGCGTGAAGCCGAGGAAGTCGAGGTAGAACTCCTTGGCCTTGTCGACCGAGAAGATCCGGAGGATGGGGATGCCGGCAGACAGGCTCATGGCTTTCCGTTCGGTAGTTGCGCAGGAATGCCGGATGATAACGCCGGCCCGCGGTGATCCGCGCGGCCGGCGCATAAGCATCCGCGACAATCTTCGTTGGCTTTGTGCGGGCCCGTGTCTAAGCTGGCGCTCCAGTGAAATCCCGGAACACCGCTATGAACCCGACCCACGACTCACGCCGCCGCCTGCTTCTGACGGCAGCGGGCGCCGCGGCTGCCGCCAGTGTGCTGCCAGGCGTCAGCTGGGGGCAAGGACAGACCGCGCTGCGCATCGGCTACCAGAAGTCCTCCACGCTGATGATCCTGCTGAAGTCGCGGCAGACGCTGGAGAAGGCGCTGGCGCCCAAGGGGGTGACGGTGCAGTGGTACGAATTCACCTCGGGCTTGCCGCTGCTTGAAGCGCTGAACCTCGGCAATATCGACCTGAGCGCCGACGTGGCCGATGCGGTGCCGCCGTTTGCGCTGGCCGCGGGTGCCGCGCTGACCTACTACGCCAGCGAGACGCCTTCGCCGCAGGCACAGGCCATTGTCGTGCGTGGCGACTCGCCGATCCGTGAGGTGGCGCAGCTCAAGGGGCAGCGGGTGGCATTTGCCAAGGGCGCAGGCGCGCACTACCTGGTGCTGGAAGCGCTGGCGCGCGCGGGTCTGTCGATCCGCGATATCGAACCGGCATACCTGAGCCCGGCCGACGCCCGCGCGGCGTTCGAGCGCGGCAGCGTGGCGGCATGGGTGATCTGGGACCCGTTCCTGGCCGCGGTGCAGCGCCAGGCCAATGCGCGTGTGCTGCGCGATGGCGAGGGGCTGGCCAGCTATCGGCGCTTCTACCTGGCGGCGACGCCGTTCGCGCGCGCGCATGCCGAGGTGCTCGAGGTGGTGTTCGATGCGTTGCGCGACGCGGGCGACTGGGTCAAGCGCAATCCGGCCGAGGCAGCGCGCTGGCACGCGCCGCTGATCGGCCTGGATGCGGCCACCGTGGAAGCCGCGAACGCGCGGCGCAGCTATGCGGTGCACACGGTCGACGCCGCCGCGCTGGCCGAGCAGCAGCGCATCGCCGATGCCTTCACCGCGCAGCAGATCCTGCCGCGCAAGGTAGCGATCTCGGCGTCGCCGGTCTGGCGCAAGGCGTAGCCGGCAGGGCGCCGGCCACGCTTACGCGACTTGCGTCGCACAATCTGCCCCTGGGCTCAACGCGAGCCCCGGGGCGTGCCGCATCAAACCACTCCCATCTCCGGATCGCTGACCGCGTCCTCGCCGGTCTCCATCCGCCCCGCAAAGCGCCGCGCGAACGACGGACTGGCCTCGCAGGTCACGACGAAGTCGTACCAGTTGCCGCTGTCGGCCACCGGCCATTCCAGCATTTCCACCTTGCCGCGCTTCACGGTTTGCGTCCACGGGCCGTCGTCGCGGTAGGCCAGTGCCGTGACGGTGAAGGTCACGTCGGCGTCGCTGTCGTTATGCAGCTTCACCTGGATCGTGGGCTTCTTGCACGGGTTGTAGCAGACCTGGATTTCGGTGGACGTGGTCACCGCTTCGTTGATGTCGCCGGAGAAGGCGCGGTGATAGCCGTTGGGCCCGAGCACCCACAGGTCGTACTTGCCGCCGTCGGCATTGATGTCCCACGCATCGTCCAGCGTCTTGCCGGCTTCGACCACGTAGCGGCGCGGAATGCGGTCGAGGTGCAGCTTGTCATAGACGTGGAACAGCGCGCCGGCCTGGTTGGTGCTGGCGTTGGCGAACAGCAGGCGGACTGCCCTGGATGCGGCGTCGACGCGTGCACTGGTGTGCAGTTCATATGGCAGCTTGCGCGACGGACGCGTGCCGGTGTCCTGCTCCGGCAGCGCGGGCGTGGCCGGCACCGGGATCGCCGGCTGGGTCTGCTGCCAGGCGGTCAGGCTGGTGGCGTCGGCACGGGTGGTGCGCCCCGCCAGCGTGGGCAGGGTCTCGGTGTTGGGCGTGGCGAAGTTGAAGGCGCTGGTCAGGTCGCCGCAGATGGCACGACGGTAGGCGCTGATCTGCGGCTCCATCACGCCGAAGCGCGCCTCCAGGAAGCGCAGCACCGAGGTGTGGTCGAACACTTCAGAGTTGACCCAGCCGCCGCGGCTCCACGGCGACACCACCCACATCGGCACGCGCGGGCCGGGGCCGAAGGGCTTGCCGTCCTGCGGCGGCTGCTTGGCCGTGGCGGGCTGGAAGTTGAAGTACTCGTAGGCCATCTGCGCGTCGTCGAGGGTCGACTTGCCGGCCAGCGTGCCGTCCAGGTTGCGCGACGGCGCGGTCGGCGGCGGGCTGTGGTCGAAGAAGCCGTCGTTCTCGTCGAAGTTGATCAGCAGCACGGTCTTGCTCCAGACCTCGGGCGATGCCGTCAGCGCGTCCAGGATGGCCTGCACGTACCAGCCGCCCTTGGCCGGGCTGGACGGGCCGGGGTGCTCGCTGAACTCGGCCGGCGGGATGATCCACGACACCTCGGGCAGCTTGCCGTTGAGCACGTCGTCGCGCAGCGACTGCAGGAAGCCGCCGTCGGGCATGGTGTTGCAGAAGCCCTTGGCCAGCGGGCTGTACTGGTCGTCGATGTCCGGGTTGTAGGGCGGGTTGACGCCGGTGCCGGCGGTGTTGGAGAGCTTGCGCCCGACGGGCATCTTCTCCATCTCGGCGCGCCAGTGCCGGAAACTCATCATCTGGTTGCAGCCATAGTTGTCCGGCACGTTCTGGTAGACCTTCCAGCCCACGCCCGCGGCCTGCAGGCGGTCGGCGTAGGTCTTCCAGGTCCAGCCTTCGGTGGAGGGACCAACATCGGCGCCCGCGTTGAACTCATTGATCATCACCGCGACGTTGTCGCCGGTGGGACCGTTGCTGCCGGTCCAGTAGAACAGGCGGTTGGGGATGGTGCCGGTGTGCATCGCGCAGTGGTAGGCATCGCACAGCGTGAAGGCGTCGGCCAGCGCGCGCTGGAACGGGATCTCGGCGTCATCGTAGTAGCCCATCGACAGCGCCTTCTTGGCCACCGGCCAGCGGTCCATGCGGCCGTGGTCCCACGCGGCCTGCGCATCGGGCCAGGTGTGCGGCGTGCCGCCGGCGCGCTGCGCGTTGCCCAGGGTTTCGTCCAGGTGGTAGGGCGTCAGGAGATTGCCGTTGGCATCGGTCTGGTAGAACGCGTTCTTGCCATTGGGCAACGGGATCGCGAAGCGGTCACCGTAGCCGCGCACGCCCTTGAAGGTGCCGAAGTAATTGTCGAACGAGCGGTTCTCCAGCATCACCATCACGACGTGCTTGACGTCCTGGATGGTGCCGGTGGCGTTGTTGGCCTCGATCGCGAGCGCGCGGCGGATGCTGGGCGGAAAGCTGGCCAGCACCGCGGCGGCGGCGCCGGTGCCGAGGCTGGTCTTCAGGAACTGTCTTTTTGACGGGTTGAAGGTCATGGCTGTGGCTGGGTCGGTCTGTCGCTGGATCGAAAAAGGGGCCCGCTTCACGGGGCGCAACGCGTGGAGCAGGCGCCGGGCTGGTCAGGTTTGCCGGCGTTTTCCGGTTGGTTGCCGTTGGCGGCGGTGGGCTGCAGGGTGCCGCCGCTCGCGCCCGGCGAGTCGTCGCCGCCGCAGGCGGCAAGCATCAGTGCGAGGGTGATGGTGCCGGCCGCCAGCCATGGGCGGGTGGGACGCAACAGCAATGAGGGTCTCATTTGGTGCATTGCCTTGTAGTCGTTGAGGGGGATAACGATTGCCGAGCCCATGCGCCGACATCAGATGCAGGCGCATGGACTTCCGCAGCGCGGACGACAAGTGCGGGGAACTGGCCGGTTCGGGTGCGGTTGGCCTTGGCTTGTCGCGACAGCGGGCGATTGTTGATTGGTCAAATGTCAGATGTTTGACATCAAACACATTTGGCGATTTGGTTTTGTAACCAAAAGTGTCGCACTGGCAGAGTTGCCATTGCTGGCTGGCCCCGCCCACTCTTAGTCAAGCTGGCGTGCCGTGAGGCCACATCGTGTGCACACAACAGGCATCAATGAATACGCAGGGCAGGGTAGAATCACGCCATCCCCGTCCTCCGCACGCCGCCGCAGTCCATGTCTGAAGAAAAGAAGAGCCTGTCCGAAACCATCCGCGCCGCGATCGAGCAGGAGATTCTTTCTGGAAAGCTTCCCAGCGGCACCCAGCTGGAAGAGCAGCAACTGCTGGCGCGCTTCGGCGTGTCCCGCACGCCGGTGCGTGAGGCCCTGATCCAGCTTGAGTCGGCCGGCCTGGTGGACCTGGTCCCGCGCCAGGGCGCGATCGTATCGTCGATCACCCTGCGCGAGTACGCGGCGATGAACGAGATCCTGGTGCAGTTGGAGGCGCTGGCGGCGCGGCTGGCGGCGCGCCGTATCTCGGCGGCTCAGCGCACGGCGATGCAGGCCGCGTTCGAAGACTGCCGCGCGGCCGCGGAGCGTGCCGATTCCGACCGCTACCGCGAAGCCAACGATGCCTTCCATGACGTCATCTACGCGGCCTGCTGCAATGACATCCTGTCGCGGCAGATCCGCACCATGCGCGCGCGCATGCGCGGCATGCGCGACCTGCGCTTCGAGAAGCCCGCCCGCATCCTGGCCTCGCTGGCCGAGCATGAGGCGGTGATGAGCGCCATCGTGCGCGGCAACGAGGACGATGCCGCGGCCGCGATGGTCCGGCATATCGCCACCGGGGGCGACGTCTACGCGGACATGATCGCTTCCATGCCCGGCGACGAGGCCGGCGGCAAGCGCGGCCGGCGCTAGTCAATGACCGCGGGGGCAGGCAGGCTCAGTCCAGCTTGACGCCGGCCTGCTCGATCCGCGTCACGGCCGACTTGCCGTCAGCCGCGGCCCATTTGCCGAACTCCGCTGGCGACGCCGAGGTGGAGACCTCGCTGCCATTGGAAGCGAGCTTCGCGCGCAGCTGCGGATCAGCCATCACCTTGGCGGTGGCGGCAAAGAGCTTGTCGCGGATGCCGTCGGGCAGCCCGGCCGGCCCGTACAGCCCGAACCAGAAGGTGAAATCAAAGCCCGGCAACCCCATCTCCGCCAGCGCCGGCAGGCCTGGCGCGACCGCCGATGGCTTGGGCGTGGTCACGCCGATCATTTTCACCACACCCTGCGTGCCCATCGGCAACACCGACGCCGCCGTGCCAAACGACAACTCCACCTCGCCCGCGGCAACGGCCTGCAGCGACGGTGCGCCGCCCTTGTAGGGCACGTGCGTCATCTTGACTCCGGTGGCCTTCTCGAACTGCAGCCCGGCGATATGCGGCGAGCCGCCGATGCCGGACGACGAGTAGTTGAACTTGCCCGGCTGCGCGCGCGCCTTGGCCACCAGGGTCTTGACGTCGTTGACGTTCAGGTTCTTGTTGACGGCCAGGATCAGCGGCGACACGGTCAGCCGCGTCACCGGGGTGAAGTCGGTCGCCTTGTAGCGGGCCTTGTAGAGCTGCTGGTCGATGCCATACAGCGTGGCCGTGGCCAGGCCCAGGGTGTAGCCGTCGGGGGCCGCCTGCGCCAGTGCCGCGGAAGCCAGCGTGCTGCCGGCGCCGGGCTTGTTGTCCACCAGCACGGTCTGGCCAAGCTCCTTCGACAAGGCCTCGCCGAACACGCGCGCGACATAGTCGGCCGCGCCCGCCGGCGTGTAGCCCACCAGCAGCCGGATCGGCCGGGTCGGGTAGTCCTGCGCAGCGGCCATGCCGGGCAACGCAGCCAGGGTGGCAAGAGCGGTGCCGATCGCGGCGCGCCCGAGGGTGTGTTTCATTGCTGTCTCCTTTTGTGTTCTCGTTGTCGCTATCGCGTGTCCTGGCCGCTGGCGCTCAGGACGCCACCTTGGCTTCGCGCAGGGCCGCGACGCCGGCTTCGTCATAGCCAAGCCCGCGCAGGATCTCGTCGGTGTGCTCGCCGGGATCGGGTGCGGCGCGGGCAAAGCGCTCGGGGTGCGGCGCGGCCGACAGGTTGATCGGCGAACGCAGCAGTTCCAGTGGCCCCAGCGCCGGGTGCTCGGCGGGCCGGGTCATGCGCAGGTGGCGCACCTGCGCATCCTCGAAGGCCTGGCCGATATCGAACACCGGCCCGCACGGCACGCCGGCGGCATTCAGGCGCGAAGTCAGTTCGGCCGCGGTGAAAGCAGCGGTGCACTGGTTGATGGCCTGGTCCAGCCGGTGGCGGTCGGCGGCACGGCCCGCGGCGGTCTGGAACGCGGGGTCTTCCAGCAGCCAGACGGCCTCGACGGTGCGGCAGAAGTTGGCCCACATGCGGTCAGTGCTGGCGGCGATATTGACCACGCCGTCGCGGCAGCGGTAGGTGCCCATCGGCACCAGCGTCGGGTGCGCATTGCCCTGCTGGCTCGGCACTTCGCCGTCGACGGTGTAGCGCGTGGCCTGGAAGTCCAGCTTGTTGAGCATGCCCTCGATCAGCGAGGTATGGACCCATTGGCCGCGGCCGGTGCGCGCGCGGTGCAGCAGCGCCAGCAGGATGCCCTGGCCCAGGAACATGCCCGCGGTGGTGTCGGAGATGGCAATGCCCACGCGCAGCGGGCCTTTGCCGGGCTCGCCGGTGACCGAACTCAGCCCCGACATGCCCTGCACGATCTGGTCCAGTCCCGGGCGCTCGCAATAGGGCCCGTCCTGGCCGAAGCCCGAGATGCTGGCCAGGATCACGCGCGGATTGATCGCGCTCAGGCGCTCATAGCTCAGCCCCAGCCGTTCCTTGACCACCGAGCGGAAGTTCTCCACCACCACGTCCGACCGGCGCACCAGGCGCGCCAGCACCTCGGCGCCCTGCGGCGTCTTCAGGTCCAGGCACAGGCTGCGCTTGTTGCGATGCAGGTTCTGCTCGTCCGAGCCGCGCCGCCGCCCGGTGACGGAACCGCGGTCCTGCGGCGGGGGCGGCTCCACGCGGATCACGTCGGCGCCCCAGTCCGACAGCAGGCGCACCGCCGCCGGGCCGGCGCGGGCGATGGACAGGTCCAGCACGGTGATGCCGGACAGCGGCAGGTCCGCGGGGGGGGCGTGAGGCCCGGCGGCTTCAGTGCCGGGAGGCAAAGACGTCATGGCAGTTCCTTGGCGATGGATTGTGCAAGTATACAAATAACAATCATAAAAATACGTATACGGAGTTTCCACGATGCGGAGTGCTGCGGGAAGGCGTAGGCTGCGAGGGCATTCATGCGGATTTGCGTCACCTGGATCCCATGGAAATGCCATTCGAGTCATATGGAATAGCGCGATCGGCGGCCAGGCGGCCGGGTCCAATCACCCTGTGTCCGACCGACGCCCGAATTTGAGGATTTGTATGCTGACAGATACCGTCTGTATTAACAGGGTGGGCGGACCTGAGGTGCTGGAGTCCTGCCAGGTCACCGTACCGCCGCCCGGTCCTGGCGAACTGCAGCTGCGCCAGTCGGCCATCGGCCTGAATTTCGCGGACATCTACCAGCGCAAGGGCGCGCATGGCCCGCACACCGCGGCGCCGTTCCCGGTCACGCTGGGCTCGGTTGGCGCCGGCGAGGTGACCGCGGTTGGTCCTGATGTAGAAGGGTTCGAGGTCGGCCAGCGCGTCGCCTGCATGCATCCCGGCGCCTACCAGGTGACGCGCAACGTGCCAGCGGGCCGGGTCGTGCCTTTGCCGCACGCAATCCCGGAAGAGGTGGCCGGCGCCACGCTGCTGCGCGGGCTGACTGCCGAGTACCTGCTGCGCCGGCTCTACGCAGTGCAGCCGGGCGACGCCGTGCTGGTGCACGCCGCGGCCGGGGGCATGGGCGTGCTGCTGTCGCAGTGGGCGCGCGCACTCGGCGCGACCGTGATCGGCACCGTGGGCAGCGAGGCCAAGCGCGCGGTGGCGCTGGCACATGGCTGCCACCATGTCATCAATTACCGCGAGGCGGACTTCGTGGCCGAAGTGCAGGCGCTGACCGGCGGCGAGGGCGTGGCGGTGGTCTACGACGCCGTCGGCAAGAACGTGTTCGTGCCGTCGCTGCAATGCCTGCGGCCGTGCGGCATGGCGATCAACTACGGCACCGCGTCGGGCGACGTGGAGGCCTTCGACCTGCAGCTGCTGCACGCGCGCTCGCTGATCGTGTCGCGGCCGACGCTGCGCACCTACATTGCGAGCCCGCAGGCGCTGGCCAATGCCGCGGCCACACTGTTCGCCGCGGTCGCTGCCGGGCAGCTGCGGCTGGAGGTCAACCACCGTTACCCGCTGGCCGCCGTGCGCGACGCGCACCGCGACCTGGAGGGCCGGGCCACCACGGGCTCGGCCGTGCTGATTCCCTGAACCCCGGCGAGCACAAGATGAATCGCCGTCGCGCCCCGCAGGCCGGTGCCCAATGATCCCTACCTGGAGTTTTCCCGATGCACACTGATGGTTCCCTTCCTTCGCTCGACATTGCCGGTCATGTCGCCACGATCACGCTGCGCCGCCCGGCGGTGGCCAACCGCCTCGGGCCGGATGACCTGGCCGAGCTGCAACGGCATGTCGATGCCGTGAACGACAGCGACGTGCGCGTGCTGCGCCTGCGCGGCGCCGGCAAGTACTTCTGCAGCGGCTTCGATATCGGCAGGCTCGCGGCCGGGCAGCGCGGCGCCGGCTTCGAGACCCTGGTCAACGCGGTGGAAGACTGCCGTGCGGTGACCATTGCCGAGATCCACGGCGGCGTCTACGGCGGCGGCACGGACCTGGCGCTGGCGTGCGATTTCCGGCTCGGCACCGCCGCGGCGGACATGTTCATGCCCGCGGCGCGGCTGGGGCTGCATTTCTACCAGCGCGGCATGGAGCGCTATATCAGCCGGCTGGGCCTGAACCACGCCAAGCACCTGTTCCTGACCGCCGAGCGCATCGACGCCGACGAGATGTTCCGCCGCGGTTTCCTGACCGAGCTGCTGCCGGCGGAGCGCCTGCGCGAGCGCGCCGACCAGCTCAGCGACACCGTGGCCGGGCTGGCGCCGCTGGCGGTGCAAGGCATGAAGCGGCACCTGAACGCGATCGGGCGCGGCGCGCTGGATGCCGAGGCGCTGGCCGCCGACATCAGCCGGGCCACGCAGTCGCAGGACATCCGCGAAGGCGCGCTGGCCTGGAAGGAAAAGCGCAAGCCGCAGTTCACCGGCACCTGATGTAGGCCTACTGCGCCTGCCGCATCACCCATTCCACCGCCCGCGCCAGGAACGGTGACGTGTCGCCTTCGCGATAGCTCATGATCACCGGCGAGACGAAGCCCGGCGCGTCGATCGGGCAGTAGCGCACGTCGTCGCGATGCAGGCGCTGGATCGATGCCGGCACCAGGGTGATGCCGATGCCGGCCGCCACCAGCCCCAGCGCGGTCTGCAGCTCGTTGGCCTCCTGCGCCACACGCAACTGCAGGCCCTGCGCGCGGAACAGCGACAGCAGGTGGTCGGCATAGCTGGGCCGCGGCCGGGCCGGGTAAAGAATGAACGGCTGCGCCGCCAGCGCCTGTGGCGTCAGCGCCTTGCGGCGCGGCGCGGGCAGGCGTGCCGGCAGCGCGGCCACCAGGGGTTCGGCCATCACCACCTGCTGGCGGATGGCGGGGTCGTTCAGCGCGATGCGCCCAAAGCCCAGGTCGATGCGGCCGGCCTTGAGCGCCTCGATCTGCTCGACGGTGATCATCTCGGCCAGTCCCACCTCTACCTGCTGGTCGTGCCGGTCTGATTCGCGCAGCTCGCGGATCAGTTCCGGCAGCACGCCATACAGCACTGACGGCACGAAGCCGATGCCGAACCAGCGCTTGTCCTGCCGCCCGATGCGGCGCGTGCCTTCGATGGTCTCTTCCAGCCGCTGCGTCAGCTGCGTGGTCTGCTCCAGCAGGAAGCGGCCCGCTTCGGTCAGGCGCAGCCCGCGGCCGACGCGGTCGAACAGCGCCACGCCCACTTCATCTTCCAGCTGGCGGATCTGGCGCGACAGCGGCGGCTGTGCCATATGCAGCCGCTCGGCGGCGCGGGTGACGTTCAGTTCCTGGGCCACGACCTGGAAATAACGCAGGTGCCGGAGTTCCATTGCTGTCCTGTTTCCATACCTGCAAGGTATCGATCGAGACATCATCGGTCTTGGACGCAGGCAAAGTCAAGCCGCATACTTGGCCCCAATATCCATTTGCATCGACAAGGTATGACCACGACTATCACTTCGGTGGAGGCCATCCTGGTGGACCTGCCCACCATCCGGGCACACCAGCTGGCCATGGCCACCATGCAGCAGCAGACCCTGGTGATCGTGCGGCTGCGCTGCAGCGACGGCGTGGAGGGCATCGGCGAGGCCACCACCATCGGCGGCCTGTCCTATGGCGACGAAAGCCCGGAAGGCATCAAGCTGACCATCGACACCTACCTGGCCCCTGCGCTGGCCGGCCAGGATGCCACCAACGTGCATGGCGCGATGGCGCGCCTGGGCAAGGTCGCGCGCGGCAACCGCTTCGCCAAGTCAGCGCTGGAGACCGCCTTGCTGGATGCGCAGGGCAAGCGCCTGGGCGTGCCGCTGGCCACGCTGCTGGGGGGCGCGGTGCGCTCGACCCTGCCGGTGCTGTGGACGCTTGCCAGCGGCGACACCGCCCGCGACATCGCGGAGGCCGAGCAACTGCTGGCCGAGCGCCGCCACCATACCTTCAAGCTGAAGATCGGCCGGCGCAGCGTGCGCGACGACGTGGCCCACGTGGCCGCGATCAAGCGCGCGCTGGGCGAGCGGGCGCGCGTCACCGTCGACGTCAACCAGGCCTGGAACGAGGCCGACGCCGCCACCGGCATCGCCATGCTGGAAGCCGCCGGCATCGACCTGATCGAGCAGCCGACTCCGCGTGAGCAGCGCATGGCGCTGGCGCGTCTGGCAGCGCGCTTCGTGGTGCCGATCATGGCCGATGAAGCGGTGTGCGGCCCGGAAGACGCGATGGAGCTGGCGCGCATCGGCGGCGCCGACGTGTTCGCGCTGAAGATCGCCAAGGCCGGCGGCATCTTCGGCATGCTGCGCACCGCCGCGGTGGGCGACGCCGCCGGCATCGCGCTGTACGGCGGCACCATGCTGGAGGGCAGCGTCGGCACCATCGCCGCGGCGCATGGCTTCTGCACGCTGCCGCATCTGGCCTGGGGCACTGAGCTGTTCGGACCGCTGCTGCTCAAGGACGATATCGTGCAGCAGCGCCCCGAGTACCGCGACTTCAGCCTGCACCTGCCTGAAGGCCCCGGCCTGGGGCTGGCGCTGGACGAAGACAAGCTGGCGCACTACCGGCGCGGCTGAACTGGCAGGCCGCGCCCCCCGCATGGCACACCGGTGCCTGCACGCATCAAGTGAGGAGACCAATGAAGACGTTATTCCAGCGGCTGGCAAGCACCAGCCGCGCAGGGGCGCTGGCACTGGCTGCCGGCCTGTCGTTCGCAGCGCCGGCCGCGCACGCGGCCTATCCCGACCATCCGATCCGCTGGATCGTGCCGTTCCCCGCGGGCGGTGCCATGGACAACATCGCCCGCACGCTGGGCGAAGACATGTCGCGCACGCTGGGCCAGGCCATCGTGGTCGAGAACCGGCCGGGCGCCGGCGGCAATATCGGCGCCGAACTGGTGGCGCGCGCGCCCGCCGACGGCTACACGCTGATCATCGTCGCCAACGGCATGGCCGTGAACCCGGCGCTGTACGGCCGGCTGAGCTACGACCCGGTCAAGGACTTCGCGCCGGTGTCGCTGCTGGCGGTGGTGCCCAACGTGCTGGTGGCCAGCAAGGCGCGGCGCCAGGAAAGCACCGTCAAGGATGTGGTGGCGCACGCCAAGGCGGCGCCGGGCAAGTACACCTATGCCTCCGCCGGCAACGGCACCTCGATCCACCTGGCGGGCGAGCTGTTCACCTCGATGGCCGGCGTCGACATGCTGCATATCCCCTACAAGGGCAGCGGCCCGGCCATGACGGATCTGCTGGGCGGCCAGGTCGACTACATGTTCGACAGCATCACCTCGGCCAGGCCGCATATCGAATCGGGCAAGCTGACGGCGATCGCGGTCACCACCAGCAAGCGCTCCAGTGCGCTGCCCAACGTGCCGACGGTAGCGGAAGCCGGCCTGCCGGGCTATGAGCTGTCGCCGTGGTTTGCCGCCTTCGTGCCGGCGAAGACGCCGCAGCCGGTCATCGACGCGCTCAACCGCGCCATGCTCGAGGCTTTGGGGAAGCCGGCCGTGCAGAAGCGGCTGGCGCTGATCGGCGCCGAGCCGATCGGCAGTTCACCGGCGGTGCTGCGCGAGCACCTGGCGAAGGAAACCGATAAGTGGGGTGTGCTGATCCGCCAGCGGGGTATCCGGGCGGATTGAACGGCCCGGCCCAGCGCGGCCGGTTGGGGTAGTCCCCGGGCAATGTCATTGCCCACCCCCGTTTCCCTTGGCACATAATGTGCATAAGCTGCCAGCCGAAAGGCACACTCGAGCGGATCACCCGCCGGCACTGAGGGGAGACAATGAGCAGTTCAACCGACAAGTTCTCGGCCACCATGCGCGATGGCCTGGCCGATCTTGCCCGCCGCCTGCGCTTCGCCATGGAGGAGGGTGCGATCTGGCTGGACGAGCAGCGCATGATCCTGATCCATACCGCCGCCCTGGGCGCGCTGCGCAAGGAACTGGTGGACACCCTGGGCATGGAGCGGGCGCGCGGCCTGTTCATGCGCATGGGCTTCCATTCGGGCATGCGCGACGCTGAGGTCGCGCGCAAGCTGCGCGCAGGCCACAGCGACTTTGGCCAGCTGGAGATCGGGCCCTGCCTGCATACCATCGAGGGGGTGGTGCGGGTCACGCCGGTCAAGGTCGACATCGACATCGCCGCCGGCATCTACGATGGCGAATTCCTGTGGGAAGACTCCTTCGAGGGCGACGTCCACCGCCAGCTGTTCGGCATCGTCGACGAGCCTGCCTGCTGGATGCAGATCGGCTACGCCACCGGCTACACCTCGGCGCTGATGGGGCGCACCATCCTGTATCGCGAGGTCGAGTGCATCGCCTGCGGGCACGCGCACTGCCGCATCATCGGCAAGCCGGTGGAAGCCTGGGAAGACGGCGCGCAGGCGCTGGCGCTGTACCAGCCCGATCCCGTGATCGAAACCATCATCGCCTTGCAGAGCGAGGTCGAGCACCTGCGCGCGCTGCAGGGCACCCCGGCCACGCCGGCCGACCTGGTCGGCACCTCGCCAGGCTTTCGCGCCGCCTGGAGCCTGCTGCAACGCGCCGCGGCCAGCAACGTGACGGTGCTGCTGCTGGGCGAGACCGGCGTGGGCAAGGAGCGGTTCGCGCAGGCGCTGCATAGCGTGAGCGGGCGCGCCGACAAGCCCTTCATTGCCGTGAACTGCGCGGCGATTCCCGATGAGCTGATCGAGTCCGAGCTGTTCGGCGTGGAAAAGGGCGCCTTCACCGGCGCCAGCCAGTCGCGCCCCGGGCGCTTCGAGCGAGCGCATGGCGGCACCCTGTTCCTGGACGAACTGGGCGAACTCTCGGCCTCGGCCCAGTCCAAGCTGCTGCGCGTGCTGCAGGAGGGCGAGGTCGAGCGCGTGGGCGGCACCGGCACGCGCAAGGTGGACGTGCGGCTGGTGGCCGCCACCAATGTCGACCTGGCCGAAGCCGTGAAGCAGGGCACTTTCCGCAAGGACCTGTACTACCGCCTCAATGTCTACCCGGTCACGATCCCGCCGCTGCGCGAGCGCCTGGACGATATCCGGCCGCTGGCCGAGCGCTTCGTGGCCCGCTACGGCGCGCGCCACGGCAAGCGCATCGTCGGCATCACCGACCGCGCGCTGGCCGAGCTGCGCCACTATGACTGGCCCGGCAACGTGCGCGAACTGGAGAACGTGATCGAGCGCGGCGTGATCCTGGCCAGCCAGGGCGGCCAGATCACCGCCGACCACCTGTTCCTGCCGGGCACCGTGGCACCGGTGGTGGATACCGCGCCGCGGCTGGGCGCGGGCGGCACCTTGCCAGACCTGCGCGAAGCCGCGGTCCATGCGCTGCTGGACCAGATGTCAGAGCAGCAGCTGGCGCTGGGCGACGTCGAGACCGTGCTGATGGAGGCGGCCATGCAGCGGGCCGACGGCAATATGAGCCAGGCGGCGCGGTTGCTGGGCATTACGCGGCCGCAGCTGGCGTATCGGTGGAAGATGCGCGGCACGCGTGGGGGCAACGGGCACGGCAACGGTAACTGAGGCCGCTTTCAAGCTTCAAATGCTGAGGGTGTGCTCCCTCTCCCGCAAGCGGGAGAGGGAGCACACCCGCGTAGATCAAGCGCGTCCACACGATCCCCTGCGCCACCCATCTCCTCCGCTTCTCCCGGCTCCTCGCATTTCCCCCCTTGATCATTTGATGCAGCCCCGGCCGGCCGCGCATCGGCCCGAAGTTGCCCGATGCTGCACCGCGCCAGCGATTTTTCCCTGCCAGATCAAGTCTTCTCACCCAGCTTGCCCAGGCACGCTGCTGCGCCGCAGGGCAATCCCATCCGCATTGGCTCGCTGCCCGCAAACGCCCGCCCGGCGCGGCTTTTGATCATTTGATCAAGGCTTGCGGACAGCTTCATCAATTCATCGACAGGTTTCGCGCGGACCTTTCCGGGTTAACGCGCACGCTCGTCATCGCCAATTCCCCGCAACCCTTGTCCCACAACGCTTCGCGCTCGCTGGCACGGTCTTCGCAGTAAGGCCTGCGTCCAGCCAACGCAAAGGAGCGCGCCATGAACACCCCGTCGGTTCCCCTGTTCGAAGCCACGCCGCGCTATGTGCGGGTCGAGGGCCGCACCCCCGAAGGGTTTGTGCAGTTCGCCTTCAGCGTGGCCGACCCGGAGCTCAACGTCGAACTGATCATGCCGGAGCCGATGTTCGAAGCCTTCTGCTGCGTCAACCGCGTGCGCTTCCTGCCCCCGCTGGAAGCCGCGCCGCAGCCGCAAGCCGACGACTGACGCCGCAGCCACCGCATCACAAAGAGAGAAGGGATACAGGAGACCAAGCGATGCAAGTCGATATCAAGACCCAGCAGATCCAGCCGCTGCGCCAGACCTACGGCCATGTCGCGCGCCGCTTCGGCGACAAGCCGGCGTCGCGCTACCAGGAGGCGACCTACGACGTGCAGTCGGAGGTGAACTTCCACTACCGCCCCACCTGGGACCCCGGCTTCGCGCTGTATGACAAGCGCCGCACGGCGATCGTGATGCAGGACTGGTACGCGCTGAAGGACCCGCGCCAGTTCTACTACGGCGCCTACGTGACCGCGCGCGGGCGCCAGCAGGATGCCACCGAAAAGAGCTTTGCCTTCGTCGAGAAGCGCGGGCTGCTGCAGGCGCTGCCGGCCGAATGGCAGGAACGCCTGGCCACCGGCCTGCTGCCGCTGCGCCATGTGGAGTGGGGCGCCAACATGAACAACTTCTACTGCGCCGACTATGGCTGGGGCACGGCCATCACGCAGGCCTGCACCTATTGCGCGATGGACCGCCTGGGTATCGCCCAATACCTGTCGCGCATCGGCATGCTGCTGGACGGCAATACCGGCGTGGCGCTGGAGCGTGCCAGGGTGGCCTGGTTGGAGAGCGCCGCGTGGCAGCCGCTGCGCCGCTTTGTCGAGCACACCTTTGTCACCGGGGACTGGTTCGAGACCTTCGTCGCCCAGAACCTGGTGCTCGACGGGCTGCTCTACCCGCTGGTCTACCAGCATGCCGACGCGGTGATCGCGCGCGCCTGCGGCACCGGGCTGGCGGTGCTGACCGAATTCATGAACGACTGGCGCGACGAGCACGCACGCTGGGTCGATGCCGTGATCCAGGCCGCCGCGGCCGAGTCCGACGCCAACCGCGTGCTGCTGTCCGGCTGGGCGCGCGCCGCCTGCGCCGAGGTGGCGCAGGCGCTGGTGCCGGTGGCCGATGCGCTCACCGGCGAGGACGGCGCGCAGATGGTGGCGCTGTGCCGCGAGCAGTTCGAAGTCCGCCTGGGCAAGCTCGGCCTGGCTGCCTGATCCGCCCACAACGAACCCCACGGAGACACGCCATGTCAGCCACCGCTGCCAACGTCTACATCGCCCTGCAGAACAACGACGACACCCGCCCCATCATCGACGCCATCACTGAAGCCAACCCGCATGCGGTGGTGTCGCAGTTTCCCGCCATGGTCAAGATCGACGCCCCCGGCCACCTGACCATCGTGCGCGAACTGGTGGCCGGCAAGCTCGGCCGCGACTGGGACCTGCAGGAGATCCACCTGAACCTGATCTCGCTGTGCGGAAACATCGACGAGGACGAAGACGCCTTCACGCTGCGCTGGAACGCCTGACCCGGCAGCGGCATAGAGAACATCACGGAGACATCATGGACGCACGCAAGAAGCTCAACCTGCGCGAGAAGTACGCCTCGATGACGCGGGACCTGGCCTGGGAAACGACCTACGAGCCGATGGACAAGGTCTTCCCGTTCGACAAGTACGAGGGCATCCGCATCCACGACTGGGACAAATGGGAAGACCCGTTCCGCATGACCATGGATGCCTACTGGAAATACCAGTCGGAGAAGGAGCGCAAGCTGTACGCGATCATCGACTCGTTCGTGCAGAACAACGGCCACCTGAACGTATCCGATCCGCGCTACCTGAACGCGCTGCGGCTGTTCCTGACCGGCGTGACGCCGCTGGAATACGCCGCCCACCGCGGCTACGCGCACCTGGGCCGGCATTTCCGCGGCGCCGGCGCGCGCGTGGCGGCGCAGATGCAGTCGGTCGACGAGCTGCGCCATGCCCAGACCCAGCTGCACACGCTGTCGGTCTACAACAAGTACTTCCACGGCTTTGGCGAATGGCGCCACATGCACGACCGGGTCTGGTACCTGTCGGTGCCAAAGTCCTACTTCGAGGACGCGATGAGCGCGGGGCCGTTCGAGTTCATCACCGCGATCTCGTTCTCGTTCGAGTATGTGCTGACCAACCTGCTGTTCATGCCGTTCATGTCGGGCGCCGCCTACAACGGCGACATGGCCACGGTGACCTTCGGCTTCTCCGCGCAGTCCGACGAGTCGCGCCACATGACGCTTGGTTTGGAAGTGGTCAAGTTCCTGTGCGAGCAGGATCCCGGCAATATCCCGATCCTGCAGAAGTGGCTGGACAAGTGGTTCTGGCGCGGTTTCCGCCTGCTCACGCTGGTCGGCATGATGATGGACTACATGCTGCCCAAGCGCGTGATGTCGTGGGCCGAGGCCTGGGAGATGTACTTCGAGCAGGCGGGCGGGGCGCTGTTCAAGGACCTGGAGCGCTACGGCCTGCGCATGCCCAAGTACCACGAAGTGGCCACCCAGACCAAGGACCGCATCACGCACGAGGCCTGGGCCACCTTCTACAACTACGCGGGCGCGGCCGGCTTCCACACTTGGGTGCCCAAGGCCGACGAGATGGCATGGCTGGCCGAGAAGTATCCGCAGACCTTCGAGCGCTACTACAAGCCGCGCCTGGACCACTGGCAGGAGCGCCAGCAGGCCGGCGACCGCTTCTACAACGCCACGCTGCCGATGCTGTGCCAGACCTGCCAGATCCCGATGGTGTTCTCGGAGCCGGACGACCCGACCCAGACCTGCTACCGCGAGAGCACCTACCACGGCATGAAGTTCCACTTCTGCTCGGACGGCTGCAAGGACATCTTCGACGACGAGCCCGCCAAGTACGCGCAGGCCTGGCTGCCGGTGCACCAGATCTACCAGGGCAACTGCGGCGGCGCCACGCTGGAGGACGTGCTCAAGTGGTACCGGCTGGACCCGGGCGCTGACAACCTGGACTTCGAGGGCTCGCAGGACCAGCGCAACTGGAACGCGTGGAAGGGCATCGGGCCTGCCGCGGACGCCGCCTGAAGCGGCCCCCATCACAAGACAAGGAGACAACCATGCCCGTCGTATCCATCGGCGACTACGCCTTCGAGGCGGCCGACCGCGAGGCCGTGTTCCACGGCAACCGGCTGCTCTATATCGGCTGGGACGGCCACCTGCTGTTCTGCGCGCCGCATTGCTTCCCGTTCCCGCCGTCCATGCCGCTGCGCGACGTGGTCGACAAGGTGCTGCCCGGCGTCTACGGCTACCACCCCGACTTTTCCCGCATCGACTGGGGCCAGGTGCAGTGGCTGCGCGGCGGCCAGCCCTGGCAGCCCGACCTGGACCGCTCGCTGGAAGAGAACGGCCTGGGCCACAAGGACGTGATCCGCTTCCGCACGCCGGGGCTGGACGGCATCGGCGGCAGCCGCAGCTGAGGCGCATGGTCGAACGCACCACCGGAAGGAGACCAAGATGTATTCGCTGACCATTGAACCGATCGGGCAGACCATCCCCATCGCTCCCGGGCAGACCGTGCTGGACGCGTGCCTGCGCAACGGCGTGTGGTTGCCCCATGCCTGCTGCCACGGGCTGTGCGCCACCTGCAAGGTGCAGGTGGTGGACGGCGAGGTCGAGCAGGGCGAGGCCTCCAGCTTCGCGCTGATGGATTTCGAGCGCGACAACGGCCAGTGCCTGGCCTGCTGCGCGACCGCGCAGTCGGACCTGGTGATCGAGGCCGACATCGAGGAAGACGCCGATGCGCTGGGCCTGCCGCTGGCCGACTATCGCGCCGAAGTTGTCGAGACGCGCGCCCTGACGCCCACCATCCTGGGCATCTGGCTGCGTGTGAAGGATGGCGGACGCACGGCCTTCCAGGCCGGTCAGTACGTCAACCTGAACGTGCCGGGCTGCGACCAGCCGCGCGCGTTCTCGCTGGCCAACGCGCCGGGCGACGACCTGGTCGAGCTGCACGTGCGGCACGTGCCGGACGGGCAGGCCACCGGCTACCTGCACGACCAGCTGGCGGTCGGCGACGAACTATCGTTCTCGGCGCCCTATGGCCGCTTCTTCGTGCGCAAGTCGGCGCAGGTGCCGATGCTGTTCCTGGCGGGCGGGTCCGGCCTGTCGAGCCCGCGCGCGATGATCCTGGACCTGCTGGCCGCCGGCGAAACCCTGCCGATCACGCTGGTGCAGGGCGCGCGCAACCGCAGCGAGCTGTATTACGACGCGGAGTTCCAGGCGCTGGCGCAGGCCCACCCCAACTTCCGCTACGTGGCGGCGCTGTCGGACGAACCCGCAGACAGCGGCTGGAACGGCGCGCGCGGCTACGTGCACGATGTGCTGCGCCAGCTCTACGCGAACGGGAACGAGGACGGCAACGCTGACTTCCGCGGCCACAAAGCCTATCTGTGCGGGCCGCCGCCGATGATCGAAGCGTGTATCCGCACGCTGATGCAGGGGCGGCTGTTCGAGGCGGACATCCACACCGAGAAGTTCCTGTCCGCGGCCGATGCGCAGAACAGCGCGCGCAGCCCGCTGTTCAAGATCTGAGGGAGGCGCGCCATGCATACCGTCGAGATCGCCGGCAGCGGGCTGCGTTATCCGTGCGCACCGGAGCAGAACCTGCTGCGGGCCATGGAAGTGCTGGGCCGGCGCGGCATTCCCGCCGGCTGCCGCGGCGGCGGCTGCGGCGTGTGCAAGGTCCGCATCGAGGCCGGGCATTACCACGCCGGCAAGGTCAGCCGGGCCTGCCTGTCCGAAGCGGAGGAGCGCGACGGACTGGTGCTGGCCTGCAAGACCTATCCGGACAGCGATATCCGGCTGCAGCCGGTGGCCCTGCTGCAGCGCTGCCTGGAAAAGCAGTGGCGGCGCGAGCAGGGCCGGTAGCAAGCGAACGAAGCACAAGCAAAGAAGGTGGCACCCACACAACGCCACCACCACACCAGGAGACCCATCATGGCATTGACAGGCGTATTGCGACCGGGGCACGTGGCCCTGCGCGTGCTGGAGCTGGAGCCGGCGCTGAAACACTATACCGAGGTGCTCGGCTTGATCGAAACCGCGCGCGATGCGCAGGGCCGGGTGTTCCTGAAGGCCTGGGACGAGCATGACCATCACAGCGTGGTGCTGCGCGAGGCCGACAGCCCGGGCATGGACTACATGGGCTTCCGCGTCGACAGCGGCCACACGCTGGAGCGGCTGGCGCGGGAGGTGGAGCAATCCGGCCTGGCCGCCGATTGCCAGTGGATCCCCGCCGGCGAGCATCCGCACACCGGCGTGCGCTTTCGCTTCACCATCCCGACCGGCCATGCCATCGAGTTGTTCGCCGACAAGGACAAGCTCGGCTGCAACACCGGCGACCTCAACCCCGATCCCTGGCCGGACGACCTGCGCGGCATGGCGCCCAGCCGCTTCGACCACTGCCTGCTGTACGGCGACGATGTCGACGGCACGGTCAGGCTGTTCCGCGAAGTGCTGGGCTTCTCGCTGGCCGAGCAGGTGGTGGCGGGGCCGGACGGCGAAATGCTGATCGGCGCCTTCCTGACCTGCTCCAACAAGGCGCACGACATCGCCTTTATCCGCCACCCGGAGAAGAACCGCTTCCACCACGCCTCGTTCCTGCTCGACAACTGGAGCGAAGTGCTGAAGGCGGCCGACATCATCTCCAAGAAGGACGTCTCGCTCGATATCGGCCCGACCCGCCACGGCATCACGCGCGGCGCGACGATCTATTTCTTCGACCCCTCCGGCAACCGCAACGAGGTCTTCTCCGGCGGCTATATCCACTATCCGGACAAGCCCACCATCACCTGGACCGACAACGAACTCGGGCGCGCGATCTTCTACCACGACAGGAAGCTGAACGAAGCATTCCTGAATGTGCTGACCTGAGTCCCCGCCCTGGCTCAATCGAAGAGGCTGAAACTCAAGAGAACCAACATGAAAGACTTCAAGAACTTCATCAACGGTGAGTGGGTCGGCACCGCACGCACGTTCGAGAACCGGAACCCCGCCGACAACAGCGTGATCGGCCACGTGCACGAGGCCGGCCAGGCCGAGGTCGACGCCGCGGTACAGGCCGCGCGCCGTGCGCTGCACGGCCCCTGGGGCCGCATGACCGTCGCGCAGCGGGTCGAGCTGCTGCACGCGGTGGCCGACGGCATCAACCGCCGCTTCGACGAATTCGTGCAGGCCGAGATTGCCGATACCGGCAAGCCCTTCGGGCTGGCCAGCCATATCGACATCCCGCGCGGCGCGGCCAACTTCAAGGTCTTTGCCGACCTGATCCGCAACGTGCCGACCGAGAGCTTTGCCATGGACACGCCCGATGGCGGCAAGGCCATCAACTACGCGGTGCGCAGCCCGCGCGGCGTGATCGGCGTGGTGTGCCCGTGGAACCTGCCGCTGCTGCTGATGACGTGGAAGGTCGGGCCGGCGCTGGCCTGCGGCAATACCGTGGTGGTCAAGCCCTCGGAGGAGACCCCTGCCACCGCGACGCTGCTGGGCGAGGTGATGAACGAGGCCGGCGTGCCGCCCGGCGTCTACAACGTGGTGCACGGCTTTGGCCCGGATTCGGCCGGCGCGTTCCTGACCGCGCACCCGCAGGTCAACGGCATCACCTTCACCGGCGAGACCCGCACCGGCGAGGCCATCATGAAGGCCGCGGCCAACGGCGTGCGGCCGGTGTCGTTCGAGCTGGGCGGCAAGAACGCGGGCATCGTGTTCGCCGATGCGGACTTCGACAAGGCCGTGGCCGGCATCATGCGCTCGGCGTTCGAGAACAGCGGCCAGGTGTGCCTGGGCACCGAGCGCGTCTACGTGCAGCGGCCGATCTTCGAGCGCTTTGTCGCCGCGCTGAAGGCGAAGGCGGAGGGCCTGAAGCTGGGCCGGCCCAGCGAGCCCGGCGTGAACATGGGCCCGCTGGTGTCGCACGAGCATCGCGACAAGGTGCTGTCCTATTACCGCAAGGCCGCCGAGGCCGGCGCGACCGTGGTCACCGGCGGTGGCGTGCCGCAGATGCCGGGGGCGCTGGCCGAAGGCGCCTGGGTGCAGCCCACCATCTGGACCGGCCTGCCGGAAAGCGCCGCCGTAATCCGCGAGGAGATCTTCGGGCCCTGCTGCCATATCGCCCCGTTCGACACCGAAGAGGAAGTCATCGCGCTGGCCAACGACACCCCGTACGGCCTGGCCGCCACGGTCTGGACCGGCGACCTCGGCACCGCGCACCGCATGGGCAGCGCGCTGGACGTTGGCATCTGCTGGATCAATGCCTGGTTCCTGCGCGACCTGCGCACCGCCTTTGGCGGCGCCAGGCAGTCCGGCATCGGCCGCGAGGGCGGTGTCCATTCGCTCGAGTTCTACACCGAGCTGCGCAACGTCTGCGTCCGCCTGTGAGGTTCCGTCATGCATAACGAACTTATCCTTGAGATCGGCGCCAGCCTGCACCATGCTCTGGCCTCCCGTCGCCCGGTGGCGCCGCTGACCGAATCGTGGCCGGAGCTGAGCATCGACGATGCCTACCGCATCCAGCTGGCGATGGTGCAGCACCGGCTCGACGCCGGCGAGCGCGTGGTCGGCAAGAAGATCGGTGTGACCAGCCGCGTGGTGATGGACATGCTCGACGTGCGCCAGCCCGACTTTGGCCACCTGCTGTCCGGCATGGTCTACCCCGACGGCGCGGCGATTCCCGCCGGCACCCTGATCGCGCCCAAGGCCGAAGGCGAGATTGCCTTCGTGCTGAAGGAAGACCTGGAGGGGCCGGGCGTGACCAATGCCGACGTGCTGCGCGCCACCGCCTATGTGCTGCCTTGCTTCGAGATCGTCGATTCGCGCATCCGCGACTGGAAGATCCGCATCCAGGACACCGTGGCTGACAACGCATCGTCAGGCGTGTTCGTGCTGGGCGATGCCGCGGTGGACCCGCGCAGCGTGGACCTGGGCACGGTCGGCATGACGCTGGAGAAGAACGGCGAGATCGTCGCCACCGGCGCCGGCGCGGCCGCGCTCGGGCATCCCGTCAATGCGGTGGCGTGGCTGGCCAATACCCTTGGCCGGCTGGGCATTGGCCTGAAGCGGGGCGAGGTGATCCTGTCCGGCTCTCTTGCCGCGATGGTGCCCGTAACCGCCGGCGACCAGCTGCGCATCAGCCTGGGCGGCATCGGCTCGGCCGGCGTGCGCTTCGTCTGAACCCGACCCTTTTTCCAATTCAGCGCAGGACAAGCCATGAACCTGACACAAGACACCATTGCCCGGCTCGCCGAGCACCTGGAGAACGCCGAGCTGCAGCGCGAGGCGGTGCGCAAGATCACCGACGAATACCCGGACATGGACTGGGACGATGCCTACGCCATCCAGGACGCCATCCGCGCGCGCAAGGAGGCGCGCGGCACCCGTATCGCCGGGCTCAAGATGGGCCTGACTTCGTTCGCCAAGATGCGCCAGATGGGCGTGAGCGACCCGGTGTACGGCTTCCTCACCGACTATGGCGCCTGCATGGACGGCGCGGCCATCGATACCGGCACGCTGATCCACCCCAAGGTGGAAGCGGAGATCGCCTTCGTGCTGAAGGCGCCCCTCAAGGGGCCAGGCTGCCATATCGGCGACGTGCTGGCCGCGACGGACTTCGTGGTGCCGGCGGTGGAGGTGATCGACTCGCGCTACGAGAACTTCCGCTTCGACCTGAAGAGCGTGATTGCCGACAACACCTCGTCGGCGCGCTTCGTCGTGGGCGGCACGCACCGCGGCGCCGAGGGGCTGGACCTGAAGAACCTGGGCGTGGTGCTGGAGAAGAACGGCGAGGTGGTGGCCACCGCCGCCGGCGCGGCGGTGCTCGGGCATCCGGCCAACAGCGTCGCCATGCTGGCCAACATGCTGGGGGCGCGCGGGCGCGAGCTGCCGGCGGGCACCTTCATCATGACCGGCGGCGTGACCGAGGCCATCGCGGTGGCGGCCGGCGACAACATCACTGTTCGCTACCAGCACCTGGGCACGGTATCGATGCGCTTCACCTGAACCGCGTAGCAAGGAGACACACCATGCCAATCATGCAGGTCTTCCTGATCGAAGGCCGTACCGACGAACAGAAGGCGCGCCTGATCCGCGCGCTCACCGATGCCGCGGTCGAAGCGGTGGGCGCGCCGGTGGAAACCGTGCGCGTGATGATCACCGAGGTGCCGAAGGCGCAGTTCGGCATCGGCGGCAAGACCGCCATGGAACTGGGCCGCTGACACCCACGCGAAAAGGACAACGACATGGACATGAAAACAAGCTGCCGCCACAAGGTGGCCATCATCGGGTCCGGCAATATCGGCACCGACCTGATGATCAAGGTGATGCGCCACGGCCGGAGCCTGGAGATGGGCGCCATGGTGGGTATCGATGCCGCGTCGGACGGGCTGGCCCGCGCCGCGCGCCTGGGCGTGCCGACCACGGCCGCGGGCATCGACGGGCTGGTCGGCATGCCGGGCTTCGGCGATATCCACATCGCCTTCGATGCCACCTCGGCCGGTGCCCATGCGCACCACAACCGCGTGCTGCAGCAGCACGGCGTGCGCGTGATCGACCTGACGCCGGCGTCGATCGGCCCGTACGTGGTGCCCGTGGTCAACCTGGACCAGCACCTGGACGCCCCCAACATCAATATGGTCACCTGCGGCGGCCAGGCCACCATCCCCATGGTGGCGGCGGTGTCGCGCGTGGCCAGAGTGCACTACGCCGAGATCGTGGCGTCGATCTCGAGCAGGTCGGCCGGGCCGGGCACGCGCGCCAATATCGACGAGTTCACCGAGACCACCAGCCAGGCGCTGTGCTCGGTGGGCGGTGCCGCGCGCGGCAAGGCCATCATCGTGCTCAACCCGGCGGAACCGCCGCTGATGATGCGCGACACGGTCTTCACCTTGTCGGAGGACGGCGATGAAGCGGAAATTGCGGCGAGCGTCGAAGCGATGGCGCAGGCAGTGCAGGGCTACGTACCGGGTTACCGGCTCAAGCAGCGCGTGCAGTTCGAGCGTATCGCCGCGTCGGCGCCATTGAATATCCCCGGCCTGGGACCGATGAGCGGGCTCAAGACCTCGATCTTCCTGGAAGTGGAGGGCGCCGCTCATTACCTGCCGGCCTATGCCGGCAACCTCGACATCATGACCAGCGCCGCACTGGCCTGCGCCGAGCGCCTGGCCGAGACCCGGCTGTCCGCATGAGCCGCAGGGAGACAAAGATGACCGCACAACCCACCAAGAAGCTCTACATCTCGGACGTGACGCTGCGCGACGGCAGCCACGCCATCCGCCACCAGTACAGCCTGGCCCACGTGCGCCGCATCGCGGCCGCGCTCGACGCCGCGCGCGTGGATTCGATCGAGGTCGCGCACGGCGACGGGCTGTCGGGCTCCAGCTTCAACTATGGCTTTGGCGCCCATACCGACCTGGAATGGATCGCCGCCGTGGCCGAGACCGTGCGCCATGCCCGCGTGGCCACGCTGCTGCTGCCGGGGGTGGGCACCGTGCACGACCTGCGCGCCGCCTACGACGCCGGCGCGCGCGTGGTGCGCGTGGCCACGCACTGCACCGAAGCCGATGTCTCGCGCCAGCACATCGAATATGCGCGCGAACTCGGCATGGACACCGTTGGCTTCCTGATGATGAGCCACATGACCACGCCCGCGGCGCTGGCGCAGCAGGCGAAGCTGATGGAAAGCTACGGCGCCCAATGCGTGTATGTGGTCGATTCCGGCGGTGCGCTGGGCATGCAGGACGTGCGCGAGCGCTTCCGCGCCTTCAAGGACGTGCTCAGGCCGGAAACCCAGACCGGCATGCACGCCCATCACAACCTGAGCCTGGGCGTGGCCAACTCCATCGTCGCGGTGGAAGAGGGCTGCGACCGCATCGACGCGAGCCTGGCCGGCATGGGCGCCGGCGCTGGCAACGCCCCGCTGGAAGTCTTCATCGCCGCCGCCGAGCGCCTGGGCTGGCAGCATGGCTGCGACCTCTACACGCTGATGGATGCCGCCGACGACATCGTGCGCCCGCTGCAGGACCGCCCGGTGCGCGTCGACCGCGAGACCCTGGCGCTGGGCTACGCCGGGGTCTATTCCAGCTTCCTGCGCCATGCCGAGGCCGCCGCGGCGCGCTACGGCCTGGGCACGGTCGATATCCTGGTCGAGCTGGGCCGGCGGCGCATGGTGGGCGGGCAGGAAGACATGATCGTGGATGTGGCGCTGGACTTGCTGGCGCGGCGCAGTGTGCAGGCGGGGCAGGGCGTGTCGTCGGCGGCGGTGGCCTGACCGTCGGCAGGCGCGGTCGGGGCGACGCCGGCGCGGCCCTTGCCGCAACGATCGCCAGCATCGGGCGCTCACGCTCCATGGCCAGGGCCGGCTGCGCGGCAACCTGCGCGTCAGTCGGTCCCCATTCCTCCGCGTGCGCAAGTCATGTTGCACCCCCATGAAGGAGGTCGATTTCAGCCTTCAACGCCAGGAACGTCCCGTTCGGCTGGCAAAACACCAGCGCGTCGACGCAGCCTTCTGCCGGCGCACGAAACTCCACGCGCCAGCCGGGCAACTCCGCGATCTCGAAGGTCCGTCCCTCGGACGGCAGCAGGTGGTAGCGGGGTTGCCCGGTAATGGTCATGTGCAGGTGCCCGGCCGCATCCAGTGCGACCTCGATGCGCTGCACGCTGTGCCGGTACTCGCCGACGCAGCGTGCGCGGAAGGCGGCCGTGGTTGCGTCGCCGCTTGCCATGCGGTGGAAGACAATATCGTCGACCAGCGGCTCCAGCGGTGCCGCAATGCGGTCAATGGTGCCTTCCCGGTTGTAGAGGAAGGTGAGGGCCAGGTTGTCGGGATAGATCTCGGCGGGCTTTTCGGCGGTGCTGAACACATCGTAGTGGCGATGGGCGAGCTGGCCGGCCATGCCGCGCCAGCGCCAGGAGAGCGTATCGCCAGCCACACCGATGGTGACCTGCCCGTACGCGGGGTGCGAGTAGTCGCCCGCGTAATCTTGCAGCGGATGGCTGGGGCTGGTGCCGGTATGCTGCCGCGCTTGCCGTGCCGCCTGGTTGATCTGCAGCTGCGCGAGCATTTCGTGGCGCCGGGCCTGCATGCGGGTGAACCAGTCGATGGGCGGGTGCCCGCACAACTGGTCCAGGGCCGCATACGTCAGCAGCGCGGTCACCGCGCTGGGTGCCCGGTTGGTCAGCACCGCAATGCCGATGCGCCTGGATGGCATCAGCGTCATCAGCGTCGCCCAGCCCAGCCAGCTGCCGGAGTGCGAGACCGTGCGCTCGCCGCGGTATTGCTCGACCTTGAGGCCAAGGCCGTAATGCTGATCGCCGACTTCCGCGAACTCCGACATGCCGATATGCACGCCTGGCGTCATCATGTCGCGCACGATCGCCGGCGATAGCAGCGCTCGCCCGCCAACCCTGCCTTCATCCAGCAGGCAGCGCATCCATTTCGTCAGGTCCTCCACCGAGGTGGCGAGGCCACCGGCCGGTTTCACAATGGAGGACCAGTTTGCACGCAAGCACTCGCTTGCAACCATCGTATGCGGGTGCGCGTGGTCGGGAGCGGCGGCCAGGGCCTCGGCGGAGAAACCGAAGCGTGAGAAGCCGAGCGGGCGCAGCAGGCGTTCCTCGGTGAAGTCCTCCCAGCGCTGGCCGCTGAGGCGCTCGGCCACATGGCCGGCGATCACGTAGCCAAGATTCTGGTACTGCCAGCGTTCGCGCAGGTCACGGCTGGGCGCCAGGTGGCACAGCCGTGCCAGCAGCTCGCTGGTATCAAGGTCACCCGGTGTATGGAGCCAGTCGTGGCGCGGCATGCCGCTGTGGTGGCAGAGCAGGTCGCGAAGCGTGATGCGCTCGGTGGCGACGGCATCGTGCAGCCGGAATCCCGGGATCAGGTCGCGCACGGGCGTGGCCCAGTCGAGCCTGCGCTCGTCCACCAGCAGGCCCAGGCCGGCGGCGGTGAAGGACTTGGTGATCGAGCACAGCATGAACTGCGTGGCCGTTGTCACCGGTGCTGGTCCGGCGCTGTCGCGGACGCCGTAGCCCCGCATCAGGACAGGCTCGCCGTCGCGGATCACGGCCAGCGCAAGCCCGGGGATCTTCCAATCGGCCATCGACTTTTCAACCAGTGCATCGAATCCGTTCAGCATGGGGCGGGACACGGGCTCCGTATGCTGCCATGTCCTGGCGACGCAGTCGCCGCCTGGCCGAAGTGACTGTGCCTTGTTCGCGACATCCCAGCGTTGTCATTGGCTCACTTGTGATTGTTGATGCACTCTATGCGACCATTCCTCCTGCTGGCGACTCCATGCCCCTCTCTGGTAGGGATCAGTTCGGCCCGTCGCGTCCGTTAGCCAGCGCAACAAAGAGCACGGATACGCCGGAAAGTGGCCAGGGCAAAGTACCCCCGGCCAGATCGCGGACGCCGGGCCGACCAGCAGGAACGGGCGCGCAGTGGCATGCCGCCGTGGGGCATGCAAGATGGATCCATAACGAACGAAGCGCATACGTCTTATTGGACGGTGAGGGGAGCGATCATGAATTTCAGGAGTCTGTCTATCCGCACGCGGCTGCTGGCCGGGTTCGGCACGCTGGCGGGCATGGTGCTGGTGGTGTCGGCGTATTCGCTGCATGCGCTCGGCGATGCGACCGCAGGTTTCAATGACTATTTGAACGGGCTGAATGCCCGCGCTGACATGGCCGCGCAGGTGCGCAGCGCGGTGGACCGGCGTGCCATCGCGGCGCGCAACCTGGTGCTGGTGACCGACGCGGGCGAGCTGGAGCGCGAGAAGGCCGAGGCCCTGCGCGCGCACCAGGACGTGCAGACCCGGCTGGCGCGGCTGACCGAGATGGTGCGCCAGTCCGGCATCAGCGACGACGCGCGCAAGCTGGTGGAGGATGTGGTGAAGGTCGAGGCCCAGTACGGCCCGGTCGCCACGGGCATCGTCGGCCTGGCGGTGGAGCGCAAGATCGAGGAAGCCGTGTCCCGTATCGACAAGCAATGCCGCCCGTTGCTGGCGGCGCTGATCAAGGCGACCGACGCCTACGCCGAGTTCACCCTGGCGCGCCAGAAGGAGATGGAGCGCAGGCTGGAGGCGGATTATGAGCGCCAGCGCAACCTGCTGATCCTGATTTCCATGGTATCGGCGGCCATCGCCGTCGTTGGCGGCTTGCTGATTACGCGTGCCATCACGCGGCCGATCCAGCGCGCCGTGGACGTGGCCGGCGCCGTGGCCAGCGGCGACCTGGGCGCGCGCATCGAGGTCGATCGCGATGACGAGACCGGTCGCCTGCTTGCCGCGCTGCGCGACATGAACGAGCGCCTTACCGCCACCGTTACCCAGGTGCGCGCAGGCAGCGGCAATATTGCCGTGAGCACCAGCGAGATCGCGCGCGGCAACGCTGACCTGAGCAGCCGCACCGAGGAACAGGCGGCGTCGCTGGAAGAAACCGCGGCCAGCATGGAAGAGCTGACCGAGACCGTGCGCCAGAATACCGACAACGCCCGCCAGGCCAGCGAGCTGGCGCGCAGCGCGGCCGACGTGGCGCAGCGCGGCAGCGCCACGGTGCAGCGCGTGGTCGGCACGATGCAGGACATTAGTGCCAGCTCGTCCAAGATCGCCGAGATCACCGGCATCATCGAAGGCATTGCCTTCCAGACCAACATCCTGGCGCTGAACGCGGCGGTTGAGGCTGCGCGTGCAGGCGAGCAGGGCCGCGGCTTTGCCGTGGTGGCCAGCGAGGTGCGCGGCCTGGCGCAGCGCTCATCGAGCGCGGCCAAGGAGATCAAGGACCTGATCGAGGCGTCGGGACGCCAGGTGCACGACGGTGCGTCGCTGGCGGCAGAGGCCGGCCAGACCATGGCCGAGGTGACCCAGGCGGTGGCGCGCGTGACCGGCATCGTGGAAGAGATTGCCACGGCGTCGGCCGAACAGACCCGCGGCATCGAGCAGGTCAACCAGGCCATCGTGCAGATCGACCAGGTGACGCAGCAGAACGCGTCGCTGGTGAGTGAAGCTGCCAATGCGTCGCGCGCGCTGGAAGAGCAGGGCCGCGAACTCACTGAGGTGGTGGCGTTCTTCCGCCTGCCGGGCGAAGGCGGCGCCTCGCACCGGGGTGCCGATACGCTGGCCACGCAGCGGCGCGCGGCGCACAGGCTGGCTGCGGCATAGCGCCACGCCGGGGCGGCGTGGCTGCAAGGTGGCCCCGGGGCGGGTAAACTGGCCGGTCCCAGCCTCCTTGCCACCGCCATGACCGCCCTGCCTATCTCCTTCGACGACGTCGCTGCCGCCCACGAACGCATTCGCGCGGCGGCCCACCGCACCCCGGTGCTGACTTCCGCCACCGCTGACGCGGCCACCGGCGCGCAGCTGTTCTTCAAGGCCGAGAACTTCCAGCGCATCGGCGCCTTCAAGTTCCGCGGCGCCTACAACGCCATCGCCCAGTTCACGCCGCAGCAGAAGGCGGGTGGCGTGCTGGCGTTCTCTTCGGGCAACCATGCGCAGGCGATCGCGCTGTCGGCCCGGCTGCTGGGCGTGCAGGCGGTGATCGTGATGCCGCAGGACGCCCCCGCGATCAAGATCGAGGCCACGCGCGGCTACGGCGCCGAAGTGGTGCTGTACGACCGCTACCAGGACGATCGCGAGGCGCTGGGCCGGCGCATCGCCGCCGAGCGCGGCATGACGCTGATCCCGCCGTATGACCATCCGCACGTGATGGCGGGGCAGGGCACGGCCGCCAAGGAGCTGTTCGAGGAAACCGGCCCGCTGGACATGCTGGTGGTGTGCCTGGGCGGCGGCGGGCTGCTGTCTGGCTGCGCGGTGGCGGCGCAGGCGATGTCGCCCGGCTGCGCCGTGTACGGCGTCGAACCCGAGGCCGGCAACGACGGCCAGCGCAGCCTGCGCAGCGGCGAGATCGTCCGCATCGACACTCCGCGCACCATCGCCGATGGCGCGCAGACGCCGTTCCTGGGCAACCACACCTTTGCCGTGATCCGCGAACTGGTGACGGACATCGTCACGGTGTCGGATGCGGAACTGGTCGATACCATGAAGTTCTTCGCCGGGCGCATGAAGATCGTGGCTGAGCCCACCGGCTGCCTGGCCGCCGCCGCGGTGCTGCACGGCAAGCTGGATGTGAAGGGCAAGCGCGTGGGGGTCATCATCTCGGGCGGCAATGTCGACCTGGGCGCCTTCGGCAGCTTCCTGTTGGCTTGAGTCGGGCGGCAGGGAATCCTGGACTGGCCCTGGCCGTCTAACCTGCAATCCGCGACGACAAAGCCAGGGGCGGCCATGACGGACAAGCGCCACTATGACGTGCTGGACACCGGCGCCGGCAAGCCGGTCAAGCTGTGGACGCGCGGCGTCCCGGTGGAAGGCGCTGCCCGCGAGCAACTGCTGAACACGGCGCGGATGCCGTTCATCTTCCGCCATCTTGCGGTGATGCCGGATGTACATCTGGGCAAGGGCTCGACCATCGGCTCGGTGATCCCGACCGTGGGCGCGGTGATTCCCGCGGCGGTGGGCGTGGACATCGGCTGCGGCATGATGGCCGTGAAGACCTCGCTCACCGCCGCTGACCTGCCCGACAACCTCGGGCCACTGCGCAGCGCGATCGAGCACGCCGTTCCGCACGGGCGCACCGCGCAAGGCGGGCGGCGCGACCAGGGGGCCTGGGGCTCGGCGCCGGCGCCCGTTGACGCGGCATGGGCCGAAATGGCGCCGGGCTTTCAGCGCATCACCGACAAGTATCCGCACCTGGCGCGCACCAACCATCGCAATCACTTGGGCACGCTCGGCACCGGCAACCACTTTATCGAGGTGTGCCTGGACGAGGCCCAGTCAGTCTGGTTCATGCTGCACAGCGGCTCGCGCGGCGTCGGCAATGCTATCGGCATGACCTTCATTTCGCTGGCGCAGCAGGACATGCGCAAGCACCTCGCCAACCTGCCGGACCGCGACCTGGCCTACCTGGTCGAAGGCTCCACGCACTACGAGGACTACATCTTCGCCGTGTCATGGGCCCAGGCCTACGCGCGCCGCAACCGCGAGCTGATGATGGAGGCGGTGCTGGCCGCGGCGCAGCGCGTGCTGCGCAGGCCGTTCCAGGCGCGGCTGGAGGCGGTCAACTGCCACCACAACTACGTGCAGAAGGAACACCACTTCGGCGCCGACGTGCTGGTCACGCGCAAGGGCGCGGTCAGTGCGCGCGTGGGCGAGCTGGGCATCATCCCGGGATCGATGGGCGCGCGCTCCTTCATCGTGCGCGGCAAGGGCAACCCGGAATCGTTCTGCTCATGCAGCCACGGCGCGGGGCGCACCATGAGCCGCAGCGAGGCCAAGCGCCGCTTCACCGTGGCCGACCAGGTGCATGCGACCGAGGGGGTCGAATGCCGCAAGGACGCCGCGGTGATCGACGAGATCCCGATGGCGTACAAGGACATCGACGCGGTGATGGCGGCGCAGGCTGACCTGGTGGAGATTGTGCACACATTGCGGCAGGTGGTGTGCGTGAAAGGCTGAACGGCTGTTGCCCCCCGCCGTGAGCGGCCTCTGGCAAGCCGGCGCTGCGGCGCCGGGGCTGATCCACCACTCCGACCCGCGGCCGCCAAGCCTTCCAGGCCAAGCTTGCTGGCTATGGCATGGTCTGCTCGGTGAGTCGCAAAGCGAATTGTTGGGACAATGCCCCCAGCGAAAGCTTCTTCAATAGCTTGAAGAACGAGCGCGTGCACGGCCAGCGCTACCGCCATGGCACATGTGGGTGATTCTTAGTTCTCTTTACGACAGAGTGTACGGATTTTCATCGTTGTAAGGGGCTCGCCCGGACGGGGAACTTATAGCGAGTTGTGCTTGTGGTTCAGCCGAATGGCTGATCCGCTGCCCCGGGCTTGCTGGAGCGTTTCCTGATCGAATCCAGACATATATGAGCAAAATATGTCGCGTTAGTGAAGAATTGCGCGTAGATAGCTATGGCCCCGGCATCTGGGCGAAGCACCAACGTGCGGACCGCCTGGCATTAACTTGCTACTGGACTTTCGCGCGGACATACCTTGCTGACCGTGCGTCGATGGCGGCGTCGATGCGGCACCGAAGAAATGCTTATATGTGGTGCCGCACATAAATACTCTCTGACGCTGCCAGCACCGCCGATAATTCTTGAAACAAGAGAAGACGCCAGAACATCCATTTGTCCGGACCTGACCCACAAGGCTGAGATGCTGGGCTATCACCCGCAAGTCATTCTGGCCGGTGGTTGCATCAATGATGGCATGGCGGTGTGTGTGGCACAGCAGACGGTAAAGAAGATCATTCAGTCTGGAAACGCGGTGAAGCGTGCGAAGGTGATCGTCCTAGGACTGACCTTTAAGGAGAATTGTGCGTATTTGCACAATAGCTCTTGGCGACGTTGCATATGGTAAGTCACCGAGATATCGGAACTTCCGTCCTGGTGATATACGCGATAGTCAGGCCGATATTGTGAAAGCCAGAAATCTAATTGGTTACGATCCGAAATATCGTGTCAGAACAGGCATTGAGCAGGCGATGCCATGGTATCTGATGAGATTGCGAGGCTCGATCTCAGGTTGAAATCGGTAGATCATGCGGCTATCCCATATTTCGTGGAATCTAGCTGGATTGGCGCTCCCATTACTCGTCGCCGCTGTCACGGTCCCGCAACTCATACAGAAACTCGGGAACGAACGGTTTGGGTTGCTGGCGCTGGCATGGGGATTGATCGGCTATGCGGGTGCGCTAGATCTCGGGATCGGTCGTGCACTGACGCAGTTGGTATCCAGTCTACGGGGCGCAGACGATCTAGCGGATATCCCGGACGTGCTGGCGACAGCGCGGCGGATTACTCTTGTGACAGGGCTGGTCGGTGGTAGTTTCGTCGCGGCGACCGCGTTGCTGGGTGGATACGCTTGGATCGATGCGCATGGTACCCCCCCTCTTGAGATCCGCTCGGCCATGATATTGCTAGCGATTGCGTTACCGGCACAGGCGATGAGTGCCACCTATCGCGGCATGAACGAAGCCTTTCTGAACTTCAAAGGCATTAGTTTATTGCGCGCGGGACTCGGCGTAATCAATTTTGGTGGGCCGTATCTGGTGACCCTCTACACCAATCAACTTCCGTGGCTGATTGCAACGTTAGTAGTCAGTAGGGTTCTTGCCTTGTTCGCATTTGATCACTTAGCTGCCCGATGCATGCGGATTGGTGGGGTTGGATATAAGGGCGTCTATTCTTCGAAGATCGCGCGATCACTGTTCGCTTTCGGCGGATGGGTGACGGTCAGTAGCATAGTAAGCCCGATCTTAGTCCAAGCGGATCGTTTTGTTATCGCCTCGGTCATCTCTGCTGCAGCGGTGACTGTCTATGTTTTGCCGTACGAGATGGTGACGCAGAGCTTGATATTGGTGAGCTCAGTATCGTCCGTAATGTTCCCAACCTTGAGCCAGTTGATGCGTGAACGTCCTGGCGAGTGGCGCGCCTATTTTCGTCGCTGGTTATACATCATGATTGGATTAATGGCGGTGGTGAGCATATTAATGGCTTTGCTTCTGCCGGAGGTACTCTTATGGTGGATAAAGGATCATCTAAATTCCGAGTCAATTGTAATCGGTCAAGTGCTGTGTCTCGGAGTCTTTGCCAATGCGATCGGCTCCATGTTTTACGCGTTGATTCAGGCGGACGGGCGAGCCAATTTGACCGCAACATTGCACGTGATTGAATTGCCGTTTTTTGTTGTTGCGCTATATTTTCTCCTGAATAACTATGGTATTCATGGTGCGGCTTGGGCCTGGGTGGGTCGCATGATTTTCGACGCCAGCGCGTTAGCATACTATTCCAGGAGGCGGAATGTTTGAGATATTGTTGCTCATTACGTTGGCGGGGCTGCTGACAGCGAGTCGGCGGCAATTGGGATTCGGGAATCCATTTCAGATTTACTTCTTCGTTTGGTTCTTTTTGCTATTTGGATATTATTTGTCTCGGGATACTTTTATCTCGGTTTCGGTAGAATTTATCCTTATTATTTTGACGGCAAAGCTTCTTGCGTTGTTTATTATGATCTCATGCTGTCTCCGACTTCGGGTGGGGGGCGCAGAAGTTTGGCGGCACGGGGTCATTGCGAGAAAGAGTAGATTTATTGACCTGGCGCAGTTAGTGGCGATCATTGCGCTCCCGTTCGTCTACGGGCGAGCTACGGAAATTGCGGATGGTGAGAGCATTTTTACTGTGTTGGGTTATATAAAACTCCGTGCGGCGATAACGGAGGATGGAGAAGGTTATGGGATATTGGCATACTTGTGGGTACTTTCTTTTGTGACTACCTCCGTGTCGATATTTCTTTACCGCCAATCAAATTTGGGAGGTGGTCGCCTGTGGCTTTCCGTCGCGGTGAGTCTATGTTACTGCTATCTCAGCACTGGTCGGACATACATCTTGTTCTTTTTGTGTCTGGCTCTTGTTCCGTTGATGAATGTTGGTGCAATTCGTATGCGTGGGTTACTCATCGCGCTGGTTATCTTTGCGGCTTTATCGATATTTGTAGCGGCGATGACTGCGAAGGGGATTTCCGCGGATGAGGGTATTGCGGAGAATATTGAGTCTTTTCTCGAAAGCCTGAGAGGCTATGTAGTTGGTCCGTTTCTTGCATTTTCCCGACTTGTAGAATGGAATCCGGATTTAAGTTGGGGGGAGAATACGTTTCGCTTGTTTGTGTCCCTTCAATATGCCCTGGGTATTTCAGATAAGGCCCCGGTATCTTTGGTCAAAGGATATGCGTTCGTACCGGATCCAACCAATGTGTATACGGTATACGAGGTTTATTTTCGAGACTTTTCGTACATCGGCGTGCTAATTCCGCCGGTGTTTTTGATGGTGCACTATTGGTTGTATAGGAGAGCGCGTTCGAGCGGTGGAGTCTGGATCTTTTATTATTCGGCTTCGGTGTACCCGTTGGTGATGCAGTTCTTCCAGGATCAGTATTTTTCGTTGCTATCAACCTGGATTCAGGTCTGGTTTTGGTATTGGCTGTTTATGACACCGTACCGATTCAGATGGCAAAAGGGAGGGCTCGGTCATGCTTGATATTGTTTTGGTTAATTGGAATAGCCGAGGGCAACTCTCGGATGCAATCACAAGCATTGTGCAGCATCACGGCGGATTGGTTAAATCGGTAATTATTGTCGATAATGCCTCAAGTGACGATTCTCTGTCGTTGGCAAAGGTGGTGGCGTCTAATTCACCATTTGATGTAAAGGTAATAGTTAATACCTGGAATCGCGGCTTTGGCGCGGCCTGCAACCAAGGCGCGGCGCTTGCTGAGGGAGAGTTTGTGCTCTTCTTGAATCCGGATGCGAGAATATTTTCCGAGTCGTTGCTCAGACCCTTGACTTACCTTAAGGAACCTGGGGCGGCGGACGTGGGGATTGTCGGTGTTTCACTTGTGGATGAGAAGAATCAGGTGGCTCGCAGTTGCTCGCGTTTTCCGACGGTGGCATCTTTTTTTGTCAACGCTACCGGACTTAATCGCCTTCCAGGCCTGCAGCGATGGACGCAAGCCATGGTGGAATGGCCTCACGATTCGAATAGGCAAGTAGACCAGGTGATAGGAGCTTTCTTTTTAATGCGTCGTGACCTATTTATGGCACTGCACGGATTTGACGAACGATTCTTTGTTTACTTTGAAGAGGTTGATTTATCGCTACGTGCTCGTCAAGCCGGATTCCGGAGCATGTATATAGCTGACGTCCAGGCGTATCACGCTGGCGGCGGCACCTCGCAACAGGTAAAGGGGCATCGGTTGTTTTACTCTTTGCGTAGCCGCTTACTTTACGGGTTCAAACATTTTAAGCGGATACCTGCGTGGACGTTGGTTTTTGTAACTCTTTGCTTGGAGCCGTTAAGTCGCATAGGTTTTTCGCTAATCGCCGGTAGAATTGATGATGCTCGCAATACGTTGATGGCCTATCGTATGCTGATTGCTGATCTCGGCGATATATTGATGAGGGCGAGCCGGCCGTGAAAGTACTTGTGCGCTCTCGCTATGAGCCAACGGGGGAGGCGCTTGTATCAATTCCTGTCTGCGCATCAAGCGAAAGACGTGGAACCCGTCATCGCTCCATTAGTGTGCGATGAAAAGCTGACGGAAGAATACCGCTCTGGTGGATACCGGGTAGCTAGCTTGATCGATGCGAGAGTGGAGTTGCCAGGATATGAGTAATAGGCGGAGGATTCTTTTCGGAGGACTTGCAACGAGCATCGGTGTTTCGCTGCTCCGGTGGCAAACAAGTCTCGCAGGCACTGAGGAGCGCTCTCCGTCGCATCGTCCGGGGGATGAACCGACAAGCGTAAGAAAGTTTGGTGCGCGGGGAGATGGTGTTGCCGATGACACTGCTGCCGTCGCGGCTGCCGTGGCGGGGATTAGGGATGGCGGCACGTTAGTGTTTCCGGCCGGCGGTCGCTACAGGCTGACGGAGGTGGACCTTACTGGAAAGGCGGTCACGCTCATTGCGTACGGGGCCGAAATCATATGTGCCATGGAAGGCAAGGGAGCTATCAGGAAAAGCGATCACGGAAAGAAGCTGACAATCTGCGGTGGCAGATTCACTGGACGGGGTATCGGCGTCAGGTGGGTGACCGGCACCAGCACTACTCAATACGATGATTTCTTGCTGGTCGGCGTCAAATTCATGAATGCCGACTACGGCGTGTATCTCGATGGGGTGCGCGAGGGGGCGCTAGTTGGATGTTCCTTTGACGGTACGTTTGGTAACAAGGGGGTCTATCGTGTCAGGACAGTCAATACGCAGCTTATAGGCTGTAATTGGAAGAATACGGCGTACATGGTTAATGATGACGGTGACTACAGCCCTTATTCTGCTGGTCTGGTTATCAATGGCGGTGTCGCCATCGGCTGTGCAACTGGCGTCTATTCGCAGGGAACTGATTTGGTAACAATCACTGGGGGAGTGGTTATTGACTATTGTGATGCCCCCGTTGTGCTACGTGGGGTTGACTGCGTCGAGATCAACGGTGGGTGCTACCTATCAAGTCGCGCGCTTCGCGGGGGGGGATCTAATCCCGCGTTGGATGTCAATTTGGCTGACAACGGCGACCCCACGAGAAATCTCAAGATTGGCTTTATTTCAGCACTGAACCATTCGAACGGTGCCGGAGCTGATTGCATCAGGCTGCGGGGCGTGGCCTCGGGATTCTTGGTGCACTGTACGATTTCATTCTTTAGACGGTTTGGGATCGATTTCGCTGGCTGCACACGCTTCCAGGTTAACGAGAACACGCTGGCTCGAGGGGCGGGCTCGCCTGCCACGATGGCAATCATTGAGTCGGCGGATGGTGACAGTAGCAACGGCGTGAGTCGAAATGATACTGGGGGGCTGCGGATATCTACGCTATTCGCCAGGGTTGAAGGCAACCTAGGGTTCGCTACCGAGGGATGTGGCGAGGCAATGGCAGCTGCAGATGCATCTGCCATGACGGTGAAGCATGGTTTGAGCTATACCCCGTCTAAGAGCGAAATTGTATTGACAGCGACCAACCGAGAGGCAGCGAATGCCAGGCCGTATATCGCGGCCGTATCACCTACTACATTCACGATCGGTTTTGCATCTGCTACGACGTCAAGTGCGAGCGTCGCTTGGCATGTAAAGAGAAAAACGTTCTGACGGGGCGCTGGGTACCCAGCGCGGCCGTGATTCACTTGGGATCGTGAGGGAGCGGTTCCGCCCAGCAGCGGCCCGCGGGCCGCTGCGAAGGGGTGAGGGGGCGAGCGTTGCCAGGAAGCGCTTGCAGCATCCGTGAATCTCCGCTTAAAATAGAAATAATTCTCATTTGCATAGTGCGCGCATCGTTGGGTGCGGAAATGAACGAGGGTTTCGCAGGTGGGCGCCGCCGACATTCCGGGCAATCAGCAGGTTCATGTTCTCTATTGCGATCACCACCGGTGGTTGCAGGGGTGGCTGCGCCGTCAGCTTGGCAATGCCTGCGACGCTGCTGATCTCGCCCAGGACGTATTCCTGCGCCTGTTGCGGCGTGAACCCTGCGATATCCGCGAGCCGCGCACCTACCTGAGCACCATCGCGCGTGGGCTGGTCATCGAGCACTGGCGCCGCCGCGAACTGGAACTGGCGTGGCTGGAGACGCTGGCCCAGCTGCCCGAACCACAAGCGCCGTCGCCTGAGAGCCGGCTCCAGTTTCTCGAGACGCTGATCGCGATCGACCGCATCCTCGATGCCTTGAAGCCGCGGGTGCGCACCGCATTCCTGTGGGCGCTGCTCGAAGGGCTGAGTTGCCGCCAGATTGGCGAGCGTCTGGGGGTATCGCTGGCCACGGCGGAACGTTACGTGGCCACGGCGCTGCGGCATTGCTACACGCTGCGCTTTGGCGAGTAGGCGCCGGTGACCGATCCAGGCAGGCCCGCGCAGCCGCGGCCTGAGCTCTCTGTTCCGTCCGATGTCGTCGACCAGGCCATCCGCTGGATGGTCAAGCTCGACTTTGGCGAGGGCGATGCCGTTGCGCACAAGGGTTTTGCACAATGGCTGGCCGCCAGTCCGCTGCATGGCGTGGCCTGGCAACGCGTGCAGGGTCTGAAGGACGATTTCAGCCGGATGCCGCCGGCCCTGGCGCTCGATACGCTGAAGACCGTGGGCAAGCGTCGTGGCACGCGCGGCATCCGGCGGCGCCAGGCTATCAAGATCCTTGCGCTGGCTGGTGTTTCGGTACTGGCTGCCGGCGCAGCGCGCGAGCTGGCCCCGTGGCAGCGCCTGCTGGCCGATGCCAGCACCGCCACCGGCGAGCAGCGCACGGTGCGGTTCGACGACGGCAGCACGATCGTGCTGAATACCGACACCGCGATCAGCACCCGCTTCGACGCCACGCGACGCGTCGTGACGTTGCGGCGTGGAGAGATCCTGGTTGCCACCGGCCACGATACGCCCGTTGCAATGCGGCCGTTCTGGGTAGAGACGCCATTTGGCGGACTACGCGCTCTGGGCACGCGCTTTGTGGTGCGGCTGGAGGACGGGCACGCGCGCGTCAGCGTGCTCGAAGGGGCGGTCGCCCTGCATCCCGCCAACGGCCGGGCCGCCGATCACAACGCAAAGGTGGCGCGAGCCGGCACGAACTGGTGGCTCGCAGCCGACGGCAGCGCACCAGCACCGGCCCGGCCGTTCACGGACGACGGCTGGGCCGAAGGCGTGATCGCCGGCAACGACATGCGGCTTGCGGACCTGCTGGCCGAGCTGTCGCGCTACCGGAGCGGGCGCATCGTCTGCGACCCGTCCGTGGCGGACCTGCGCGTGTCCGGCGCATACCAGGTGCGAGACACCGATCGGGCACTGGCATTCCTTGCGCAGGCGCAGCCCATCAGCATTCGCTACCGCACGCGCTTCTGGGTCAGCGTGGGGCCGCGCTGAACCACGATGCCGGGCGGGCGAGAAATATTTTCAGGAAAAGTGAGGGGATTCCGGTTCTCGACCGGCCAACAGCATAGGAAACCAAAACCTGTCGCTGCCGGAGAGAATGATGTCTGTATCTTGTTTTACCCACGCCCGCCCTGCAAAGTCGCCTCGCATGGCCTGCACGCCGCAACCCCGGCCGCTGGCCATCGCGCTGCACCGTGCCTGCGTCTGCCTGACCTTGGGGGCCGCCGTGGCACCGTTTGAAGCCCTGGCGCAGGCCGCCGATCCACAAACGCTGCCGGCCGTGACCGTCAGCGCCAGCGCCGATGGCGCCGGCGACCTGCCCGCGGCGTACGCGGGCGGACAGGTCGCGCGCGGCGGCCGGCTCGGGCTGCTTGGCAACAAGGGGGTGATGGACACCCCGTTCGCGACGACCAACTACACCGCACAACGCTTGGAGGACCAGCAAGCCGTGACGCTGGCGGAAGTGCTGGGGAGCGACCCGTCCACGCGCTTCACCGGCCAGATCGGCGGCGTGACCGATTCGTTCTACATCCGCGGCTTCCCGATCAACGAGGGCAACCTGTCCGAGGTGGCCTTCGACGGCGTCTACGGGGTCTCGCCCAACTATCACCTGTTCACCGAATACCTGGAGCGGGTCGAGGTGCTCAAGGGCCCGGCCGCCTTACTGTATGGCATGTCGCCCAACAGCGGCGTGGGCGGCGTGGTCAACGTGGTGCCCAAGCGCGCGCTGGCCACGGACCTGACGCGCTTTACGCTGGACTATGCTTCCGACGCGCAGGTGGGCGGCGCCGTCGACCTGAGCCGCCGCTTCGGCGAGAAGCGCGAATGGGGGGTGCGCTTCAACGGGCTGCACCGCCAGGGCCCGACCCCGCTGGACCACCAGAAGTCGCGCGCCGAGGTGGCCGCATTGTCGCTGGACTATCAGGGCGAGCGCCTGCGCGCCTCGCTCGACGTGATCGAGCAGTACCAGTGGGTCGATGCTCCCACGCGTCCGTTCCTTGTCGCCCCGGGCGTGGAGGTGCCAGCGGCACCTGACGGCCGGCGCAATGTCTCGCAGCCATGGGGCTGGTGGAAGTCCAACGACCTCTCGACGCTGCTGCGCGCCGAGTACGGCCTGACTGACAACGTCACCATCTTTGCCGATGCCGGCGGCACCCGCTCGGACGTGGCGCGCTTCTCCGACCAGACCCCCACCATCCTGAACGCCGGCGGCGACACCTCGGCCGTGCCGCAGAACTGGAAGTTCCGGATCAATCGCTCCTCGTTCGATACCGGTGTGCGGGCCAGATTCGGGACCGGCTCAGTCAGGCATGCACTGGCGCTGCAGGCCAACCTCTACACGGACAGGATCGCGAGTGCCAGCAGAGCGGGCACGGCGGTGCGGTCCAATATCTATGACCCGGTCGCCAGCCCCGAGCAGAGCGTGGCAGCACCCGCCTCCGTGCCCAAGGTGTCGGACTCCACGCTGTCCGGCGTGGCGCTGGCCGACACGCTGAGCGCATTCGACGAGCGCCTGCAGCTGACGCTGGGCCTGCGCTACCAGCAGGTAAAGTCCGGCAACTACAGCAGCAGCGGCGCCAAGACCGCTTCGTATGACGAGAGCGCGGTCACGCCGCTGGCCGGCATCGTGTACAAGCCCTGGCAGCATGTGTCCCTGTACGCCAACTACGTGGAAGGCCTGAGCAAGGGCGATATCGCGCCCGCCACCGCGTCGAACGCGGGCCAGGTGTTCGCACCGTACAAGACCAAGCAGCAGGAGGTGGGCGTGAAGCTCGATGCCGGCAAGGTCATGGCCACGCTGGCGGTGTTCCGCATGAGCAAGCCCAGCGGCCAGCTGTTCGGCACGGTCTATGCGATCGACAGCGAGCAGCGCAACCAGGGCATCGAGCTCACGCTGTCCGGGGAAGCCTGGAAGGGTGTGCGCCTGCTCGGCGGCGTGACCCTGCTGGACGGCGAGCTGACCAAGACCAACAGCGCCGCGACCCTCGGCAACCGCCCGGTGGGCGTGCCCAAGGTGATGGCCAACGCGGGCGCCGAGTGGGACCTGCCGTGGGTACAGGGCCTGACGCTGACCGGCGCGGTGAACTACACCGGCAATGCTTACGTCAACCAGGCCAATACCCAGCACGTGCCGTCGTGGACCACGGTGGACCTGGGCGCGCGCTACCGCACCAAGGTCAGCGGTCATGCCACCACCTTCCGCGCGGCGCTGATCAACGCCTTCGATCGCAAGTACTGGTCGGGCGTGGCATCGTACGGGACCATTTCGCAGGGTGTCCCGCGCACCCTCATGGCGTCCGTGGCCGTGGACTTCTGAGCGGAGCGGCGTGAGGAAGCGGCAGTCGCAACGATCCCCGGGCGCGGTGTGGCGCACGCGGAGCGCTTCGGCCGCCGCGGGGGCGTGGCTTGCTGTCCTGACGCTGGGGACCGCCGCGCTGCCGGCGCTGGGGCAAGACAAGGGCAGTGCCGCCGCCATGCGCGCCTTCGCCATCGCGCCCGGCCCGCTCACGGTCACGCTGAACCGCTTTGCCAGCGCCGCCGGCATCAATCTGTCCTACGATGCCGCGCAGCTGGCCGGGCTGCGCAGCGAGGGGTTGCATGGCAGCTATGCCGTTCCCGAGGGCTTTCACGTGCTGCTGGCCGGCACCGGGCTGGAGGCTGTGCCGATGGACGGCGGCGGCTACGCCGTGCGCCGCGCCGCGGTGCAAGGTGAACGCGCGCCCGCAACGCTGCCCGAGGTGCGCGTCGTCGGCACGCATGACAGCGAACCGCCGTTGCTGGCCGGTGGACAGGTCACGCAAGGCGTGCGCCTGGGTTTGCTCGGCAACACCGACAACATGGATGCACCGTTCAATGCCGTGGGCTACAGCGCCGGCTTCATCGAAAACCAGCAGGCACGCACCGTTGGCGACGTGCTGGCCAACGATGCATCGGTGCGCTATGTCAGCCAGCCCGGCGGCATCCTGGATGCGTTCAGCATCCGCGGGTTTCCGGTGGGCAACGGCAACTTCGGCGAGATCGCGTTCGATGGCATCTATGGCGTGGCGTCCAACTATCGCGTTTCCACCAGCTATGTCGAGCGCGTGGAACTGATCAAGGGCCCCACGGCGGTGCTCAACGGCATGGCGCCCAGCGGCAGCGTGGGCGGCGGCATCAACATCGTGCCCAAGCGCGCGGGTGCCGTCGACGTGACGCGCTTCACGGCCGACTACGCGGCGGCGTCGCAGTTCGGGGGCAGCGTGGATATCAGCCGCCGCCTGGGCAGTGCCAGCCAGTTCGGCATCCGCTTCAATGGCAGCTACCTGGGTGGCGGTACCGCGCTCGACAACCAGTCGCGCCGCGCCACCTCGGGCGCGCTGGCGCTGGACTACCAGGGCGAGCGCTTGCGCACCACGCTGGATCTGATCGGCCAGCGCGAACGGATTTCCGCGCCGTCGCGGTTGCTGCATATCGTGCCAGGCATCGCCGTGCCCGACGCGCCGGATGGCCGCCGCAATATCTCGCAGCCGTGGGAGCAATCCCATATCCGCGACGGCTCGCAGCTGCTGCGCGCGGAATACGGCCTTGCCGACGGCGTGACCTGGTTTGCCGATGCCGGTGGCGGGCAGACGCACGTGGCGCGGCTGTTTGCCATCACGCCAACCATCATCGATGCCGCGGGCGATGTGGCGGTAGCCGACTCCAACTATCGCTTCCAGGTGGCGCGTGTCAGCGCCGACACCGGCGTGCGCGCGCGTTTCCAGACCGGCCCCGTGAGTCACCAGCTCAGCGTCGTGGCCAGTGGCTACCACGACAAGCTCGGGCGCGCGTACAACACTGCCAGCACGACCGCGCTGACCAACCTCTACGCGCCCGCGACGCTGCCGTTCCAGGATGTGCCGGCGCCGTCTGGCGTGCCGACGGTATCGAAGACACGGCTCACCGGCGTGGCATTGGCCGATACGCTCTCGGTCCTTGACCGCCGCCTGCAACTGACGCTTGGCCTGCGCCGCCAGCGTGTGCAGTCGGACAACTTCAACGCGGACGGAGGACTGGCCTCGCGCTACGACCAGGGCGCGTGGACGACGCTGGCGGGGTTGGTGGTCAGGCCCTGGCAGCAGGTATCGTTCTACGCCAATCGTATCGAGGGGCTCAGCAAGGGCGAAATCGCGCCGGGTAGTGCCAGCAATGCCGGTGAAGTGTTCGCCCCGTACAAGTCGCGCCAGTACGAGGTAGGGGTAAAGCTGGAACAAGGCGGCATGCGCGCCACCATCAGCGCATTCCAGATCAGCAAGCCCGGCGGGGAGCTTGCTGGCTCGTGGTTCGCCGTCAACGGCGAGCAGCGTAGCCGGGGTCTCGAGTTCGGGCTGTACGGCGAGCTCGCCAGCAACGTGCGCTTGCTGGCGAGCGCTGCACTGCTTGACGCAACCATCACCCGCGACGCGGACGCCGGCACGGTGGGCAGGTCCGTCATCGGCGCCCCGTCGCTGCAGGTGAACCTTGGCGCCGAATGGGATGCCGCCTGGCTTCCCGGCCTGACACTGAGCGGCGCGCTTGCCTACACCGGGCGCCAGTATGTTGACCAGGCCAATACCCAGAGCTTGCCAGCCTGGACGCGCGTGGACCTGGGTGCGCGCTACCGGACCAGGATGGCCGGGAAAGACGCGATTCTTCGCCTCTATCTGCGCAATGTGTTCGACCGCCGTTATTGGGCGGCGGTGGACAGCTATGGCGGCCTGGCCATTGGCGAGCCGCGCACGTTGATGATGTCGGCGACGGTCGGCTTCTGATCCGGCCTGGAGGCGGCCCGGCGCCACCGGATCGTCGCGGCCATCCCGCAGGCACGAACACGCTCTCACGGGGGCTGGCTTGCGCCCGCGTGGCAACGATGTACTACGGGAAGTCGGGGGGATCCGCCTGCTGTGGCCTGGCCGGTGCCCCAGCCGGGTCAGTCGACGAGCAGATTGATCTTCGTCGTGAATTTCTGCCAGCGATCGATGTCGGAACTCACCAGCTTCTGGAATTCAGCGGGCGTGCTTGTCGTCGTGGCAAAGCCGAGTTGCGTCAGCGATGCCTTGACCTCGGGCTTGGCGATGGCCCTGGCGATTTCCGTGTTGAGCCTTTGCACGATCTCGGGCGGCGTATTTGCCGGGGCGAGGATGCCGAACCACTGGTCGACGTCATAGCCGGCCACGCCAAGCTCGCTCACGGTGGGTACGTCGGGCAGGAACGGCGAGCGTGCCTTCGATGTGACGGCCAGCGCGCGCAGCTTGTTGCTTTTCAGGTAGGGGATGGTGTTGGTCAGCGTGTTGACGCTGACATCGGCCTGGTTGCCGAGTACGTCGGCGATGGCGGGGGCGCAACCCTTGTATGGCACGTGCAGCATGTCCATCCTTGCCGAAACCTTGAGCAGTTCGCCTGCCAGATGCTGCGGGGTGCCGTTGCCGCACGACGCATAGCTGGGGGGGGAGGCGCTCTTGCCCGCCGCCAGCAGGTCGCTGAAAGTGCGGAGTTTCGAGTGCGATGGCACGGCGATCACCGATGGCACCGAAGCGAAGGTGATGACGGCGCTGAAATCGGACTTGGGATTGAACTGCAGCTTCTTGAAGACACTCGGGTTGATGGCAAAGCTGCTGTTGACGATGAGCAGCGTATAGCCGTCGGCGGGACTCTTGGCGACGAACTCGGCGCCAATATTGCCGCTGGCGCCGGGCCGGTTGTCGATCACCACCGGCTGCCCCAGCGACTTGCTGATGTCGGCCCCGATCAGGCGCGCGAGAGAATCGGTCCCCCCTCCGGCCGGGAACGTCACCACCATGCGGATCGGCTTTTGCGGGAAGGTACTGGCGATATTGGCTTCGGCGCGCCCGGGCAGGGTGCCCAGGCTGCCTGCGACAAACAGGAGCGATGCCAGACTGCTGACGACGGATAGGGGTCTCATTGATATGCCTCGTCGGTTAGGGTGAAGGAAGCGGGAAAGCCGGTCAATCGGGGTCTATACGCACCGCCTGGCAGCACTCGCCGCCGGCGCGCACCAGTGCCGCAGCCGCCTCTAGCGCTTCAGCGAAGCCGGCGTGAATACGGTAGAGCGGTTGCCCTGGCGCCACCCTTGCACCGATCGCGCACAGCATGTCGACCCCGGCACCGCCATCGCGCGGCGCGCCGGCGGCGCGCGCCACGCCGGAAATCTGCAGGCCATCGACGCCCGTGACCCGGCCCTGCGTGGCGGCGGGAACGACCAGCGTATGCGTACCCGGCGCCACTGGATCGCAGCGAACGCCCTGCGCGGCGGCGATGCGCTCGAACGCGGCCCTGGCCTTGCCTTCATGCAGCAGCGCCGCCGCAATTTGCATGCCGTGTTCGGGGGAGCCCACGCGGGGATCGAATGCGATGATTTCGCCGGCAAAGCGCAGGGCCTTGTCACGCAGGTCGGCGGGCGCATCGGGAGCGTTGTCGAGCACGAGTCGGACGTCGCGCACTTCCAGTGCGGGGCCGATGCCGCGCCCGATCGGGCGGCTGCCGTCCGTGACCAGTGCGCGTACGTGCAGGCCCAGTCCCTTGCCGACGTGTTCGAACAGCGCGCCCAGCGCCTCGGCGTCGGCGCGCGTTGCCAGCTTGGTTTGCGGCCCGTAGGGCAGGTCGACGATGACATGGGTGGCGCCGGCGGTGTACTTCTTCGACAGGATCGACGCCACCGACCAGCGCCGCGAATCCAGCCGCAGCGGCCGCGTGATGGCGTTCATCACATCGTCGACCACGGAATGGTTCAGCCGTCCGTTCCAGGCGATGCAGGCGCGCGCCTGGGCCACGCAGCGGCGCACGTCCTCGTGCGCCAGGTCGACCCGTGCGATGGTCTCCATGGCATCGGCGGTGCCGGCGGCAGAGGTGATCGCGCGCGACGATGTCTTGGGCATCGCCAGCCCGTAGGCCGCGACAATCGGCACCACGATCAGCGTGATGCGGCTGCCGGGAACGCCGCCCATCGAATGCTTGTCGACGACTACCGGTTCGTCCCAGTCGATGCGGGGTGTGAAGGTGGTACGCGCGCGCGCCAGTGCCACCACTTCCTCGTCCGTGAGCGTGCGGGTTGCGGCAACGAGGAACTCGGTCAGCTCGGCCTCGGTGTAGCGCCCGGCGATGGCGTCCTGCAGCACGGCGACGTAGGCAGCTTCGTCGAGCGGCTCGCCGCGCAGCTTGGCCATCAGGTTGGTGCGGCTGGCCGGCCGTTCGGCGGCGGATGCCCTGGTGCCGTTGCGCAAGGCTTCGACAAAGCGTGCCGTGCCTGCTTCCAGCGTGCTGTCGTTCGACACCGTGATACAGGGGACGTGTGGCGGCACCGGAGCTCCCGCGCGTGCCACGCGGCTGGCAACCTGGTCGCCCGATTCCCGCCCGCGTGCGGCAATGCGCCGGGCAAGCACGTCATGTGGTGCCGTTACCAGGACCACCACGAAACGAGGCAAGCGCGCCGCAAGTTCCGCGATAACGCCGCGCGAGCCATTGGCCACGACGTTGCGGCCGCGTTCGAGCTCGCACATCAGGGACCTGGGCAATCCGTAGCGCAGGTCGTGCGCGTCCCAGGTCACCAGGAACTCTCCACTTCGCTGGCGCCGCGCGAACTCGGTCTCCGTGACACCTTCGTGCGCTTCGCCAGCAGACCCGTCGGGACGCGTGATGACGCGCCGCGCAAAAACGTAGTCGCCGTCGAGCGCGGCACGTGCACCGTCGATCAGGGAGTCCTTGCCAGCGCCACTGGGCCCCACAACAAAGAAGAATGTGCCGGTCGCCTTCATGAGCATTACCTTAGATGTCGAAGTTATGCGGCTATGCTAGCACCGGCCAGGGGGGTGTCAAGATAAGTTCGATGTCTAAGGTAATGCAAGCAACGCGCCAGCGCCCGCAAATCCAGTGTGTACGCGGGATTCGCGGGCTTGTAGGGGAAAACACGGGGATACGGGTGCGCGGTGACGGTGCCCCATGCATGGGTTGCGGGCATCGTGCACTGATGGAGTGAACGCTACATGGAGGGGCGTTGCCGATGAAGCGGTGGTGTCGGCGTGCGGGCGCCGGAGGCGCTATCATGTGCGCTGTCGCTGGCATCGGGTCGTCCGGTGCCGCATGCATACGCTCTACTTTCCCTCACGACTATGGCTACAAAGAAACCGGATGCTCCGGTCCCGATCACGCCTGCGGATGAAGCCGATGAAGAACGGCTTGCCCACCTGGTGAAGGATGCCGCCCGGGCCTATATCCGGGCGCTGCAGCTGCGGCTGGCGGAACATTCGGTTTCGTATGGCCACTGGACTATCCTGCGTATCCTGTGGCGCCATGACGGCGTGTCGCAGCGAGAGCTGAGCGAACGCGCCGGGGTGACCGAGCCGACGACGTTTGCGGCAGTCAAGGCGCTGGAGGCGCTGGGCTACGTGGAACGCACGCACCTTCCCGGCAACAAGAAGAAGGTGCATGTGTTCCTGAGCAAGACCGGACGCGCGCTGCGCCGCAAGCTTGAACCGCTGGCGACCGAGGTGAATGAACTCAGCGTGGAAGGGCTGAGCGAAGAAGACGTGCTGACCACGCGCCGCGTGCTGATCACGATTGCGAAGCGGCTGGTCGCCGACGAAGCCGCGTCGGCGGAACATGGCCGGCGGGTCCCGTCCACACAGGAGGTGGGGCGCCTGCTCTCGGACCTGTAGACGACCCGCAACGGAAAAGACCCTCGCCGGGCGAGACCGGCAAGGGTGAATGCCTTGGGTAGAAGGCGTGAATCGGTTAGAGCGATCAGGGGGCTGGTCCCCCCGGTGTCAGGCTTCGTCGAGCCCGATGTCGACGGCAGGGGCGGACTGGGTGATCTTGCTCGTGGAGATATAGTCCACGCCCGTTTCCGCCACGGCCCGGATCGTTTCCAGGCGGATGCCGCCTGATGCCTCGACCTTGGTCCGGCCATTGACGATCTGCACGGCTTCCTTCATGTCGGGCACCGACATGTTGTCCAGCATGATCACGTCGACACCGGCTGCCAGTGCCTCGTGCACCTGTTCCAGCCGGTCGCATTCCACTTCCAGCTTGGTCAGCACGGGCAGCTTGCGGCGCACGCGTGCCACGGCGGCAGCGATGCTGCCGCATACGGCGATGTGGTTGTCCTTGATCATCACGCCGTTGTCCAGGCTCAGCCGGTGGTTCAGGCCGCCGCCGCAGGTCACCGCATGCTTTTCCAGCGCGCGCAGGCCCGGCGTGGTCTTGCGGCTGTCGATCAGGCGCGCCTTGGTATGGGCAATAGCCTGGGCATAGGTTGCCGTATGGTTGGCGATGCCGCACAGCCGCTGCATGATGTTAAGAGCGGTGCGCTCGGCCGTCAGGACGCTGCGTGCATTGCCGCTCACGTTAAGCAGCACCGCGCCTTTTTCAACCTTGTCGCCGTCGGCGACGCGCACATCGACCGACAGCGTCGGATCGTAGCGCGCGAAGATGCGTGCCGCCACGTCGATGCCGGCGATAAGCATCGGCTCGCGGGCGTTCATGCAGAAGGTGCCGGTCTCTCCCGGTTCAATCATGGTCTGGACGGTCAAGTCGCAGATGCCGATGTCTTCGGTCAGCCAGAGGTCGATCAGCTTGTCGGTGGCGAAAATGTCGTACATGAAGGGCTCCTGAACGGTGGTTGCGGTACCTCAGAAATCTTAGAGATCGAAGTACATGGCGCAATACTAGTCCTTCCATGCGCCATGTCAAGTAATATTCGAGATCTAAGATAATACGCAAACCTACCGCGCAAACTGCCCCAGCACCGTCCCGACTGCCTCCAGCCCCGCCTCGATCATGTGCTGCATGTAGGTGCCCATCTGCGGCATCACCAGCATCAGCACCAGCAGGCCGCCGGACAGCGTGACCGGGAAGCCGACCGCAAAGATCGACAGTTGCGGCGAGGCGCGGTTCAGGATGCCCATCGCCAGGTTCAGCGTCAGCAGCGCCGCGATCATCGGCAGCGCCAGCAGCAGTCCGGACGAGAACACCATGCTGCCGGCGCGGGCCACGGCCATGGCGCCGCCGGCGGACAGCGGCGTGCCGCCGATGGGCAGGCCGTTGAAGCTGTCGACCAGCGCGCCCAGCATCAGCAGGTGGCCGTCCAGCGCCAGGAACAGCAGCATCGCGATCAGGTTCAGGAAGCGCGACAGCACCATGGTCTGGCCGCCGGCGGCGCGGTCGAAGAACGAGGCAAAGGACAGGCCCATCTGCAGGCCGATGATTTCGCCGGCTTGCTGCACGGTGGCAAAGACCAGCCGCATGGCGAAGCCGGTGGCCAGGCCGATGCCGACTTCGTTGAGGATGATCATCAGCCCCCCGAAGGAGTACACCGGCACCACCGGCAGCTGCGCGATGGTGGGCGACACCACCATCGCGATCATCGCGGACAGCGCGATCTTGGCGCGGCGCGGGATGGTGGACTCACCGAACAGCGGCGCGGTGCCGATCAGGGCCAGGATGCGGAAGAAGGGCCACAGGAACGCCGCGAGCCAGCTGTAGAGCTGGGCTGAGGTGAATTCGACCACGGCGGGGAGTCAGGGGCGGAAGGGCGGGGGTCTGGCCAGCGTCAGTGCGCCAGCGCGGGAATGCTCTGGAACACCCCGCGCATGTAGTCGACCATGGAATTGATCATCCACGGCCCGGCCAGCACCATGGTGGCGAACAGCGCGATCAGCTTGGGGATGAAGCTCAGCGTCATCTCGTTGATCTGCGTCGCGGCCTGGAACAGGCTCACCACCAGGCCGGCGGCCAGCGCCACCAGCAGCAGCGGGGCGGCCAGCAGCAGGGTCATCTTCATCGCCTGGGTGGCGATGGTCATTACGGTCTCGGGTGTCATGGCTCGGACTCTGCGGTGGGTGGCGGGCGCTGGGGCCGCCTCAGTTCATGAAGCTCTGCGCCAGCGAACCCAGCAGCAGCTGCCAGCCGTCGACCAGCACGAACAGCATCAGCTTGAACGGCAGCGAGATGGTGGCCGGCGGCACCATCATCATCCCCATCGCCATCAGCACGCTGGCGACGACCAGGTCGATGATCAGGAACGGGATGAAGATGGTGAAGCCGATCTGGAACGCGGTCTTCAGCTCGCTGGTGACGAAGGCCGGCACCAGGATGCTGAGCGGCACTTCCTCGGGGCCCTGCATTTCAGGCGCCTTGGCCATCTGCGCGAACATGGCCAGGTCCTTCTCGCGGGTCTGGCGCAGCATGAAGGCCTTGAGCGGCTCCGCGGCCTTGGCCGCGGCGGCTTCCAGGCTGATCTTGTTTTCCGACAGCGGCTTGTAGGCGTCGTTGTAGACGCGGTCGAACACCGGTGCCATCACGAAGAAGGTCAGGAACAGCGACAGGCCCACCAGCACCTGGTTGGGCGGCGAGGTGGCGGTGCCCAGTGCGCTGCGCAGCAGGCCCAGCACGATAATGATGCGGGTGAAGCCGGTCATCAGCAGCATCGCTGCCGGCAGGAACGACAGCGAGGTCAGCAGCACCAGCGTCTGCACCGGCAGCGACCAGATCTGGCCGCCGCCCGGGGCGGGCTTGCTGATGACGCCGGGCAGTGCCTGGGCCCAGGCCGGCGCGGGCGCCAGCGCGGCAATGGTCAGCATCAGCGCGAGCAGGGACAGCAGCGGGCCCGGCAGCGGGCGCCGCAGCGCGGCACGCGGGGAATTCATGACTTGAAGTGATTTTGCATCGAACGCAGCAGCTTTTCGGCAAAGGTGCCGCCACCCGGCTGTTGCGAAGGGCCTGCACCGCCGGTGGCGGCGAGGGGATTGGCTGCGGTGGTGCCCGCAGGCAGGGTATGCAGCGGCCGGATTTCGCCGGGGCTCACGCCCAGCACCAGCCAGGTATCGCCTACTTCCACCAGCACCAGGCGCTGGCGTGCGCCGAGCATGGTGCTACCGACCACCTTCATCGCGCCGCCGGTGGCGTGACGGACCAGGCCGGCACGCCGGGCCACCCAGGCCATGCCCAGGATCAGCGCGACGATGGCGAACAGCCCCAGCCCGGCCTGCGCCAGGCTGGCCGCGCCGCTGATGGCCGGCGCGTGCGTGCCGTCGGCGGCCATGGCGGCCCCCGGCAGCGCCGCAAGCACGGCCAGGCTGGCGCGCGTCTGCATGCTCATTTGTTCAGCTTCCGGATGCGCTCGGACGGCGTGATGATGTCCGTCAGGCGGATGCCGAACTTGTCGTTTACCACCACCACCTCGCCCTGCGCGATCAGGTAGCCGTTGACCAGCACGTCCATCGGCTCGCCGGCCAGGCCGTCCAGCTCCACCACCGAGCCCTGCGCCAGCTGCAGCAGGTTCTTGATGGGCACCTTGGTGCGGCCCAGTTCCACGGTCAGTTGCACCGGGATATCGAGAATCATCTCGATATCGTTGCGGAAGCCGCTCGGCGCTTCCTTCGCCAGCGGCTGGAACACGGTGGCGGCGGCCGGAGTGGCCGCGGGTTGGGCCGCCGGTGCGGCAGCTGCGGGGATCCCGGCGGATGTGGCGCTGGTCTGCTCGGCCAGCGCGCTGGCCCAGTCGTCCATCGGATCGACGGGCTTGTCCTCGATGCCGTCACTCATAATCGCTGTCCTCGGTGTCCAGGTGGGAATCGCCGTCCTGGTGATTGATCATTCGTTCTACCCGCAGCGCGTACTGGCCGTTCATCGTGCCGAAGCCGCATTGCATGACGGGCACGCCGTCCACCTTGCCGAACACCTTCTCCGGCAGCTCGATCGGCAGCACGTCGCCGGCGCGCATCGCCAGCACTTCGGCCACGGTGCTCTGCAGGTGCGCGAACTCGGCCACCAGCTCCACCTCGGCCGCGCGCAGCTGCGTGGACAGTTGCGTGACCCAGCCCTTGTCGACTTCCTTCTCGTCCTGCAGCGGATTCATCAGCAGGTCCTTGAGCGGCTCGATCATCGCGTACGGCAGGCACACGTGGAGCTGCCCGCCGACGGCGCCCAGTTCGATATGGAAGGCGGTGGTCACCACGGCCTCGTTATGGGTGGCGACCTTGGCAAACTTGGGGTGCATCTCCGAGCGGATGTACTCGGTCTCGATCGGGTGCACGGTGCGCCAGGCGTTGCCGTAGCTGGCCAGCGTCAGCTCCAGCATGCGCTGGATGATGCGCTGCTCGGTCTGGGTGAAGTCGCGGCCTTCCACGCGGGTGTGGAAGCGGCCGTCGCCGCCGAACAGGTTGTCCACCACCAGAAACACCAGGTTCGGGTCGTAGACGAACAGCGCCGTGCCGCGCAGCGGCTTCAGGTGGACCAGGTTCAGGTTGGTCGGCATCGGCAGGTTGCGCGCGAAGTCGCCGAACTTTTCGATCCTGATGCTGCCCACGGTGATGTCCGCGCCGCGGCGGATGAAATTGAACAGCGCCGTGCGCATCGAGCGCGCAAAGCGCTCGTTGATGATTTCCAGCGTGTGCAGGCGGCCGCGGATGATGCGTTCCTGCGTGGCCAGGTTGTAGGGGCGCACACCGCCCTCGTCGAGCGCAGGCTCGCTGGCCTTGGGCGTATCGGCTTCGCCGGATACGCCCTTGAGCAGCTCGTCGACCTCGTCTTGCGAGAGGAACTTGTCGTAGGCCATCTAGTGTCCTGCCCCTTGTGCGGCGTTATGGATGAATCCGGTGCGGCCCTGGCTTGCGCTTACTGCACCACGAAAGAGGTGAAGAGCACGTCCAGCACCCGCTGCGCCGGCAGGCCGCTGGCAAACGGCTTGCTGATGGTGTCGCGGATGTCGTCGGCCAGCTTGCGCTTGCCTTCGACGGTGGCCAGGTCGGCCGGCTGCCTGGCCGACAGCAGCAGCAGGATGCGGCTGCGTGCCTCGGGCAGGTACTGGGCCAGGCGAGCCTGGGTCTCGGCATCGGCCACCTTCAGCGACAGGCCGGTGTGCAGGAAGCGGTCGCCGTCGTCGCTGCGCAGGTTGACGGTGAACGCGTCCAGCGGCACGAAGATCGGCGGCGGCACGACCGGGGCGGCGGGCGCGGCGGGCGCCGCCGGCTGGCGGTTGCTCAGCACGCTGCCCAGCACGAAGCCTCCGGCGCCCAGTGCCACCACCAGCACGCCGGCGCCGATCAGCAGCAGCCGGCCGCGCTTGCCTGTGTTGCCAGTCCGGGGAGGGGAAGCCGTGTTCGCCATGAGAAGCCTGTATCGGAATGCCTGCCATTCTTCCGGAATCGCAGGCCAGCAAAGGGCCGAAAAAAAGGGGGAAACCCTTTCAGCTTGGCCATTTGAGCGGAAAGGGAGCAGGCACGGCAAGCTATCTGCGAAGCAGGGCGCTAAAGCGAGCGGGCGCTTCGTGATGCGCGCCTGCAGGCTGGTTAACGCTTGATGTCGTGTGAACTTGAGTGCCGGTGCAAGCTGCCACGATTCCTGGCCGGGCCGCCGGGCAGGTCGCGGGAGCGCCGCCATGCATTCCCTACTACGCTAGTCGGGTAGTGATTCATGTGGGTTCGCACGTCCTCCAGTTTCCAGTGCCTTGATTTGCATGATGTTTTTGGTTTTCACTCTTATATAAGATATAAGACATTTGACCAGGGGGCGGCTTCAGACTACAATCGCGACGTAACGAGATTTTCTAAACCTAATTACTCAGCAGGTTCCCATGCTTGAAAACTATCGCGCACATGTGGCCGAGCGCGCCGCGCTTGGCATCCCCCCTCTGCCCCTGACCGCCAAGCAGACGGCCGAGCTGGTCGAACTGCTGAAGAACCCGCCCGCCGGTGAAGAGCAGACCCTGGTGGATCTGATCACCTACCGCGTGCCGGCCGGTGTGGATGACGCCGCCAAGGTCAAGGCCTCGTACCTGGCCGCCGTGGCGCTGGGCAAGGAAAAGTGCGCGCTGATCTCGCGCGCCAAGGCGACCGAGCTGCTGGGCACCATGCTGGGCGGCTACAACATCTCGCCGCTGATCGAGCTGCTGGACGATGCCGAAGTCGGCACCGTCGCCGCCGAAGCGCTGAAGAAGACCCTGCTGATGTTCGACGCCTTCCACGACGTGAAGGAAAAGGCCGACCAGGGCAATGCCAACGCCAAGGCCGTGCTGCAAAGCTGGGCCGACGCCGAGTGGTTCACCAGCCGTCCGGAAGTGCCGCAAAGCCTGACCATCACCGTGTTCAAGGTGCCGGGCGAAACCAACACCGACGACCTGTCGCCGGCTCCGGACGCCACCACCCGCCCGGACATCCCGATGCACGCGCTGGCGATGCTGAAGAACAAGCGCGAAGGCGCTGCGTTCCAGCCGGAAGAAGACGGCAAGCGCGGCCCGGTCAAGTTCATTGAATCGCTGAAGGAAAAGGGCCACCTGGTCGCCTACGTGGGCGACGTGGTCGGTACCGGCTCCAGCCGCAAGTCCGCCACCAACTCGGTGCTGTGGTTCACCGGCGAAGACATCCCGTTCATCCCGAACAAGCGCTTCGGCGGCGTGTGCCTGGGCAACAAGATCGCCCCGATCTTCTACAACACCATGGAAGACGCCGGCGCGCTGCCGATCGAGCTGGACGTGTCGAAGATGGAAATGGGCGACGTGGTCGAACTGCGCCCGTATGAAGGCAAGGCCCTGAAGGACGGCGCAGTGATCGCCGAGTTCAAGGTCAAGTCCGACGTGCTGTTCGATGAAGTCCGCGCTGGCGGCCGTATTCCCCTGATCGTCGGCCGTGGCCTGACCGCCAAGGCGCGCGAAGCGCTGGGCCTGGCCCCGTCGACGCTGTTCCGCCTGCCGCAGAACCCGGCCGATACCGGCAAGGGCTTCACGCTGGCGCAGAAGATGGTCGGCCGCGCCTGCGGCCTGCCTGAAGGCAAGGGCATCCGCCCGGGCACCTACTGCGAACCGAAGATGACTTCGGTTGGCTCGCAGGACACCACCGGCCCGATGACCCGCGACGAGTTGAAGGACCTGGCCTGCCTGGGCTTCTCGGCCGACCTGGTGATGCAGTCGTTCTGCCACACCGCCGCCTACCCGAAGCCGGTCGACGTCAAGACCCACCACACGCTGCCCGAGTTCATCAGCACGCGCGGCGGCATCTCGCTGCGCCCGGGCGACGGCGTGATCCACTCGTGGCTGAACCGCATGCTGCTGCCCGACACCGTCGGCACCGGCGGCGATTCGCACACCCGCTTCCCGATCGGCATCAGCTTCCCCGCAGGTTCGGGCCTGGTGGCCTTTGCCGCCGCCACCGGCGTGATGCCGCTGGACATGCCGGAATCGGTGCTGGTCCGCTTCAAGGGCAAGATGCAGCCCGGCGTGACGCTGCGCGACCTGGTCAACGCGATTCCGCTGTACGCGATCAAGCAAGGCCTGCTGACCGTGGCCAAGCAAGGCAAGAAGAACATCTTCTCGGGCCGCGTCCTGGAAATCGAAGGCCTGCCCGACCTGAAGGTCGAGCAAGCATTCGAGCTGTCGGATGCATCGGCTGAGCGCTCGGCCGCCGGTTGCACGGTGCGCCTGAACAAGGACCCGATCATCGAATACATCAACAGCAACATCACGCTGCTGAAGTGGATGATCGCCCAGGGCTACCAGGACCCGCGCAGCCTGCAGCGCCGCATCAAGGCCATGGAAGCGTGGCTGGCCGATCCCAGGCTGCTGGAGCCGGACGCCGACGCCGAGTACGCCGCCGTGATCGAGATCGACCTGGCCGACGTGCATGAGCCGATCGTGGCCTGCCCGAACGACCCGGACGACGTCAAGACGCTGTCCGAGGTGGCCGGCGCCAAGATCGACGAAGTGTTCATCGGTTCGTGCATGACCAACATCGGCCACTTCCGCGCAGCTTCCAAGCTGCTGGAAGGCAAGCGCGACATCCCGGTCAAGCTGTGGGTGGCTCCGCCGACCAAGATGGACCAGAAGCAGCTGACCGAGGAAGGCCACTACGGCGTGTTCGGCACCGCCGGTGCCCGCACCGAAATGCCGGGCTGCTCGCTGTGCATGGGCAACCAGGCACAGGTGCGCGAAGGCGCCACGGTGATGTCGACCAGCACGCGTAACTTCCCGAACCGCCTGGGCAAGAACACCAACGTGTACCTGGGTTCCGCCGAACTGGCGGCGATCTGCTCGCGCCTGGGCCGCATTCCGACCAAGGAAGAGTACATGGCCGACATGGGCGTGCTCAACGCCAATGGCGACAAGATCTACAAGTACATGAACTTCGACCAGATCGAGGACTTCAAGGAAGTGGCCGACGGCGTGACGGTGTAAGCTGCCCAGTCAGGCTGACATGAAGAAGGGGCCCCGCTTGCGGGGCCCCTTTTGTATTTGGCTTTTGTCGGCTTGACGGGTGGCATACGCCACCACCACCACTGAATCACCGCTGGGGTGCTCCCTCTCCCCATGAGGGGTGTATAGACCGGGGACATAGGTAACACCTGTTCGGGGACATGGGTAACACAACTAGACTGGCTGGCAGTGTCTTT
>NZ_JBYSXC010000043.1:0-637 GCF_058781795.1 Cupriavidus sp. FW306-1B-F12B
CGACGCGGCGGGTGATGTCGGCCTGGGCCTCGTCCGGGTTGTCGTAGCGCTTCTGGATCTCGAACGCGACTTCATTGGCGCCGCCGTGCTTGGGGCCGCGCAGCGCGCCGATGGCGCCACTGATCGACGAGAACATGTCCGAGCCCGTGCCGGCGATCACGCGGGCGGCGAAGGTCGAGGCGTTGAATTCGTGCTCGGCGTACAGGTTGAGCGAGGTGTTCATGGCGCGCTCCCACAGTGCCGACGGCTTCTCGCCGTGCAGCAGGTGCAGGAAGTGGCCGCCGATGGAGTCATCGTCGGTTTCGACTTCGATGCGGCGGCCGTTGTGGCTGTAGTGATACCAGTACAGCAGCATCGAGCCGAGGCTGGCCATCAGGCGGTCGGCGATGTCGCGCGCGCCCGGGGTGTTGTGGTCTTCCTTCTCCGGCAGCACGGTGCCCAGCACCGACACGCCGGTGCGCATCACGTCCATCGGGTGGGCGCTGGCGGGCACCCATTCCAACGCGGCCTTCACATTGGCGGGCAGCCCGCGCAGGCTCTTGAGCTTGGCCTTGTAGGCAGCCAGTTCGGATTTGGTCGGCAGCTTGCCGTGCACCAGCAGGTGGGCGATTTCCTCGAACTCGCAGGTCTCGGCGAT